>PWQX01000006.1 GCA_003556605.1 Spirochaetaceae bacterium
ACCGAATCCAGCGGCACAGCGGTCACTCGCACGCCCTTATTCTGCAGTTCTTGTTCGGCCTTTCCCCAACCGCATCCTATACTAAGCACGCTATTACGATCATCCAGTGACGCGGGCAGTTCGGGCCGAGGCGGTTCATAGTACTGCTTATCGTACCGCCGCAAAGAAAGCGGTGATTTCTCAGTCGGGAAAAGCTGATTAGGAGCTCTCTCATTTCTGTTGAGCGGTTGCAGGGCGGCTATCTGACGTTGCAGCTCAGCCAGCGGTACACCGAGCTTGCCGATGTACTTGTTGGGCATATGGTGGAGCAGAAAGTGATCAAGATGACAAATGCAGACAACCTTGCGCATGGAGCACTGCGTGTAGGGATCCGTCGCTGCCGTACACAGCAGGTCGTAGAACTCGCTGTGGGGGGGCTACAAGGAACCCACCGGAATCTATGGCCGTTCTCAGTTGCTCCCTAGTCAGAATGTATGCAGCGGCATGCGCGTTCGTGAATTCCGCCACCGTGTACGGGCCAAAACGTTCCACCGTCTCAGGTTTCCAGCGGAAGGCGGAGTGAACCGTGGAGCAGTAGCGGTTCCCATTTCCTTCTTGAAACCGAAGTTCTTGAGCAGGTCAACCTGCACCTTCAGCGCTGGATCAGCAAATGTCAGCGCTCCGCCTTCCAGGGAGTGAAGCAGCTTGGTAGCGTGAAAACTGAACATGCTTGAGTCACCGTACCGTGGAATCGACGTTTCGTTGACCGTGACACCGAAGGCGTGGGCGGCATCATAGATCAGGCGCAAACCATGGCGGCGCGCCACATCTTCCACCGCCTCAAGCCGGCACGGATGTCCATAAACATGAACTGCCAGGATTGCGGTTGTAAAAGGCGTAATCGCCGCCTCGACCTTTTCGGGATCGAGCGTGTAGTAATCCGGCTCGATATCCACAAACACGGGTCGGATCTTGTTCCAGTACAGCGCGTGCGTTGTGGCCACGAAGGTGAATGGTGTAGTAATGACTTCACCGGCGACCTTCATTGTCTGCAGGCCGATCTGCAACGCCTGCGTGCCGTTGTTGAAAAGCGCTACGTTTTCGGTTTGCAGATAGAGCGACAACGAGCTGCGAAATCGCTTCAAAACCGGACCGTTATTGGTCAGCTGACGGCTTTCCCAGATGCCCGATAGTCCTTCGGCGAACTGTTGCAGAGGAGGCAGAAACGGGCGAGTTACATAAATAGGATCTGCAAAAGGCATGCTCGTCATTCGGGGCCCTGTCTTTGCGATTGCCCATGCGCGCACTGACCGGAAACGTCGATTGCGATAGCACCAGTCTTGCGTCCCGTTCTGTTGCGCCCGAGAGCCAAGCCTTTACCGCAATTGATGGCCGCTCTTAGCTTGCTCGCCGACGGTAATACAAGTTTCAGGATCCTTTTCACGCGCCATGCGAGCCGCGCAATACGATTCAGGAGAACATTTCGCGACGCCAGGAACAAGAGCCTGTGTCGCAAGGTCGGAGTTTCGAGGCTCCTATAGCCGGCCTCGCCCAGTTGCTTATCAGCGGTCAAAAGCGCGAGAACCAGGTCCTGATTCGCCAGCTTCTGGCGGTATTGTGTGACCTCGCTCTCGTGAAGACCGTGTTTCTTAGCAAGGTGCAGCCTGAGTTCAACCGCAGAGCGGTAAAAGCGTTGTTGTCGAACATGAGAGCCGCTTCTGGAGGCTGACTCGGCAAGCACCCGATAGGTGGCCAGCGATTCGGGAATATAGCGGGTCTTGCCGCGCGAAATCAACCCAGCCCACAACTGCGTGTCGCCCATGAGAAACCTAACAGAGCCGTAAGTCTCGGAGTCCGATTCAAGGAGGTCGCGAACGGTTTCCAATCGGGCGCAGGCAGTACATGTTCTAATAGCGTACTCCCCCTTGAGCAGAGCGGCTACGGTTGGCGTTTCGGGGGGCGCCAAACCGCGCCGCGTATCCCAGGACGGGAATCTTCTCGCGGTGGACTGCACGTAGAAATCGCAGTCCGAATGAACCAGTGTGCAGTCATCGCCCGCTTCCAAGTAAGCAACTTGCAGTTGTAGCTTATCGTCACGGTGCCAATAGTCGTCACCCTCGCACCACGCGATGTACTTGCCGCGGCACGCTTGCGTAGTTCTGCGCCCGTTCGCGCGCATCCCCACGTTACTTTCTGAGGTCATCACGCGGATGATATCAGGATGTGCTTCGGCGTACCGCAAGACAATTTCGCGGGTTCCGTCGGTCGAGCAATCCTCGCCTATCACCAACTCGTAGGAGAAGTCGGTCTTTTGACTCAACACACCTTCAATAGCCTGAGCAATGTAAGGGGCGTGATTGTAGGTGATCATCTTGACGCTAACCAGCGGATTGTCTGTCATCTTGTCTGTCATCGTTGGTTACCAACGAGGTTCGTGTCACCGGCTACTGCCATCATCCTGCCCAGCTTGTCGGATCTCCGAATATCTTCAGAGTCAAGAAAGGTTATCCGAGCCTTTTTCGTACCCCGTAAGGCACCACAGCAGGGAGAGTTATAAGGCCGGAAAGTTTCGTTTACCCCGGAATTGGGCGATTTTTGCCGCCAGTAGCCGTCTTTGGTGTGCGGCGCGACAAAATTGACCCCATGGGAGAAACGAAAGAACGGGCCGACGCCCGCCGTTTATGTTAGGGTTGAGGTTAAAGCAAGAACCCCCGCTAACGAAAAGGGGCGCGTCCCGAACAATGGCCAGTATAGCACAGAAGCAACTTTTTTGCTGGAGCGATATCGAGGAGCTTGGCGACCTTGAACGGTTGATGCTCGTGTTCGAGAGTTTGCCCGACGAGGAGCTGATGCGGCGCCTTGAAGCGCAGGGCGGCAGTTGCGGTCGCGATGATTACCCGGTGCGCCCGGTATGGAACTCGCTGCTTGCCTCGGTTGTATTCCAACACCCCTCGATTGAAGCACTCAGGTGCGAGCTTTGGCGCAACGGACAATTGCGATTGATGTGCGGGTTCCCCGCCGTCGAAGGTAAGTCGGCGGTGCCGACGCCGAGCGCCTACACGCGGTTTCTCGCAAAGCTGTTTGAGGATGAGCAGAACGCCGCAGAGCTTCGCCGCATTTTCGACGCCTTGGCGGAGCGCTGCTGTAGAGCAGATAAACGACCTCATCGACCGGAGCTTCGGCTCTGAGCTTCACACCACCCGCGGTCTTGAGAAGATGCGCATGCGAGTGAGCTTTGCATGCTCGGTGATGCGTGCAATGGCGGTCGCTCGGGCACAACGCAACGAACACAACCTCGTTCGCAGCCTCGTGCGCCGCAGCGCCTGAACGCGCCGGGCGCTCCGGCGAAGCAAAACCACTTACTCTCCGAGACTGCCCGCAACGCTCGAGCTATGCCCGAAAGCACGCCGCGATTGCGCTGTGCGACCGCCACTCACACCCTTGAGGATTATGTGACGCTCTGCCGGCCCTTCTCACGCTACCGTCTGACAGCATTTGGCCGAGACATAACCCATCAACAATCTTGCGTCGCAGCAATTTTCCCCTACAGCGCAAAAGCCTCCTCGTTGAGTGGTCTTGAAAAAGGGGGTCCACTTCACACTGTCGATGTTCACTGTCTTCCATGACCGCTCACAAGGCGTGTTAATGTCGGGGCTTCGGTACCCGTCAGAACCGGGCCCGCTGAATCGGCGAGGGTTTTCAGTATCGGGGCGGCCGATGCATTCAGTTCGGCGTTCATCAGCTCAAGGTGTTTCCTCTACCCGATCGCATCGAGCGTCATTTTCGCCCCGAACTGATAAGTGCCGGTAGCTCCGAGCATCACAGCGATGTTTCCGGTCACACAGTGCAGCGAGGAGACATCGGTAAACGAGTAGAGGTCAGACGCCATCCGCTTCGACCTTCATTCGGTATGTACACGTAAGAGTCCTCTCCACCAGTGAGAATTCTCACTCGCTCATCAGAGTCCGATGGCGCCGATACACACCATACGCCGCATGACCATCCAGTGCTCTTACAGGCATTCTTGGAAGGTCTTCTTTGGCATTAGAATGCGCTTAGCAATTCGCTTGGGAGCTGTTCGCAGCCGCAGAAGATAGTGCCGCCGCATTGTGGCGCGCGGCATACGCCCACCCAGACCTTCTTTAATAACGATCTGACAAGGATTACACCGCCCACATGGCGCGCCATTAATCGGAGCAAAGCAAAACACGGTCTCCATCATGATATCCAGACACCCTTGCGAGAGCATGTGATCGCTCATTTCAAGTTTCGTGATATCCAATAGGGGAAACCGAAAACACTGAAACAAAGTATATCGATCAGACATCACGGCATCGATTACTCGATAATTGCCGACAAGATCGTCGCGCCGCAAAAGGGTATTGCTTTTGCGAGGAGACCAGACACGACCAGGTTCATCATCGTGAGCTCGCGCTTGCAAGCAAAGTTCGATACCGTAAAGCTCCTCTTGTTTCGCCAACCTTGCCAGCCAATCATACTGAGTCCCGATGTGGCAGCGACCTTTTATTCGCCACCAGCTCTCGATGATTGTTTGATCTTCAGCGATATCGTGAATTGAGCAAAAACGATGAGGAAGGATTCTCTTCTCAGCCCCTGCGTACCTGGAAACGATCATGCGCTTGATACGACCCATCGCTTCTATCTCGCGCAGGGTACTCCGACGCCCGGTATCAATTACATAAACCGGTTCGATCACGACAGTTGTCGTCTGTACCAGCTGCAGCAGTCGGAAGGTCGAATCCAACCCACCCGTCCATAAAAGCCGAACTGGATTACCGGAAAAGCTATGAGTCATGGATCACCGACGTGTTACCGTTTTAATACCAATTGAGAATCAAAAGCCAACGAAATGGAACACCTGCCGTATCCGAGCGTATCCATACTTCAAAGACATCGAGTCGATCAGAAAGCAGGGACATTCGAGAATACTGTGATCAAGAGCTGATGCGTGCACTTTGTGTCAACGCGTTTCGTTCATAGATCCAAAGCCAGCATATCGCCGAGACGTCGCTCAAATTCAGGTGGGCTGAAGCGAACCAACCCCGCGCTTGGTGTAAACGTGTTTTCGCCAAACCAGATATGCCCGTCTGACTCGTAGAG
>PWQX01000093.1 GCA_003556605.1 Spirochaetaceae bacterium
AGCCGTTTGTTTTGTTTGACAGACGTGGTGGTGTGTGCATAGGATATCTAGCATGAGAGACTTGCGGAAGTGATAAGGCTACTGTATCTGTCAACTAGGCTGAGCTTGCGCCGGGTTGCGGCAACAGTCGGGATGATCGTGGTTTTCGTTGCCGTGGCCGCGACGTGCCGAACACATCCCGAAGCGGAGCCTTTGCAGCCGCCTGTGCCCGGTGAGCGGCCTCTTGACCGCGAAGTTGATGAGCGATTGGAGGATGAGCCGGAGCCCGCTGTCGAGGTAACGGAGAGAGAACCGGTTGCACGGAAAGCCCCTGAGCCGGAAGAGGAACCACCGGAGCCGGAGTACACGGTGAGCGAAAAGCTCTATGCCGAAACGTTCGAAGAAGTTGAAGAAGTCATTGCACACCTGAATGAAATCATCGCAGAGCGTGACTACGACGCTTGGCGCGGGCTGCTGACCGACGAGTTCGTGGCGGTGCATTCTGACCCGGATACATTGCGACGCCGTTCCGAGAGCCCGATTCTGCGACGCCGGTCGATAGTGCTTGAAAGTTTGCAGGACTACTTCGAAGCGGTCGTGGTGCCGAGCAGGGCGGAGGCTCGTCTGGACGGTCTGCGCTTCTTGGATGATGACCGGGTGGAAGCGCTTATGGCGGTCGGAGATCAGAAGATTCTCTTGTATCAGCTGAGAAGAGATGCAACCACCTGGAAAATTGATTATTATTAGTAGTAACTTTGTAGCGAATAGCGATCGCTTTACAAGGGGGCAAGAATGTTGCGCGTGTTTGCTACGGCGCTTGTTTTGCTGGTGTTGATGCTCACTCCGGCGGTAGCGCCGGCCGAAAACCTCGACGGTGACGGACCGTTGACCATTGAAGATCTGTATCTCGAACAAGACGTCGATATTCGCATCATCGACAGCCAAGCAAGCTCATCTAAGCGCGCAAACAAGAGGCTTGCATTGCAAACTCTGCAAGCGATACTGGATGATGGGCGAGTCAGTCCCGACCATCCCGAGATTGTACCGATCTTACGTGGACTTGCACTCGAAGGGACCGGACGCAAGGTTCGTCAGGGCAGCCCGACGGTTGTTAACGATTTCCCCGAAATCCGCAGATCTGCCGCGCAGCTGCTCGGCCAGATCGGCGGGGAAGACGCTCGGAATGCGTTGGTCCAGGTGTTGCGCGATGATGACGAGCCGATGGTGCTCGCCGAAGCGGTGTACGCTCTCGGCTTGATCGGGTTAAATGAGGACAATCAGGTTACCATCGCAATCGCGCAGATGCTGCGCAATCAGAATAGTCGTGAGAACCCTGACAACAACCTGGCCTACGCGTCATTGTTGGCACTTGAACGCATCGCAGCTGCCACCGATGGCATAGACGACGTGATGGTGATTGATGCAGTGCTTGACATCGTCGGTCACGGTGCGTACCTTCGGTTTGTACGCTTGAAAGCGACAGAAACGCTGTATCACATGCGGGGACAAGGTAGGTAACCATCGCGCATCTCGATACAGCGAACTCAAGACAACGGAACGTCGCTACGAATTGATTCAGAATCGCCTCACCATAGCAGTATTAACCGTTAAACTGGCGCTCCTCGCAATAGTACTGGCCGTCTTCTACGTGAATTTCTATATCACCAACGAGGCGCGGGACCGCTTGTATTCGAGCCCTTCGCGAGTTCCGGCTAAGGAGGTGGGTCTTGTGCTGGGAACCAGCCGTTTCTTGAGCAGCGGTGAGCCCAATCCTTACTTTGAAAACCGCTTGGACGCCGCTGCAGAGCTTTACCACAATGGGCGTATTCATACGATCATCGCCAGCGGCGATCACAGGCATGCTTCCTATAATGAACCGGCCGCGATGCGTGATGCACTCGTGGTTCGACAGGTGCCGGAAGAGGCGATCGTCATGGATTACGGCGGTCTGAGCACGCTCGACTCAATCGCACGCGCGAAGCGCGTTTTCGGCTTAGACGATATCACAGTCATATCGCAGAAGTTTCACAACGAACGCGCGTTATACATTGCCTCGCAGTATGAAATACGGGCAATTGGGTACAATGCGGAGGGGGTCCCCCGTCTGTGGGGCATTCGTACCGTTCTGCGGGAGTATTTCGCGCGTGTAAAGGCAATTCTCGACCTCCACGTGTTGGACACAGCTCCGTACCTTGATACATAGATGAATCAACGGCATCCCAGTCAAGGTCATAACCGGCTTTCTCGGAGCCGGCAAGAGTGCGCTCATCAGCATCGGCTGGCCGGCCGTGCCGCCCGGCAACTGCTGCTGACGGGATCCCGCAAGGTTTACGAGAGCTCAGTCGGTGGCGGTCTTATCGTTCTCTACGGCCTGCTAACGATGTTCGTGTGTTTCGTGAGCCGGCCACGGGCTTCGGCGCGCTATTGCTGCATTAGGTGCTGAACGCGCTCAATAACTCGCGAACCTCCGCGACGGATTTCAAGTAGTACGTCGCACTCGAAACATCGGCGCCGACGCGAATGGTGTAGGCGTTGCTCGGGAGAATCGTGAAAATGTCTTCGTCTGTCCAGTCGTCGCCGATCGCGATCACGAAATCCCACTGGTCTTTGGCATAGCAGGCGGTGGCCGCGCGGCCCTTATTGACGTTCGTATTCTTGATCTCGAGTACTTTGTTACCATCGACGATTGAAACGTCCAGATTGCTCGTAAGGCTGAGGAGGGCATCCTTGAGCTCAGCAAGGCGTACCGCGGCCAACTCCGGCTCGGCCCGGCGATAGTGCCAAGCAAGCGAGTATTCTGTCTCTTCCACCGCCGCCCCCGGGGTACGATCAACATGTAGTTGAAGGATCGGCTCAATGGTTTCTTTCCACTCGTTGCTGATGTGCTCGATCACGCGCCACTCGGTCCCCGCTTCGCGCATCCACACGCCATGCGCCCCGATCAACGTGATATCCAACTCGCCGAGATGCTCATCGAGAAAGCTCTTGCCACGGCCGCTTATCACAACCACTTCGTTTGCCTTGACGGCGCCGAGGCGTGACAGAATGCGTTTGATCTCTTCATCGGGTGCGGCCCGTTCGGGCCGATCGGTAGAACGGGTCAGTGTCCCGTCGTAGTCCAACAGTAGGAGCCGCCGTGAAGCTTTGTGATAGTCGGTAACGATTCGGTCGAACACCGTACGGGTGAGCTGTTTAGCCAAGAGCGGTCCTTGTATATCAGCGGTTTGCGTAAGCTTATCCATGAAGTCGTGCGCCCACTGCATTACATTGTAACGGCTGAGACGCCGATGCATGCGATCGTTCTTGAGCCGGCGTTCTTACAGCGGCAACTCCAGAGCTATGAGAATGCTATCGGCGATTTCGTCGATGTTGCTCGAGTTCACGATCAACGCCTCGCCGAGTTCACGGGCAGCGCCTGCGGTCTCGCTGAGTATCACAACGCCACGCTTCTGAGTATTTGCGGCGATGTACTCTTTGGCGATGAGATTCATGCCGTCGCGAATTGGTGTCACGAGCAGTATCTCGGCGAGGTAATACAGCGCAGTAAGCTCCTCAAACGGAAAAGCGCGGTAAAAATACACAATCGGCGTCCAACTGATGGTGCCGTAGGTGCCGTTGATCTCGCCGACAAGCTCATCGATCACGCGTTTGAGCTCAATGTACTGCGGGACCTCGGTTCGCGAGGGTGCCACGATCATCACCATGCTGACCTTTTCGTGATAGTCGCGCTGTGTCTCGAGAAAGCGTTGGAACGCTCGCAGGCGCTGTAGAATTCCCTTGCTATAATCCAGTCGATCGACCGACAGTATCAGTCGCTGACCTTCGAGCTCGGAGCGCATGCGCTTGATACCGTCTTGGACTTCCGGACGATCGGGTGCGGTTGAGTACTTCTCGTAGTCGATACCCATCGGGAACACATCAACCTTGATGAGCCGATGCTCGCGCATAATTTTCGCCATATTGTGCTCGAACCCGGTGATACGGCGGACGCTGCTGAGAAAATGCCGGGCGTAGTCGTAGGTGTGGAACCCGATCAAGTCGGCCCCCAACAGTCCGGTAAGAATCTCGTGGCGCCAAGGCAGTAGCCGAAACAGCTCGTAAGACGGGAAGGGGATGTGCAGGAAAAAGCCGATTTTGACGTCGGGAAACGCGTCCTTGACCAAGTCGGGCAGCAGCATCAGCTGATAGTCGTGGATCCACACGTAGTCTTCCGGCTCAATGAGCTCGGCAACCTGCTCGAAAAAGCGCTTATTAACCGCCACATACGACTCCCACAAGGTGTTGTCGTACTCCACATACGTCGGGAAGTAGTGGAACAGCGGCCAGATGATGTTGTTGCAGAAGCCGTAATAGAACTGGTCCAGATCCGCGTGAGTCAATGGGACCGAGACACTCTTGTGTTCGCTGCGGAGGGAAGCGGCGATTCGCCGTGACAGCTCGGGGGTAATGTCATCCTCAGCGACACCGCTCCACCCCACCCAGAGGCTGTCTTCCTGCGCATGCAGTGAGCTCAGCCCGGTTGCTAGTCCACCGACACTGGGCGAAAACGTCGGTTCGCCCTCCCGCACCTTGACCGAAGTAGCGAGCCTGTTTGAAACGAGTATGATTTTGCCCATAGGGTAATTATAGCCCGAGCAACGCTTCGCGGTAAACCGCTCGGAGATCATGCCGGAAATCCCATGACCGGCCGAAGCGAGCGCGGCGGGCGGGCCGATTGCCCGCTGAAAGACGAACGCTACCCGTCGGTGCCGGTCAACATACGGTGGATGGCGACGGCCGCATTGCGCCCTTCACCCATTGCGAGAATCACGGTTGCCGCTCCGAGAACGATGTCGCCGCCGGCGTACACACGATCCAGAGAGGTCTTCCCGTTGTCGTCGGTAATGATGTTGCGCCACTTGTTGGTCTTGAGCTCGGGTGTTGTCTGGGTGATCAGGGGATGCGAGTCGTTTCCGATTGAAACCAGCGCCGTATCAACCTCGAT
>PWQX01000145.1 GCA_003556605.1 Spirochaetaceae bacterium
AGCGCCAGCGGGTGAAGCGGCTCAAAGAGCTCTATCGTATGCTGGTCAAACCACTTAGCGAGAGCTTTGGCGAAGTGTGCGAGCTTCTCGTGCGCCTGGCCGCCGAGCGCTCGGCCGACCGCCTCATCCTCGACACCGATGAGCACAGCGCCTACCGCCGCGCGCTCGGCTCCCACCCGGTGCTGCGCTCCTGGCGCCGGTGCCGGCGCTTCACCCACCGCACCACCAGCTCCAAGCAGCCGCGAACGCACGCAAACCGGCTGTTTGCCGCCAATTACCTCGACCGCGAGATGCGAAAGGATCTGCACGAGCACGCGCGCGAGACGGTGTGTTTTGCGCGAAACGCCGCTGCCTCGGCCGAACGGTTTATCGTATACGCGGCGTATCACAACTTCGAAAAGCGCTTTCGCATCAACCAGCCGCTTGCAGACACCACCACCCATGCGCAGGTTGCCGGTATTCCCGCCCAGCGCATCGCTTCGGTGAGTCACTACTACCGCAGAATGCGCGCCTTCGCCTCAAAGGTGCCGCTGTGGGGGACCTTTGCCACGGTGTGGTATCGCCGGCTGCCTACCGCCTTCAAGTACGACGCGGAGTACCTGCCGCTCCACTGCCGCGCGGGTTGAGGGGGCGAGCGGAGGTTGCTGTTTACAAGGTTTAGTCCAGTGGTAACAACTCATACCCTACCGAGACCTGAACACTGTAACTCAGCTCCCCCGGGATGACCGGAACCGAATCTACCGCCATCTCGGCAGTGCGAAGCACCGGTTGACCGGTGTGTCGATCGTGTTCGGCGATATTGAGCACCCGTCCGAGACGCAGCCCTTCACTCGCGGCAAGTTGCTCAGCTTTGACGCGGGCGGAAAGCATGGCCTTCCGGCGAGCCTCCGCGGTCAGCGGTGCCGGGTCCTCGATCTCGAGGCGAATACCGCCAACCTGATTCGCGCCGGCGCGTGTCGCAGTGCTGATCGCCTCTCCGACTCTATCGATCTCACGGATGGTGACACGCACGCTGTTGCTCACGCGATACTCACCGTGTTCTTCCTCGTTGGCGTTCTCCGGAAACCTGTTTTGCGACGGCTCGCGCAGGTACACGCTATACCCGATGGTCTGCAGATCCTGATCGGCGATGCCCAAATCGGTCAGCGCCGCAATCAGCGCCGCGACACGCGCGTTGTTTGCGGCCGTGGCTCGCTCAAGCGAGGTGTCGGCGCTGCGCACGCCAACGGTGAGCCGCGCAATGTCCGGAACGGACGACACCCGCGCTTCGGCCCCAACGGTTACACGAGCAGGTTCGCGGCGTTCGGCGCCGGAGCTATCGGCGGTCTCTCGCCCTCCGGCGGCAAACACTGCACCCGGCCCAAGGATCAAGAGTCCCACAATGCCCACAAGCATTAGCACGCGATAGCCGCTCATATTCGTATTTCTCCCCCGTAGTTGATACAAAACACACCCCCGTATAGGTTGCGCTGGACCAAAGATACCACACCGGCGAGGCACACACCTGCGGCCCGACGACCCGCGAGGGACTGGCTTTTTTTGACGCGAACCGCTACCCTAAAAGCTGCGAAGATTCGGCATGACTGCAACGAGGCGAATCTGCCGCACGGCAGGCTTAGGCGCGATATCATAGAAGTATGCGCAATGCCGAACTCAGGAGGTGTGTGGTGCGGATTGTGACATTCTGGTGCGCTCTTTTTCTGATCTCGGCGGTCGCTGGAATCGCGACGGCAAACACTGATGCGGACTCGCTTGCCCGAAAGCTGTCGGAACGCAGTCTGGATGCAGCACTCGCCCAACTTGATCAAGAGACCGCAACAGTGGCCGTGGAGGCGGCCACGGAGCTCGGCCGGCGTTACTTCGAAGCGCAAAGACCGGCTGACGCAGTGGCGGCGGTTGAGTACGCAGTTGAACGCGGGCGGACCGAGCCGAGCTCGGAGCCCTACGGCAACGCCCTGCAGATGCTGGGTGTGATCCGATACCAATCCGGCCAGATTCGTGAAGCAATGGGCATGATGAAGCAAGCCGGCGATGCCTTCGCCGCGGCGGGGGCTGTTGAGCAAGAACTCCTCGCCCGTTTCACGCTCTCCAACTTTCAACATGGTTACGGCATGCTCCAGGCGGCGTTGTCTTCGGTGAACCAGGTACTAGAGCGCGAAAAACATATCACCGACGACATGCTGCTCGCCGACATCCTCGCCGAAGCGGCGATGCTGAGATACAAGCTCGGCCGCATGGAAGAAATCCCCGAGCTTCTTGATCGGGCGGAAGAGATCTATGCTGATAGCGGGGACGCCGATGGACTCGGCCGCGTGTACCGCACCTACGGGAATTACCACATCGGGCTGGAATCCCCCCAGACGGCGATCGAATACTACGAGCGCGCCGCAGAGCAATACGAGAAGTCGGGGAACCCGCACGGCTATGCAAACACCTCGTTCAACCTTGGCTTGACCTACGTGAACCTGAGGCGGCCCGGCATAGCGGTTGAGTATCTCGAGAACGCGATCGAGAACTTCGCGGGCATCGGTTCGCGTGCAGGAGCAGGTATGGCCGGAACTGAGCTTGGACGCGTGTTGCTGCAACTCGGACGACTCGATGAAGCCGAACAGATGGTTTCGCAAGCAATCGACCATCTGCGGGCCTCACAGTCGATGCGCCGTTTGGCGCAGGCTTACGTCGTACACGGAGTCGTGCACGAAGCACGCGAAGACCTCGGCGAAGCCGAACGCGCCTATCAAGACGCCATAAACCTGTACGAGGACTTGGGAATTGAACATGAGGCTGAAGGCGTTCGCGCCCACCTTGACCGCGTCCAGACCCAGCGACTCGAACAGCAGACCATCTAATCACAACGGTACAAACGCAACAAAGGAATGAGCACGGTATGCAGAGCCGCAAGAGCAAGACCCGTATGCAGCCGGTGAGCGCGTTTCCGGCGCCGGACCGTAAGGCGATCCGTTACGTCCTCACCGACATCGACGACACGCTGACGACAAACGGTATCCTGGAGGCCTGCGCGTATAGCGCAATCGAGCGGCTGGCCGCCGCCGGTATCTCGGTGGTGCCCATTACCGGCCGGCCGGCCGGATGGTGCGATCACATTGCGCGTATGTGGCCGGTAGAAGGTGTAGTAGGCGAAAACGGCGCGATGTACTTCCGCTATGACCGTAGCGAACGACGCATGTATCGACGCTATTCCAAGAGCCCCGAACAGCGCAGCACCGACCGCGAGAAACTGACCCGGCTCGGCGAGCACATACTGCGCGAAGTCCCCGGCTGCGCAATCGCGGCCGACCAAGCATATCGCGAGGCCGATCTCGCAATTGATTTCACCGAGGATGTAGCCCCCCTTCCGAGACAAGCAGTTGAGCGTATTCAGCGCCTGTTCGAAGAGGCCGGCGCACACGCAAAGATCAGCTCAATCCACGTAAACGGGTGGTTCGGTGATTACGATAAACTGACCATGACCAAGGTTCTGTTCGAAGACGCGTTCGGGATCGAGCTTCAGAATCACCGGGAACAGATTGTGTTCTGTGGTGATTCTCCCAACGATGCACCGATGTTCGGCTACTTCCCCAACTCGGTGGGGGTTGCGAATGTGCGTGAGTTTGCCGACCGCATATCGGCCGAGCCGCAATGGGTGACCGAAGCACGCGGCGGGGCGGGTTTCTCGGAGCTCGCCGGGCGATTATTTGCAGCCCATGAATGAAGACGCCCGCAAACTCATTCAGCATCTGCAGCTCGCACCGCACCCCGAGGGCGGCTATTTCCGGCAAACCTACTGCAGTTCCGAACTAATCGCGGCTGCGGCGTTGCCCGAACGCTACAACAGCGACCGCGCATTCAGCACCGCGATATATTTCCTGCTACCCGGCGACCAGGTCTCACGGCTGCATCGTTTGCGTTCTGATGAGGTGTGGCACTTCTACGAGGGCAACGGACTACGGCTACACCTATTCGAGGAGACCGGCGTCTACCGCGAGCTGCGCCTCGGTGCCCAACGAAGCGAAAACGAGGAGTTTCAGGTGGTTGTTCCCGCTGAGACATGGTTCGGGGTAACTGTGGCGGAACACCACGGCTTCGCGCTCGTGGGCTGCACGGTGGCGCCGGGCTTTCAGTTCTCTGACTTCACGATGGCGGGCGCCGAAAAGCTGCGCGACCGCTTCCCGGAGCATCGCGAGCTCATCGGCCGCTTGCTGTAGACGAACCTGAGGGCTCTCGTTGGGCATCCTCGAGCACGGCAGCGCGGCACGCCTCAGGGAGCACCTCAGCGACTGGACCGATGCCTGTGGTGAGTATCCGGCTAACCGCATGGCGGCGCGGGAGTTAGCCGACGCACTTTCAGCTTCCGGAGCTTGCGGGCACCCGGAAACGCTAAAGTTCGCGCGCGCGGCTATTTGCGTGGCCCCACAGCACAAGCTTTGGTCCAGTCGCTATCTCTTAACCTCGAGCCGAAGTACCCGACCGCCTTCGCCGCTGGGGCCGACGGTATCGTTCACAAGCACGTACAGCTCCCCGTCGAGGTCCTCGCCGAACGCGAAGATATGCGTACCGATAGTACCGTCTTCGACCCCATCCACCGCAAGCGGCTCAATCGTCCACGGCTCCGAATCGTCCTCCGCCGGTTCTGCGATCAGCAGTCGGCCTTCACCGCTTCGCGGCGTAGTCGCCCAGTCGCCGAAAACATAGCGGCCGCGCAACTGCGGCAGCTGAGACCCGCGATACACCATCCCGCCGATAATGGAGACGCCGTACGCATCCGGTTCGTCAGGGAAGCTCCGGTAGTTGCGATACTCGAGGATGGGATCAATCAGCGGCTCGCCGCGATAGCCGGTCTCGGCACAGTCCGCCGGCGGATCTCGCGGCGAGTCGGGGCTGAAGCAGTGCAACCCCTCACGCAGGTTCCAACCGTAGTTGCCCCCGGCTTCGATGATGTTGGCTTCCTCGAACAGCTCCTGCCCGACATCGGCCGCGAAAAGCCGACCGGTCTCGCGATCAAACGCCATACCCCACGGGTTGCGCAAGCCGTATGCGTAAATCTCATCACGCGCCCCAGGTTTACCGACAAACGGATTGTCCTCCGGTATCGCGTAGCCTTGACCGTCCGGCCTGTCGCGATCAACGTCGATACGCAGGATACTGCCTTTCAGCGTGGAGATATCCTGACCGTGCCCGCGTTCCGGATGCCCCGGCCCCTGATCGTTGCCGAGCCCGCCGTCACCAAGCGCGATATACAGGTAGCCGTCCGGACCGAACCGCAAGACCCCGGCGTTATGGTTGAATTGAGGTTGATCGATCTTTATGATGACCTGTTCGCTCTCGGGATCAACCTGCACCGTTCCTTCGCCGTCGTACTGCAGCTCGAATGCGGACACCGAGCTGCTGTGGTCCCACCCGTCGGGTCCCTCGCTGCGCAGTGGCGCGCTGTAGTAGAGGAAGACCCGCGGGTCTTCCGGAAACTGCGGATGCAAGGCCAGACCCAGCAGCCCGCGTTCATCAAAGCCCGGTCGAAGCTCGACCATGCGCGACCGCAGGTCTAAGAACGGGTCGCTGTGCAACCCGTGCTCGGGATCGAGCACATACAACAGTCCCGCCTGGTCCGCCACGAGTATCGGCCCGCCGGACTCAATCTGCTCGAGCGCTACCGGCGCCGCGAGTCCGGAAGCCAGCTCGCGCAGCACAGGCTCGGCCGCTTGCTCCTCGTCCTCATCTGTACGCTGATCGGCCCGCTGATCATCATCCGAGGCATCGCCGACGTAGTCGGGCGGCATAGCACCAACGCCGCCGCAGGCGGCGACCACGCCGGCCGTCAGAATAGCCATCAGCACCACAGCCCACAGCCGCGCGGGTTTCTCGTTGTCTCGCACCATGCGGGCGATTATAGCACCACAGCGGCTCACATGCCAGATGCAATCCACCATAGCAGCTCAGACGCCGGGCCGAGCTCTCCGAAACTGCGACCACCTGTGAGCGTTCATCCGATCGGGACATGGCGGAAGCGCCCCGACACGGTATCCCACATGCCGAAGCTTGGTGAGCCGAAACGCCCCATTACCTCGCCTGGGTTGGCCCATAGCGTCTTCCCGATCTGCTGTTGATACTGCTTGTGATCGTGCCCGCTGAACACCGCCTCGTAAGCGCTGCTTTCGGCCAGGCGACGAGCGATCTCGGGATAATGCTGCATCGCCGCCTGCTTGCCGTCAATCTCGAGCTCAGCAATTGGCCCGTGCAGATGTACCTGCCGGTAATTCCCAGCGACACGGGTGATCAGAAACGGGTCGCCGTCGTTGTTTCCGAACACACAGTCGATGCGACCCGAAAAACCGTCACCGATCTGCGCAAGCGTAAACGGTGCACAAAAATCACCGAGAAACAGCATGCGTTCGGCCCCTTCGCCGGCAACCTGCTTCAAGGCCGTCTCGAGATTCCAGATGTTATCGTGGATATCGCTCAACACCGCTACCTGCATGGCTCCCCTCCTTATTCGCCTCGCCTTGCGTGCGCGACCACCTCCACGCCCCGCAAGCTGTCGGAAACCGGACACACGCGCTCTACCAGCTTCATTAGCCGGCTTAGCTTCTCGTCCGAGGTTTCGCCGGCCACCTGCATTGTCACGCGCACCTGTTGGAACCCACTGCGCACATCGTCTCGTTTCAGCATGAAACCGTCAGGATCAAGATCTCCCTCAATCGAGACCTGACAACCGCTAAGCGTCACACCCACACGCCGCGCGTGTGCCTTTGCGGTGATCACCACGCATCCGCCGAGAGCGCTCAACAGCAGTTCTAGCGGCGTCATACCACTGTCGGTGCCTCCGAGCGCCTTCGACTCGTCCATTATTACCTCAAAACCACTTGCGGTCGCGCGGCATCGCAGGCCCTGTTCAAGGTCAACTTGAGCACGATATGTATGAACTCCCATGTATGCCCCCTTCGTCGGGCCACTATAGCGGTCGCTCGTGAGAGTCGTCAACACGGCGGCTTTTGACCGGAGATGCTGCCGTGCAGCCGGTCGAGTGGCAGCGGCACGGTCTGATTCCGGCTATCTGTACAGGGCGCGGGAAGCGGAGCGGCCGAGGTTGCAAACCGGCCGCAAGCGGGACATACTGGTGGTCGTATCGTCGATAGCGCTAAGATGAAGAAGAGAGGTTGCCGCCGATGCTGCCGATTAAGGATTACTTGCAGAGCAAAAGCTTCCCGTTCGTCACCACCGCCTTCATCGCGATCAACACCGTGGTGTTTGTGCATCAAGTGCGGCTGCCGCTACCGCAGGCTGAAGCGTTCGTCATGGAATACGCGTTTATCGCACAACGCTTTTTCGATGCGCCGGTGGCGCACTGGAGCACGGTTTTCACCAGTATGTTCCTGCACGGGGGGTTTATACACTTCATCGGCAACATGCTGTTCCTGTTTGTATTCGGCGACAACGTTGAAGACGCCTTCGGCCATATTCGCTATACTGTGTTCTACCTTATTGCCGGTGTGGTAGCGGCGTTCGCACAAACGGTCTTCATGCCGGACTCCTCCGGGGTCCCGTTGATTGGGGCTTCGGGTGCGATATCGGCGGTGCTTGGAGCGTACATCATTCTCTACCCCATGGCACGAGTGCTCACGATTATCCCGATTGGGTTCTTTCTGTTGCCCGCCAGGCTGCCGGCATACTTGTTTGTGGGGATATGGGCTCTGCTACAGCTTTTCTCCGGCGCGCTTGCCATAGCCAGCGGTGTGGGCGGCAGCATCGGATACTTCGCGCACATTGGGGGCTTTGTGTTCGGGTTTGTGTTCGCCGCTGCCGGGAGGCGACGTTATCTGCAGAAGTTCCATCGCCATCGGCGCGTGTTCTACAACGACGGGTACTACTGGTAGACCACTCCCGCGTCCGTGAACGCTCGGTAATACGTGAGATAATCGAGTCGATCGGGACCGGCATAGCAGGCCATCCGCTGCACCTTTACCTGCAAGAAGCGATAATCGCCGAGCAGCCTGCGCAACAATTTGGCGGCCCCGGGCGGAGCATTATTGCCGCCGTCGAGCACGAACTCAAGGTACTTGCCTTTTTTGCCCTGCTCAATGATGCCCGCATACGGTTCTAAAAGCGCGTATAGCTCGCTTACCGACACCTCGGCACCCCGCCGCGTTGATACACGGTAGCGCGCCGCACGCAGCGCCTGCATCAGAGCCGGCTGCTTGCGCCCACGGTCGTCGAAGGCCGGATACAGTTCCCACCTCAGGATCTCGACCCCGTGCGGCAGCATCGCCTGTACGCGGCCAATCGCAGCCGACAGCTCCTGCGGCTCGTACCACGCTGCCAGGCGCACTCGGCAGACTTCACCTTCGGAGGCAACGCCGACCGAGAGCGGTTGGGCGAACTCAATTTTGGGATGCGGGTTGAACCCGCCACTGTAGTGCAGTCGCAGCCCGCCGGCAGAGAGCGCGCGCCCCAGACTTTGCAGCAGGCCGAGGTGTGAGACAAACGCCGCCGAACCGCGCTTGCTGAACGCGAACACCAGCACCGCGTCCCGCCCGGCTATCCCAAGAACCCCCTCGATAGCCTTGAGCTCGGGAACGTTCTCGGGTGCGATTGTCTCTGCCTCACGCACGCCTACCGCCTGATTACACACGCCGCAGCGGTCGGGGCATTCCGGGGCACAGCGCTCACTGCGAAGCCCCACCAAGCACCGCTGCCATTCGCGCTGCAGATAGCGCTTGGCAACACCGGCGTGGACCACGTCCCACGGGAGCACCTCATCAGGGTCACGGGCCTCAAGCAAGCGCCGTTCAGGCTCGTCTCCGGCCCGGGCAAAGACCTCACGCCAGAGCTCACGATCGATATGATCGTCCCATGCATCCATACGAGCGCCGGCGCGGTACGCGTCTTCAATGAGGGCGCCGACTTGCTCATCTCCGCGCGTGATGATCCCCTCCAGCATCGACTGAAACGGTGAGTTGTAGGTGAGCTTGACACCGCTTCGCGGAAGACGGCGCCGTAAGGCCTGGATACGTGCAAGCGCTTCGTATTCTCCAAGTTGCCGCGCCCATTGCAGCGGGGAGTGCGGTTTGGGCACGAAAGCGCTGACTGCGAGGTGCACATCGATCTTGACCGTTCTTCGAACCTCGGCGACAAACTCGCCGATATCCTCAACCTCAGAGTCTCGGCCGGGAAGCGGTAAACCCAGCATGAAGTAGAACTTGGCGCTCCGCCAACCCGCCTCTTTCGCCTGCTTGAGGATCTCAATCGTCCGCGGCAGCGACACTTGCTTGTCGATCGCCGCTTGACCGCGCTCAGTGGGGGTCTCAACCGCAAAGGTTAGACCCGACTTCCGCACCGTCGAGAGCTGTTCCAAGACCGGAAGCGTAAACGAGCTCACGCGTAGCGACGGCAGCTGAAACGAAACGCCCATCCCGCCGTAGCGCCGGTTCAACACGCTAACCAGCTGTGCAACGGCGGTGTAATCGCCCGAGCTCAAGGAGGACAGCGTTATGCGGCGATAGCCGTAGTTGCAGACCAAATGATCGGCCTCGGCAATGATCGCTCCGATTGATTTCATGCGATACGGACGGTAATACATACCGGCCTGGCAAAACCGGCACCCGTGCGGGCAGCCGCGCATAATCTCGATCACGCCGTGGTCCTGTACCACCTTGAAGGCCGGCAGCGGGAACTGCACCATGCTTACCGCGCTGCCGAACTCGTTCCAGATTGCGCGGCGTACCGGCGTACTACGCCCGGCGTACCACACGTGAGGGTTGTCTTGCAGCACCCGCAGATACTCCACACGTGCGGCGCCCCTTCGCTTGAGCGCAGCCAAGCGCTCGGCCATCCGCGGCACCTCACCTTCCGCTTCCCCGAGAAACACCGCGTCAAAAAACCGCTCGAACGGCCGTGGGTTCGAGAGACCCGGACCCCCGGCCACGACGATCGGGTCGTCTTCGCTGCGTTCGGCTGCACGCAGCGGCACACCGCCGGATTCAAGCACCGCCAACACGTTGGTGGCCGACAGCTCGCAGCCCACCGAAAACGCGATGACGTCGCACGCGTGTACCGGAACCCCGCTTTCGAGCGTATACAGCGGAGTATTGCACTCCGCAAGCGCCCGTTCGAAATCCGCGGCCGGGGCAAACACTCGCTCGCAGCGAACCCCCGGGATTGCGTTCAACAGGGTATAGAGAATTCTTATGGCGCTGTTCGACATTCCGATCTCATAGAGATCGGGAAAACAGATCGCAACCGTGAGCGCTTCGGGCTCCGGTTTTGCCACCTGCCCGGCCTCTCCGCCGATGTAGCGCTCCGGCCGTTCCACCGTATTCAGGACGGCGGCAAGATCTCTGTCAGGGCGTATTGTTGTCATGGCTATAAGCTCATCGTAGTCATCCCGAGTTTCGCTGTCAACAATTCAGCCGGCGCTGCAGCGTACCGTCTCTTGTATCGGCGGGGCATACCGCCAGGCCGTTACGGCAGGAGGAATCGACTCAGCGGAGCCGCCGCTGCCCACAACGCCGGCATCATCGCAAGCCCTGGCTTTCTGCCGCTTCGCGGACTCGGTCGGGGTAATCGGTTACGATTCCGTCCACCCCCTGCCGCAGCAGCCGCTGGATCTGAGTCGGTTGATTGACCGTCCAGACAAGCAGCGCCAGCGCGCGTTCGGCGGCCGCGCGTCTCAGCGGCCGGCTCGTCACGTACACTCTCCGGGTGCGCTCGGGCACGATGAGCGCCTCGTAGGGCGGGCTGTAGAATCCGGTAAGCCGAAACAGACTAAGCCCCACGAACCGGCTGACCTCTCGCCGCGTTGCGCCGGTTGCGATCTCGGGTGCGCGCTCGCGAACCGCCGTGGTGGGCCGCGTGTAAAACGAAGCTACGACCGTTCGGTCCGCACGGTCGAACTTCTTGACCAGGCCGGCGACCGCAACCGCCACCTCTGCGCCGCTCGGTTTGACTTCCAGCATAATCTGCGTGTCCGGGAAGTGCGTGAACACCTCTCGAAGGCTCGGCACCCCTACACCCCGATCGCGATACGGAGACTCAAACCGCCCGGTAATGTAGTAGTGTCCGGCGTCCAGCGCCCGGACCTCCTCCCAGCTGAGATCGGCTATCCGGCCGCTGCCGTCGGTGGTCCGGTCTACCGTGGGGTCGTGCATCACCACAAGCTCACCGTCGCGCGTCATTCGGACGTCCATTTCCAGCACGTCAGCACCGAGCTCAAGCGCCCGCTCGAAGCCAACGATCGTATTTTCCGGGGCGTGCCCCGGTGCCCCGCGATGACCGATGATCGCCGGTTTCGGGTAGCGCGCAAGCGCCGGATGCTCTTGCACCCGATCCGCCTGCAGAATCAGTCCAATAATAGCCACAAACAACACTCCTCCGATCATGCCAACCGGTACGATCACAATCGTCTTAAGCAGCTCCACGACCTCACCATTGCAGCCTTCCGAATTACATCTCGCTGCAGAAAAGCTAACGCGAAGGTTACCTCATCGTCCAGCGGCAGGGCAACTCAACCGAAACAGCAATCGCCAATCAGAGCGTACGCGTGCTATTCTGAGCAAGGGGTACGAGCAATGCAGCCTTTTGAAACACTACCGGACCTGCTGGAGTACGCACTACGGCGCAACGAAAACGCGGCGGCGCTGCACCGGCACGTCAGCGGCAGCTGGGTGCCGGTTACCACGGCGGAGCTCGGGCGTCGTGTGCGGCATCTTACACTCGGCCTGTACGAACTCGGCGTGAAGCCAGGTGAGCCGGTCGGGTTAATCGCACCGTCTTCGCCGAGCTGGCTGCTGGTAGATCTCGCGATCATGTCGCTTGGCGCGGTCACGGTCCCGCTGTTCACGCGTATATCACCAGAGAGCATGGCGCATGAGATCAAAGACTCCGGGATGCGCAGCATCTTCGTCGGCAGCGTCGGGGAACTGCCGATGGTCAGAAAGACCGGCGGGAGGCGCCTGCAAAACGTCGTGACCTTCGGCCTGCCTGAGGGCGGTGACGATCTGTTTGAGCAACTTCTGCAGGACGGCGCCAAGCTCGACGAAGAACGGCCGGCGCTGTTCCATGAGCTTCGTAGGGCGGTTGAGCCGCACGCGCTCGCGACTATTAGCTACACCAGCGGCAGCAGCGGGCTCCCCAAAGGGGTAGAGCTCACACACCGCAACATCGTAAGCCAGATACGCGGCGCCGCGCGGCTGTACCCGTTGGCGCCGTCCGAGAACCGTGCACTCTGCGCCCTGCCGCTCGCGCACATATTCGAAAGGATGGTGAGCTACTTCTACCTCGCGAACGGAGTGCCGCTGTACTTCGCGCACAACCCAAAGCGGCTTCCTGAACTGATCCGCGAGCTGCAACCTACGGTCATGACGGCGGTGCCGCGTATGCTTGAGAAGGCCTGCCTCCAGCTGCATGCGGAGATCGACGGCTGGGTGGGCGTCGCGGGGCGCATAGCGCGCCGCGCGCGCGCGCGCGCGGAAACCAAGCCACCCAATGAACCGCCGCGCCTGACCGACCGGCTATACGGTGCTCTTGTCTACCGCAAGCTTCTCGACACGCTGGGCGGGAGATTTCGGATAGTCATTTCGGGCGCGGCGACGCTGCAAGCGGACATCGCGCGCTTTCTGTGGAACATCGGGCTACCGGTCTATGAGGGCTACGGGCTGACCGAGGCATCGCCGGTGATCGCGGCCAATTACCCCGCGGCCAATAAGATCGGCACTGTGGGCCTGCCGTTCCCCGAAGTTGAGGTGAAGATCACCGCAGACCGCGAGATCCTCGCCCGTGGACCGAGTATCATGCGCGGGTATCACAATAACAAACAGGCGACCGCACAAACCATCGACTCCGACGGATGGCTGCACACCGGCGACCTCGGCCACTTGGATGCTGAGGGATACCTCACAATCGAAGGGCGCCGTAAGGAGATCTTCAAGAAGTCCACCGGGGAGTACGTACCGCCCGTACCGATTGAGCAGCGCTTGGCGCGCCATCCGGTAGTGGACAAAGCCGTTGTGATCGCCGACGGCCGCGTATCTGTAACCGTACTGCTGTTTCCCGACCCCGACGGTGTTACCGAGCACAAGCGGACGCTGAAGATGCCGCACATGTCGGACGAGGAGTTCCTGCAGTCCGAGGTGTTATCCGTGGACCTCTCGGAGTTTATCCACGACGTGAACGATCAGCTGCATCACTGCGAAAGCATCGAAAACTTTCGCCTGCTTCCGCGTCCGCTGAGCATAGACTCGGGTGAGCTCACACCGACAATGAAAGTCCACCGGCAGGCCATAGAGGCTAAGTACCGCGATCTGATTGAGGAGATGTACGCTGAACAAGAGGCCTGGGAAATGGAGATACAGGAGTTCGAGCTATGACCGAGCGCATTGCGATCGTCAGCGGCGCGCGAACGCCGATGGCGAAAGCCCACGGCCCACTGAGGGACATACCAGCCGACGACCTCGGCGCGTTTGCGGTCAAGGAAGCTGTTTCGCGAGCCGGAATTGACCCGACCGAATACAATGAGGTGATAGTTGGAAACGTCGCGCACCCCCCGGACGCGCCTAACATCGCGCGGGTGATCGCTCTCAAAGCGGGTTTGCCCCGCTCGCTGCCGGCCTATACCGTACATCGCAATTGTGCCTCCGGAATGGAAGCGATAACGAGCGCCGCGGCCAAGCTCCTGCTCGGTGAAGCCGAGATCGTAATCGCCGGCGGTACCGAGTCGATGAGTCAGGTCCCACTGATGTTCGGCAGCGAGTACACCGAGTTCTTGACACGCGTGAAGTCTTCCAAGACGCTCCGTGAGCGTCTGCGAGCGCTGGCAAGCTTCCGGCCGCGTCTGCTCAAGCCCGAAACCGGTGTAACAAAAGGGCTCACCGATCCGATTATCGGTATGATGATGGGTGACACCGCTGAGCTGCTGGCGCGGGAGTTCAGGATTACACGGCACCAACAAGACGAGTACGCGCTGCTGAGCCACCGGCGAGCGGTGGCCGCCCGAGAGCAGGGGCTGTTCACGGACGAAATCATTCCGATACCGATCCTACCGCAGTACGCCGAGATACAGCTGGAGGACTACGGACCGCGCCGCAATCAAACCATTGAGCAGTTGGCGAAGCTGAAGCCCTACTTCAACCGCCACACCGGCACCGTTACGGCCGGCAACTCCAGCCCGATAAGCGACGGAGCTGCAGCGCTGACCCTTATGCGCGAAAGCAGCGCGAGAGAGCGCGGGGTGGAGCCCTTGGGATACCTGCGCGCGTATGCGTACGCTGCCTTGGCCCCGCAGCGGATGGGACTGGGTCCCGCGTACGCGACTGCGAGAATGTTCGGGCACACCGGCGCCGAGCTGCAGGATTTCGATGTGATAGAGCTCAACGAGGGATTCGCCGCGGTCGTAATCGCGAATGAGCTCGCATTCCGCTCCGAGGCGTTTGCACGTGAGTACCTCAATCGTATGCACGCACTGGGAGAAATAGACCGCGAACGGCTCAACCCGCAGGGCGGCGCTATCTCGCTGGGGCACCCGGTGGGCATGACCGGAACGCGGCTGGTTCTGCACCTGCTGCTCGAGTTGCGCCGACGCAGAGCGAACACCGGTTTGGCTACGCTGTGCGTCGGCGGAGGGCAAGGCGCGGCGATGATGCTGGAGGTAGCGTGATGGCGAATGCTTGGAAGCTGACGGTTGCGAATAACGGCACCGCCGAGTTGCTGTTCGACCTTCCCGGCGAAGCGACCAATATCCTAAGCGCGCAGACGCTGGAAGAGCTCAACGACCTGCTGCGCGAGTTGCGCCCACGCAAGGAGATCACCCGACTCATCGTCAAGAGCGCGAAACCAAACGTCTTCATCGCCGACGCCGATCTCACCGAGTTCCGGCGCATAACTACCGCTGCCGCTGCCGAGCACACATGCGCCGCCGGACAGCAGATTATGGATCGCCTGGAAGCACTCCCGTTCCCCAGCGTAGCGGTGATAAGCGGCGCGTGCCTCGGCGCCGGGCTTGAGCTGGCGCTCGCTTGTTCCTACCGCGTTGCGACCGACGAACCCGAAACCGTGTTCGGGCTGCCGCAGGTTAACCTCGGGATTCTTCCCGCTTTCGGCGGCACGCAGCGGCTGCCGCGGCTCATTGGAACGGCGCAGGCGCTGCCTATAATCCTCTCGCGCAAGCAGATTGACGCAAAACGCGCCTACAGGCTCGGTCTGGTCGACCGCTTGGCCGCCGAGGCTTTTCTCGACGAGACGGTGGACCGGTTCGTCCAGGAGTTGGGTCAGCGCCGCAGGCGCACAGCGATCGAAAAACGCCGCCGTTCGCGCGGGCGCGCCACACGCCTGTGGGAGAGGACCCCGCCGGGTCAGCGCATAATCTACGACCGTTGCAAGCGCGAGGTGCTCAAGCGTACCGCAGGCCATCATCCGGCGCCGCTGCAAGCGCTCGAGGTGGTGCGCAGGGGTACGAATACCAATCTGCACCGTGGCCTCGCGCTCGAATGCGAGGCGTTCGGCGAGCTTGCTCCCTCACGAGTTACCAAGAACCTCATTCAGTTGGCCTTGACGCAAGCGGAGCTCAGGCACCAAGCGATCCTTTCCTCGGGTGTTGTACCGCAGAAACCGAAACAAGCCGCCGTACTCGGAGCGGGAGTCATGGGCGGCAGTATCGCATGGCTGTTTTCCAACAGCGAGATTCCGGTAACCATGAAAGACCTGGAGTGGCCCCGGATCGCCGATGGTTACCGCCGCGCAGCGGAGATCTACCGAGAGCCGGGCGAGCACGCTAAGCTTGATGAGCGCGAGACCCGGCGGAAAATGCACTACATTACCGGCACGCTGGGGTACCGGCCGTTGCGTAGGGCCGAGATCGTGATTGAAGCGGTTGCCGAAGACCTGCAGTTGAAGCGCACCGTGCTCGCCGAGCTGGAGGTGGAGGTGCACGAGGAAACCGTTATCGCTACCAACACCTCATCGCTGACCGTTGCAAAAATAGCCGCCGGGATGCGAAACCCGCACCGGTTCGCAGCGATGCATTTTTTCAAACCGGTGAGCCGCATGCCGCTGGTCGAGATCGTTGCCGGTGAGCAAACCGACCGCGAGACCTTGCGGCGTCTTGCTCATCTGGCGGTACGGCTCGGTAGGACGCCCATAGTGGTAGGCGACTGTCCCGGATTCTTGATGAACCGGATGCTAGTTCCGTGTCTCAACGAAGCAGCGGTGCTGGTTGAGGAAGGCGTGGAGTTCGCCCAGGTCGACCGCGTCTTCACCGAATACGGTATGCCGATGGGACCGTTCCGGTGGATTGACGAGATCGGCATCGATGCTGTCTACGAAATGATCGAGACGCTTGCAGGCACCTACGGCGAACGGATGCGCCCCAGCAGCTTGCTCGCCATGGTAACTGAGGAGATGGCGCTCAAGGGCCGTAAAGGCGGTAAAGGGTTCTACATATACGGTGCGGGCACCAAAGCGCATCCGAACGGCGAGCTTATCACCCGCATTAGCCGCAAGTTTCCGATCCGGTCTAACCTCATTAACGAAGACATCCTGCGCAGGCCGCTGTACATGATGCTGAACGAAGCAGCACGGTGTCTCGAGGACAACATCGTCGCCTCACCACAGTTCTTAGACATGGCCCTGATAATGGGAACCGGATTCCCGGCGTTCCGGGGCGGAATCCTCCGCTGGGCGGACGAGCTCGAACCGGCCGAAGTGATCAAGACCATGGCGGAGTACACTCGTCGTTTCGGCAAGCGCTATACCCCGAGTGCAATGCTGAGCGAGCTCGGAAGCCGGAATCGCTTCTTCTATGACCCCGGCGCTTCTGAGGAAACACAGTTGAACACCAAACGGTGAGTGCGTTCCAGCGCCGTTCGCCACCGGTGGCCTGCGGCGCGTCGGAACCGATCTGCGGCTCACTCAACGCATACGCGAAAAACCGTTTCGCCTGAAGCAGCCTTGGGGAGGCATCGGCCGGCGCGATCTCCTCGACCACACGGAGGTACTCCAGCAACGACAGCCCGAGTCCACCGAACTCTCTCGCAATGGTCAGCCCAAACAGACCGATCGGCTTCATTCGGTCCATCCGCTCATTGGGAATCCGCTCCCTGCGCTTCAAGGTCGGCCGGACGATAACCGGCGGTTGCCGCCCGTAGCTCCTCCACGAGCTCGGCGACCCGCGCCTCATCGACGGTATTAAGGTTCATGAAACACTGATCGTGATGAAGCACTCCGCTGTACAGGTTATCGAGAAACCCGTGGGTATCAGTCTGCATGAGAAAGTCCCCTTGCTCTCAGGTTCTACCGCGGGGCTTACACGATCCGGTTACCGGGGAGTAAGCGGATCCGAGATCGCAGCTCGTTTTCGACGCTGTTCATCGAGCGTAGCCGAAACGATTCCGACCACCAACACCGTGAGACCGAATAGCTGAATAGGGAATGCCACCAGTTGACCGCCAACGCTGACAACGACACTTACGAGCCGTTCGTCCAGCAAGAAGAACGCGAGGATCGCCGAACCGATCGGCTCCCCGACGATTGCCACCGCCACTACGGTTGCCGAGAGCCGGCGAACTGCGTAGTTGAACGCGCCGTGGCCCAGCAACTGCGGACCGAGCGCCAGCGCAAGGACCATGATATACGCGCGGAGCGGGAACCCTGTCACCGGCGCGCCGGTAACCGCCACCGCCAGCCACAGCAGCAGCGCCGCGCCGGCGTAGGCCACCCAGATATATCGCAGCAGCGGTCCCGAGCTCCGCGAGCGCCGGCCGATCAACAGGTACGCGCTCGCTGCGATCGCACCCAGTAGCGCCAGGGCGTCACCCCGAAGACTCGTCTGTTGCAGCAGCGCGTCCCCGAAGGAACCCGTTTCGAGGCTCAGGGCAAACGCACCGGTCTCTCCGATCCAGCCACTGAGCCCCAGAACCACAGAACCCCCAACCGTAAGCGCAATCGACGCCACCCCTGCTGCGCCCACACGCTCGCGCATCACGAAATGCGAAACCAGCGCTACCCAGACCGGGTTCGTCGCGACCAGCGCGACGCTGCTCGCCACCGA
>PWQX01000148.1 GCA_003556605.1 Spirochaetaceae bacterium
CTGCGTTGTTCACCCTCGCCGGCGACCGCATCGGTCAAGGTGATCTTGATGTGACCGAGCTCGCCGAGCAGGCCGAGCGGGCGGCGGGCCAACTCACACCCGTGATTGAGATGCTCGCTGCTATCGATTTGCGCGGCGGTAGCCGCAGCAAAATCACGGTGGTGGCCGCCAAGGAGCAGGCGCGACAGGCCCGTGCCGAGCACCTCCCGCGGTTTCAAAGCATACGGTTCAGCCTGCGCTCGCTTGAAGATCAGCACCGTCTGTTCGGCTTGCTCGAGCGCTTTCAGCAGCAGGTGCTGCGCGCCCGCCGGCTCGCCGGTGTTCTCACGTACCACGACGTTGTGGTGATGGCGATTGAGCTCCTGCGGCAAGAGCCGGAGCTTCGCAGCTACTACAAACAGCAGTTTGATCGGATCATGATCGACGAGTTTCAAGACAACAATCGCCTGCAGAAAGAGCTGCTGTACCTACTCGCCGAACGGCCTGAGCTCTGCAGTGCGGAGATTCCCGCTCCCGAGCAGCTAATACCTGACAAACTGTTCTTCGTGGGCGATGCCAAACAGTCAATCTACCGGTTCCGCGGAGCCGACGTCGGCGTCTTTCGGGGACTGGCGGCCGAATTGGCAGCCAACGGAGGAGCCGCGCTCGCGCTTGAAGCAAACTACCGCACCCATCCCAATCTCGTGCGTTTTTTCAACGCCGTATTTACGGGTGTGTTTCCGGAACCCGGCGCTGATTACGAGGCCGAGTTCGTCGGGATCGAGCCGCAGCACGCGTTCGAGCATCGCGAGCCCAAAAGCGCGCAGCCGTCGGTTACCGTAGCGTGGTTCGACAGCAGCGCGAACGTGGAGAACGGTGCGCACGAGACGGCGGAGGTTGCCGAGGCTGCCGCGCAGGAGGCCTACTACGTGGCGCGCTACATCTCCGCGGCGGTCGAAGACGGCCGGCTTGCAATTAGCACCCGTGACGGGGTGAGGGCGGCGCGCTACGATGACTTCGCGATTGTGTTGCGTTCCACCGGAAACCAGATGCAGTTCGAGCGTATGCTGCGTCTGTGCAACGTGCCTTACACCGCATCAGGAATGCGCAGCCTGTTCCTCGACGCTCCGGCGCACGACATCTACAGTGTACTACAGCTGTGTGTCCATCCCGGCGACCGGGTCTCCTACGCCGCGACCCTGCGATCGCCGTTCGTCGGACTATCGGACCACGGAATGCTGGAGGTGCTGCTCGCTGAGCAGCTCCCGTTTGCCGCCTACCGTTTCAGCCGCGCAGCCGATCAGGAACGTTACGACGCGGCGCGTGAGCGCTTTGCCGCACTGCGGGCGCACGCCGACCGAGTGCCGGTTGCAGAGATGGTTCAGACGCTGTGGTTCGAGCACGGATATCGCTACAGTCTCCTGAAGAGCGGGGCGTATCATAGCTATCTGGAGTATTACCGCTACCTTTTCGAGCTTGCGGCGGTCCCGCCGGGGCAGACGCTGGCGCAGTTTCTTGACCGTGTTCGCGAAAACCTCGGCGAGTTCAAGCGTTTGGGTGAGCTCGATATTTTACCGGAAGATCAGAGCGGCGTCCGGATCATGACAATCCACGCCGCGAAGGGGCTCGAGTTTCCGGTGGTGGTGCTCGCCGATGCCGGCAACGCGGGGCGCGGTGATCAGGGCGGCGGGGTGCCGTACTACGCCTCAAGCAGCTACGGCATCTGCCTGAACTTGAAACCGGAGGCGGATAACGATCGCGTGGCGAATTACTTCTACCTCGAAGGCAGGGAGGAAGAGCAGCGCAAGGCCGAGGCCGAAGCGCGCCGCCTGCTGTACGTGGCGCTCACACGGGCCGAGTCACACGTGGTGGTGAGCGGCGTACTGCATAAGCGCAACCGTAAGTCCAACAGCTCTCACCTTGCGATGCTTATGGACGCGCTCGGCGCGCACCCGGAAAACCCGGGGGCGTTTGAGCCGGCGGTTCGGTTTGAGATGCACTCGATTAAAGCGGTCGGCGAACGCGAGCTGCGCGGAGATGGCCGCGCGGCTACGGTGCCGATTGCTGCGCTTGCGAGCGAGCCCGAAGTGGTGGAGCGCCCGAGCGAGCGCTACGAGTACGCCGCGACCGAGCTTAGCCGTCGTTACGCGGCACTGCGCTCGGCCGCGGTGAGTAAGTCCGGGACGCCGGGAAGGCCCGCAACCTCTGATACTCCCGGTACGCAGAATATCCCGGGACCGCCGGATACGGCGCTGCAGCGCGAGTTGGTTGTCGAGGACACTGCGCTTGCCGCCGATCCGGTGTTGACGAACGAGCTGCGGCGTACCGCCTTCGGGACGCTGGTGCACCGCGTGATCGATTGGCGCCTTGATCTTCTCAGGCGCGGGCTTCAGCACCCCGATGACCCCGGCGCGTACCGCGAGCTTGCCGCAACCGAGCTTATCGACGAACTGGAAGATCACGAGCTGGGGCTTGTGCTCGCCGATGCGGTGCAGCTTGCCTTGACGTTTGAGGAGTCGGAGCTCGGACGTCTCTGTATAGGTGCGCACACTATCGAGAGCGAGGTAGCGTTTACCATGCCGCTTGCGGTGACCGGTCACCCGGTCTGGGTGCACGGGCAAATCGACCTGCTCGTGCGGGCCCGCGGGGTGCGCGAATGTATGGTGATCGACCTCAAGACCGACCTTGAGCTCCGTGCCGAAGACTACCTGCTGCAGCTTGCGATATATCGTGACGCCGCCGCTTCGATCACCGGTATGCCGGTGCGGTGCTACTTGTTCTGGCTGCGTGCCGGACGCAAGCTCGAGGTGCGGCAGGCACCGGAGCCGGCACAAGCCGCGGCTGAGCTGCTTGGGCGCGCGTAGGCGGCTCGCGGAGGCGTGAAAAAGCCCGCCGGGCGGCGGGCTTTAGGCCGGTTTCGGCTGTACGCGGCCGGTAATGACGGACGCAGTGCTCAGCCGAGATGCGCACTGAGCATCCAAACGGTCTTTTCGTGCGCGCGCAGCTCTGCGATCGCGAGGTCTGCGCTTCCTTCGTCGTTACTCTCGCCGGCCACCTCGATGATTCCGCGAAGAGTCTTTATCAGGTACTGGTGATCGGCCAGGAGGTCGCCGACCATGTCTTGATCGCCGATCTTGCGGCTTTCTACTTCCTTGATCTTCGCGTGCGCCTGATAATCCCCGAGCTTCGTGAGCGGGCGATGGCCGATCATGAGAATGCGCTCGGCGATTTCATCAATGCTTTCCGCGACGGCTTCATAGATTTCCTGGAGCTTCTCATGCAGCGGAAAGAACATCGGTCCCTCGATGTTCCAATGATACGCGTGCAGTTTAGCGTACAGGATGTGCAGATCAGCCAAGTACTGATTCAGGCCCTCAGCGGTCTTGGCGGTGCCGTTTTTGTCGAGTCCAATGTCAGATACCATGGGTTTCTCCTTTGTGGTGGTCTGTAATACACTTGTATCCTGCGTCCCGTAAAAATCGGAACGATTACTAACAATGTACTGAGCCCTGTTCGAAACGTCAATAACCGGCTTTGCCTCTTGCGCAATTTGCGCACAATCCGAAGAACTCCAGGCGCGCGCGCGTTGCATGGTGCGGCTCGGTCTCGTTGAGCTTGCGCGTGAGATGGTCAATTGCCTCGAGCGGGAGCTGCAGATCAACAATCGCGCCGCAGCGCTCGCACACCAGATGGCAGTGCGGGTTTCCGACCGCCTCGTAGCGGTCGAACGTGCTGCCGCCCTCGATCCTCTCGATCAGCCCTTGCTCAACAAGGATGTGCAGATTGCGGTAGACGTTTCCCAAGCTCAAACGCGGAAACTCGTCCTTGAGGCGATCGTAGATCCAAGCTGCGGTCGGGTGCTCTGCGGTAGAATGCAGCAGCTCGAGGATTCGCTGACGCTGCCTGCTTGTCCGCAGCTTGTTGCTTGCCGCCATGACTCAACTCTCTCTCTCTCTCTCTCTCTTAATAATAATAATGATTCTGATATTCTCGTACGCTTAAAATAGTGCTCGCACGCGCGCGAGTCAATCCCGCCGGCACCCCCAATCACCGTCGCGGCCCGTACAGCGTGCCTGCGGTGATGACATTGCCGAAAGCGAAGACTGCATGGTACCGTGCAGTATGCGCGCGCGGGCTGAACCACAGTATCCGGCCGACTCAAAGTTAGAAAGCGCGCCGGATGCCGTTGCCGCCGGGGAGGTCGGCGAACGGATTCTTAGCGGGCTTGAACGCGTCTTGTTCGGGAAACGGCCCTTTCTTACTCGGCTGCTCGCGTGTTTGTTCGCCGGCGGGCACGTTTTGATCGAGGACCTTCCCGGCCTGGGCAAGACCGGCGTCGCCAAGGGCTTGGCCGGTTTGCTGTCGTCGCAGGCGCAGCCGGTGGTATTCCGGCGGGTACAGTTCACTCCCGATCTCCTGCCCTACGACATTACCGGCGTAGACGTGTTCGATCCGGATCGGCGCGAGTTCGTGTTCTCACCCGGCCCGGTTTTTGCCAACATCCTCCTCGCCGACGAGCTCAACCGTGCGACCCCAAAGGTACAGTCGGCGCTGCTGGAGGTGATGGCTGAGCATCAGGTAACCGTGGGCGGGGTCACCCATCGCCTGCAGGAGCCGTTTTTCGTTATTGGAACGCAGAACCCGGTGGAGTTCACCGGCACCTATCCCCTGCCGCTCGCCCAGATAGACCGCTTTCTGATGCGCTTAAAGATCGGGTATCCAAGCGATGAGGTGGAGCTCGAGATCCTGAAAAAAGACCCTGAACACACCGCGCTCCCAAGTGTCACTCCGGTCGCCGAGCGCGCGCACTTGCTCAGCGCTCGCGAGGCGGTGCGTGCGGTCTATGTTGAGGAAACGTTGCTGCGAGCCGCGGTGTCGATCTCTAAGGCCTCGCGCGCGCGTCCCGGAGTAAGCTTCGGGATCTCACCGCGTGGGAGCTTGATGCTGGTGGCCGCCGCGCGTGCCTACGCACTCCTCCACGGGCGTATTTACGTTATCGATCAAGATCTCATTGATCTCGCACCTGATGTGCTTGCGCACCGCTTGGTGATCGAGGATGGGGCAGTTGACGCTCGTACGCTCACGCAGGAGCTTGCTTATGAAGCCGTCGCTGCGATCCATCGTTGAGGCGCTTGGCAATCCGGGCGGGTTGCACTTTCGCGGATGGTGTTTCTTTTTTCTCTCGGTGCTGCTGCTGCGCTTGGGGTTGGTGCGAGAGGAGCTGTTTGCCGCCTTGTGGGGTGGCGCATTCCTCGCTGTAACGGTCTACGTTTGGCTCTCGGTACAGATCGCGGCCGTAATGCTCACTCCGGGGTGTTCGGCCCCCGTTAGTTCACGCGCGCGCTCGGGGTGCAACCGGCGAGTGCGCGTTGCGCTCGCGCTGTCGGAAGCCGGTATGGTGCCGGGCGCGTCTCGCGACGGCGAGGTTCACATTACACTGCCGCGGCTTCTGCCTCCTGCGGTGCGGACAGAGTATCTCCTGCGGCTCACCTGGCACGGTGTGACGATGCAGGACGTGGTGCGTTTACGCGCCGGGGAACAGCGGGTGCAGGTACGGCTGTACGCGCCGTGTCGCGGACAGTTCGAGGGGCCCGAAGGGTATCTGGTGATCTCGGACCTGCTGGGGTTGGCGGCGCGCAAGGTAACTGTGCCCGGAGAGCGTGAGATTCGCGTCTATCCGGAGCTCAGGGAGCTCAAGCAGGCACATCGCAGCTTGGATTACGGTGGTGAGCATTCCGCCCGCAAGCTGGAGCGCCGCCGCAGCGACGAGCTGATTGAGTCGCGCCCGTATGTTCCGGGCGATGATCCACGCCGCCTGAACTGGAAGCTGTACGCCCACCTTGGTGAGTTGCTGGTCCGTTTGGGTGAGCATGCGCCGCCGCCGTCTGCCGCGCTCGGTATGGTCTTAGACACAGCGCGTGGTCCGGATTGGGAGCAGCGGTCCGGGCATCGCTACCTCGACCGCCTGATCGCGGTATACTGCGCTGCGGCGCTTAGGCTGCTGGAGGCGGGACGCGCGCTTACGCTATGGTGGCCGGGGCTGCCGGCGGCGGTAACGCTCACCGCGCAGCAGCCCGAGCGGCTGCTGTGGCACGCGGCCGCCTTGTGGTGGGACGAACGCCCGGCGGACTCAGCGCCGGAGCTGCTGGCCGGTTTCAATGCCCAGCGCGCCTTGGTGTTCGCGCCGGTCGGCTCGCCGCGGGCGGGCGCGCTCATCCGCGAGTTGCAGGCTCGGGGGACCGCGTTGGAGCTCTTGATCTGCGAGTATCCCAGAGATGACACCGGCGAGCCGGATAAGGTGCGCAGCCTCGCTTCGCGGCTGCTGTTGCGTGAAGGCGCTCGCTTGGAGGAGCACGCCGCGCGCATGCCGCGGCAGCCTGTGCAGCCGGCGGAGTTTTCGCGCCGGTTGCACAGTGATATACTGAGGTATAGCCGAGATGAGTGGAGCCTCGACAGAGTCGCTAGCGTATAGCCGCGTGACTCGTGCGGCGAAGGGCGTGGCGAAATGCCTGAGCGCAGCCGCGCTGCCGGTGCTGCGAACCGGCGCGGCGGGGTTTGTGGTGCTGCACTACCGGCTTCAACTGGGAAGCGCTGCGGATCTGCCGGCGCTGCTCGCTGTTGGGCTTGCCGCCTTGACGACCGGCAGGCTGCTTGCCGGCTCGCGCCTGCGTGCGTGGGCCGCCGTAGCTGCGGTTGCCGCGTTGCCGTGGGTGCTGCGCGGAGTGCTGAGCACCGCGTTTGGCGCCTGGCTGTCCTGGCTCAGCGCCGGTGCGTTCGACCCGGTGGTCTTGCAGGGCCAGGGCGCCGTGGGGGCCGCGCTCCGTACCCTCCCCCTACAAGTCGATCTGGTGTTCTATCCCGGCTTGCCGCTGTTCTATCTGCTCGCGGGCATGAGCCTCTTGGTCTATCGACGACCGAGTGCTGTGACTGGAGAGGTGGGCGTCTACGCCGCGTTACTTGCGCTGCTGTTTTGGAATCAAGCCGGAGACGAGTTCAGCCTGTACGAACACCCCGGTATGCTGGCGGTAGCGGTCGCGGTGTTTGTGCTGCTGGAGCTGGGGTTGCTGTTTCTCACCCAGCGTGCCGAACCGGCCCGCCCGGCGAGGGTCCCGAAGCGGACTCGCGGCGCACCGCCGGCGGTCGACCGCTTTGCGTTGCACGACACCAATGCACTCCTGTGGGGTGTTCTGCCGGTGGTGTTCATCGCTTTGTTCGCAGTGCTCGGTCAGTACCGCGATCAGGCCTTGGCTCGGCGCGGCGGCTTGTTGCAGCCCACCTTGTTGAGCTTTGAGCTCTCCGACTACCTTGCGCTCGAGAGCGAGATCAGCATCAGCGCCGAGCTTTTGGCTTTATACCGTGCCGAGAACGCCGAGCTGTCTTCTGCCGGGCAGCATAAGCTGCTGCGACGCTTTGTGCTTTCGGGCTACAGCCCGCGACGAGGCTTCTACCGCGAGCACGAGCGCGAGCCCGATCCGGTTCCGGAGCGCGTCCAGCGGGACGCGGTTGCTTATCCGCAGCCCCCGGCCGAGTATAGCCGCGGTGCGACGGTGCGCCAAGACATCTATCTCATCAACCTTGATCCGCGCGCGTTGATCGGGTTGAACCAACCGGTACAGTCGCAGCCGCTGCCGCTCGGGCAGGGCGGGTCGTTCGCCGCCGCCTACCGGCTTGCGAGTATAGCGCCGGTCTCTGCGGAGCGCGTGCCGGCACAGACGCCCGATGCGAGTGCCGAGACCGTCGGGCCCGAGCGCCACAGCTACTACACCGAGTACGGTGATGACTCCCGCGTACGGCGCTTGGCCGAGGAGGTGACCTGCGGCGCCGCGAGCAGCGCCGAACAGTTGCGCAGGATCGAAGCCCACCTGCAGAATGAGTTTTACTACTCGCGGCGCCCCGGTATCGCCGCCGACGGGAATCAGCTTCATCACTTCCTGTTTGAAAGCAAGCGGGGCTACTGTAGCTACTTTGCCCACGCGATGGCACTCATGGCTCGCAGCCTGGGCGTCCCCGCCCGTGTGGTGGTGGGCTTTTCCGTAGTGCCCGAGCTCGAGCTGATGGGCTTTCACCCGGTTCGAGCCGACATGGCGCACGCGTGGGTAGAGGCCTATCTACCGGGCCTTGGATGGATGCAATACGACCCAACCTCCGGCGAGGTCGTCCCCGGCGAGGAGTTAGACGACCCCGCGCCGCCGGAGCGCGTGCACCTGGCAGCACTTGTAGAGGAGATCTTTGCCAACGAGTCGGAAAACGGTCTGCCCGTGACGCCCGGCGCGGTTCGCGAGCTCGATCCGGTTTCCGGGCTGCGACGCCTCGATTGGATGGTGGTGCTTGTGACCGCGCTGCTCGGTATCTACCTCGTTGCGTTAGCGGTGCCTCGCGGCGCTCTTGCGGTTGCCGTGCGGCGGGCTGGTGACCCGCGCCGGGAGGCGCGCCTGCGCTTTCGCCGCGCACGCTCACGGCTGCAGCGCGCCGGCTTGGGCTGGAGTACAGGTGAGTCGGTCCGCGAGTACGCCGAGCGGGTGGACAAGTACGGGCACGCTTTGGGTCCGCTCGCCGAGCAGTACCTGGCAGCGTGCTTTGCGCCGCGGTTCGGCGGCGCGGATCGGCAAACCGTGCGCGCCGCTGAGGGCAGTTTCAATTCGGCATTTCGTTCGGCGGTGGGTCCGGCGCGCCGCGTGTGCGCGCTGCTGCGCCCGGATAGCGTCTCGCCGGCGCGGCGAGATTCGCGCCGGGGCGGCCGCGAGCGCGGCCTGGACCGTAACGGCACGCGCGGGCGCCGCAGTCCGCGAGGGCTGATCGTGATCGGGGTGCTGGTGGCGCTGATCATGCTCGCGGCGCTGGTCGCCCGGCGTATCGCCGCAGAGGAGGACGCCGGCGGGCGCGGGGCGGCCGAGCTTGAGATGAGCGAGTACGCGGTAGACGCCGAGCAGGCGATTCGGCAGCAGCACTACCGTCACGCGCGTGAGCTGTTGCTGGAAGGCATTCAACACTACCCCAACGCGGTGCGGCTGCGCCTAGTGCTCGGGGATCTGTATTTCGGTCGGGGACTGTATCGCCGCGCGCTGGAGTCTTATCGCGAGGCAGAGCGGATCAATCCCAACAGCTACGCCGCGTTGGAGAGCTTAGCCGCCACGCTTGGACGGCTCAATCGCGAGAACGAAGCGGCCGGGTATCTCGAACGGTTTCTAAAGCTGTATCCCGGTCGACCCGGCGCGATCAGCGATCTCGGATGGCTGTACTACAAGACGCGGCGGACCGATGAAGGGATCGCGCTTCTGACCGGGGCGCTGAATGAGCATCCCGAGAACCGTAGTCTGCATATGACGCTGGGAACGCTTTACGCGGGGCAATACGAACACGGTGCGGCAGCCGAGTCGTATCGCGAAGCGATCACGATCGCCGAACGGGACGGTGACCGGCTCTTCGCGGCGGTCGCCTACTACAATCTCGCGATCCTGGAACGGCGCTTCGACCGTTACGAGCAGGCGTATGCGGCGGCTAACGACTCGGTTACCGCGATGAAACGCCCTACCGGATACATGGCGCTCGGCGGGCTGTATGAACGGCGCCTGGACCGCGAGAAGGCCGAGAGCGCGTATCGGCGTGCGTATCAGCTGGAACGCGACGCTCCGCTGTCACGCATGAACCTTGCCGGGCTCTTCAGCCGCTTTGGTGAGCCGGAGCGGGCCGCAGCGTACGCGCGCTCGGTGTATCAAGAAGAGAAGCGCAGTTGGATGTTTCAGTACGGCATCGATCTGCAACGCCACCGTATGGGCGTGGACCGACAATTGAGCGAGATCTACGCAGATATCGTGGAGCATCGTCTGCTGACTCCGGCGGAATCTCTCGCCGGGCTGCTGCGCCTGCGGGGTGAAGCGCTCGCGTATCGGACGCTTGCCCTATACCACGATCTTTCGCACCGGCGGCGCGCGCACGCCATTGGATTCTCGCTGCTGCGAAGCGGAAACGTAATAGACGGCGGGTTGATGCTGAGACAGGCAACCGACCGGCACGCAGAACTTGCGGCGCGGTATCTGGACGTTGCCGCGCGCCGCGAGCTTGAGGTAAACCCCGGTTCCGAAGCCGCTTACCGAGCGCAACGTGCGGCGCTCCTCGCGGATTCCGAACAGCTGCGTGCTGCCGTCGACGAGCTTGGCTCGAAATGGGAGCGTCGCCGGCGGGCCGATGCACTGCAGACGCTTGTTCGGCTGTACCGCCGCAGCGGCGATCAGCGAGAGGCCGCCCGCGCGGCGGGCGAGCTGTACCGTTTGAACCCCGCCGCGCTGCGCAACGCCGGCCTACGCTTGCCGGTGGTGTTTGACCTTGACCCCGAGCTCTCATCGCAGGAACAGGCGCGGGTGCGCCGCGCCATGCACGCCGCCGGCTTTCAGCCGATGGCCGCAGTCACTGCCGAGGCGTTGCACCTGCGCTTACACCGCTACGGCGATGACCGGCTGGTCTACGTTCTCGAACTGATGCGGGCACAAGAGTACCCGAACGACCGAGGGCACGATCCCGAGCGCGGGCGTGAGGTGCTGCGGCGAGGGGTGGTGGACTACGAGTCCAATAGCGCAGGAGCGGCGCGCTCGGCGCGGGCGCTCGCGCAGCAGGTCTTCTCCACGCGCTAGCCCGCCGGCGCCTACCAGGCCACGAGATTGGCGCCGTATGTCAGCCCGGCGCCGAAGCCGATCGTCACGATGAGGTCACCGCGCTCGAGCAATTCCTTTGTGTTCATCTCATCGAGCGCAAGCGGGATCGACGCCGCCGAAGTGTTGGCGTACTCATGCATATTGAGATAGAAGCGATCGATCGGGATTCCGACCCGCTTAGCCGCCGCCTCAATAATGCGCCTGTTGGCCTGATGCGGCACGAAGTAGCGCACATCTTCGAACCGGAGATTGTTGCGCTCAAGGATCTCAGTGATGGTGTCCACAACCGCGCGTACGGCGAAGATGTATACGCGGCGCCCGTCCATCTGCAGAGCCAGCTCTGATTCAGGCGTTTGTCCCGGCACGTACGCGCTGCGCGTACCGCCGCAGGGTCGCATCAGTGCGGTGGCTCCGTTGCCATCCGAACGCAGAATGGAGTCGAGGATGCGGCTCGGGGCCGCGTCGTCGTGCACCGGCGAGACGATAACCGCGCCGGCGCCGTCGCCGAACAAGACGCAGGTGTTTCGGTCGGACCAGTTCATGATCTTGCTGTAGACTTCGGTCCCGGCCACGAGAACGTGCCGGGCTGAGCCCGAGCGTACAAACGCGCGTGCGGTTTCAAGGGCATACACGAAGCCGGTGCACACCGCCATTACGTCCATCGCTCCGGCCTTGGTAGCCCCGATGCCGTCTTGAACGACACACGCGGTTGACGGTAAGCCAACGTAATCCGGGGTTGAAGTGGCTACGATCACCAGGTCGAGCTCGCTCGCGGCCAGACCGGCGGCCTCGAGCGCTTTGCGGGCCGCCGGTATCGCAAGGTCCGAAGCGGCTTCGCTCTCGTCTGCGATATGACGAAACGAGATACCGGTGTGCGAGTAGATCCACTCATCTGAAGTATCAACAAGCTGCGCGAGCTCGTTGTTCGACATCCGTCGAGGCGGCGCGTACGCGCCTACCGATTGGATAAATGCTTCCACTACGGGACTCCTGTTTGTTCGCGATTCTAAGCATGGACCGCGCTGCGGTCAAGCCATCTCAGCGAAACAGGTCTAATGTGCGTTCCACCTGATCGTTGATACGCTCCAAGTAGGCGTTCATCCCCGATACGGTAGCCCCCTCCGGTGTCGGGCCGGGGAACCTCCGCACTGCTTCCTCCAAAGTGGAAGCAGTGATGAAGTCGCGGATCGGCCGGGCCGTGGTGTACTCACCGATCGAGCCGAGCAGTATGTAACCGTCGGCAAGCTCACCGAGCGTCAGATCGGCGTAGCCGTTGCGATAGGCTCCCGCCGGAATTTCCAACTCGCCGAACGGTCCGGAGCCGAGGTCCAGAGCGGTGCGCCGGCGGTCCTGCGAAAGCTCGGCGATCAACGTCTCGAGCACGCCGCCGGCCGGATCGGCGGCTCCGGCGGAGCTTTCGTGATCAGGCCAGGGCGAGTGCAGCATTACCGTCGCCGCCTGTTCGCCGATGTGGTCGTAGACGTAGTTGCCGGCGCGCCCGGTCTCCGCGAAGCCGAGCGAAGCGATTCTCGCGCTGTATGCCCGATCCTCGTAGCGCGTAAAGCCGTGCTCGAGCGGTGTGAATACCAGTGCCTTGTGTCCCGGGTCGGTAATCTTTCGCTCGATTGCGTCGGCTATCGCCCGATCGGGCAGACCTGCGGCGAACACTTGCTGCATCTTTGCCGGGTCATGCAAGTCCGGAGGGCCGTGCAGATGGTGATACTCGGGTTGAACGCTCAGACCAACGACGCGTAGTTGGGTTTCACCTGCCGACCTATCACGGTTCAAGCGCCAGACAGCCTCAAGCAGGTCGACATACTCGTGATATCCCCACAGTACTTTGCGATTAAACAGCAACCGCTCGGCCTGGGCGCGGTCGAAGTGCTCGGCAGTAATCAACTCATCGATCTCAGCTTGATCGGCCGACAACAGGTGCACGACCCCGAGATGGTGCACGCCGGCCGCATGCAAGGACTCGAGCGTCTCCGCGACGAACTCAGCCTGTTCTCGGATGCGTCCGTACTCGCCGAGAAACACTACGCGGCGGGTTTCGAACAGCTCGCTCACGTACTCAAGCGGATCCTGATGATACTGCTCGAGGTGCTGCCTCAGCGTTGCAAGAAGCTCTTCGCTTACATCGGTACGCTCCAGGCGTGTCTCTGTCCGCCTGAACCCGAAAGGGTCGAGAAATACTACCGCTGCGACCGCAATCGCGATGACAAGGAGGACATGCGGATTAGCGCGCGACATCACCGCCAGTATAGCAAAGAACTCGATCGCCAATCCAGTGCGGTGTTGACACCCCATGGGGCCCATGCTACCGTTCCTGCCGAGTCTTCGCTCAGGAGGCAGCGGTGAAACGTGCTTTTCTTTTCCCCGGTCAGGGCGCCCAGTATTCCGGAATGGGCAGAGACCTTCATGATCACAGTCAAGCGGTACGCGAGTTGTTCGACTCCGCCTCGGAGGCAACCGCGATGGACCTGCGGCGGTTGCTGTTTGAGGGGACAGAGGAAGAGCTGAAGTCAACCGACAAGACGCAGATCGCGATTACGCTCGCAAGCCTCGCCGCGGCGACGGTGCTGGCCGAACGTGGTGTTCAAGCCGACGGGTGCGCCGGGTTTAGCTTGGGTGAGTACGGCGCGCTTGTGCGAGCCGGCGTGCTGGCTGCTGAAGACGTCTTTGGCGTTGTTCGCCGCCGCGGCGACTGCATGGAGCGAGCAAGCCGGGAGCTGGAGCGGCGCTACGGTGGGGTGGCCGGTATGGCCGCGATCGTGGGGCTGTCGTTTCAGCAGGTGCGCGAAACCCTGCAGGAGCACGGATTTGAGCGCGTGTTCCCGGCTATTTGGAATAGCCCGGTGCAGACGGCAATCGGCGGGGCCGGCGAAGAGTTTGAGCGCGCGCAAAGCATCCTCAAAGAGGCCGGAGCGAGACGTGTGATTCCGCTGAAGGTCTCCGCACCGTTCCACACGCCGCTGATGGATTCCGCACGGGCGGAGTTTGAAGGGTATCTGGAAACGGTGCGCTTCGCCGAGCCGGTGGCGCCGGTTTACTCCAACGTCTCAGGCGCACGCATTTCCACGGGTGACGAAGCGCGCCGGCTGTGTGTACAGCAGGTGGTGTCTCCTGTGGTCTGGGTTGATGAGCAGCGCAGCGTTGTCGCCGACGGCTACGATGAATTGCTGGAGGTCGGGCCCGGCACGGTCTTGGGCGGGTTGTGGAAGGCCTTCGCGAAGGTCGAGAGCGGTATAATGATTGAATGTCGGCCTGCGGGCACAATAGACGACATCGACGCGGTAGCGGCGGAGTCGTGATACCAACGGGGAGGTAACAAACAATGCTACAAGGACGAAAGGCGCTGATCACAGGAGGGTCGCGCGGTATCGGCCGCGAGATTGTTCTGAAATTGCTCCGCAACGGCGCTTCGGTCTATTATATCGACTTGAATCCCGGAGACTCGCTTGACGAGTTCAAAGAGCTTGCCGAACAGCACGGCCTGGCGGTGGTGTACAAAGAAGGAAACGTCGCCGATGAGTCCACCATCACCACAGTGGTTGAGGAAATCCTCGCGGAGGCCGAAGGGATCGATATTCTCGTCAATAACGCCGGTATTACCCGCGACGGGTTGATTTTTCGCATGAGCTCCAAAGACTGGACCGACGTGCTGAACATCAATCTCAACAGCGCGTTTTATATCTCAAAGGTGGTAGCTCATCACATGGTCAAGCGGCGTGCCGGCAGCATCGTCAACATCGCCTCGATCGTGGGCGTTATCGGCAACGCCGGTCAGACGAATTATTCCGCGTCAAAGGCCGGCATGATCGGGCTCACCAAGAGCTTGGCGCGTGAGGTTGCGGCTCGCAACGTTCGGGTAAATGCGGTTGCGCCGGGCTTCATTGATACCGTCATGACCCAGAAGCTCAACCAGGAGCAGCGAGAAGCGCTCACCCGCCAGATCCCGATGGGGCGTATTGGCGAGCCGGAGGAAGTAGCGAAAGTGGTGTTGTTTCTCGCCTCGGATCTTTCCTCGTATCTGACCGGGCAGGTCATTCACATCACCGGCGGCATGGGTATGTAGCCTTATGAGACAAAGAGCTGATGCAGAACGAGTAGTGATAACCGGGCTCGGCGCGGTCACCCCAATCGGCAATACCGTCGATGAGTTCTGGAACGCGATTCGTTCCGGCAAGAGCGGTGTTGGGCCGATAACGAAGTTCGACGCTTCGCAGTTCACGACCAGGATCGCGGCTGAGGTCAAGAACTTCGACCCGCTCACCTACATGGACCGGCGCGATGCGCGCAAAATGGACAATTTCTCGCAGTTCGCGGTAGCGGCCGCAGTGGAAGCGGCTCGCGACGCCGGTCTCACCGACGGGGGGGTCGACCCCGAGCGCTTAGGATGTATTCTGGGTATCGGTATCGGCGGCTTCGAGACAATCGAGAGCTCGTACTACAACCTCATACAGAAGGGGCCGTCGCGGGTCGCGCCGATGACGATCCCGAAGCTGATTGCGAATATCGCGCCCGGCAATATCGCGATTCTGCTGAACGCGCAGGGGCCGTGCTACTCGCTGGTTACCGCGTGCGCTTCCGGAACCGACGCACTCGGCGACGCCGCCCGGCTGTTGCGCGCCGGTGAGTTAGACGTGGTGATCAGCGGTGGGGTCGAGGCCTGTATCACTCAACTGGGCGTGGCCGGATTCAACGTGATTCAGGCGCTCAGCACCGGTTACAACGACAGACCGGAGGTCGCTTCGCGCCCGTTCGACAAAGACCGCGACGGTTTCGTGCTCGGCGAGGGCGCAGGCGTCATCGTGCTCGAGCGGCTCGGCCATGCGAGAAAGCGCGGCGCGCCCATCTACGCCGAGCTGGTAGGTTACGGAATCACCTGCGACGCTAATCACCTTACCGCTCCGCACCCTGAGGGCATCGGCGCGATCAGGGCAATGCGCATGGCGCTCACCGACGGCGGGCTGGCCCCGGAAGAGGTTGACTACGTCAACGCGCACGGAACCTCTACACCTATGAACGACCCAATTGAGACCATGGCGATTAAGCAGGTGTTCGGGGAGCACGCCTACCGCTTGAAGGTATCGTCAACCAAGTCGATGACCGGGCACTGTATCGGCGCCGCCGGCGGCGTTGAGGCGCTCGCGTGTGTGCTTGCGATCCGGGATCAGTTTTTTCCTCCCACTACTAACCTCAACGAGCCGGACCCCGAGTGCGACCTGGATTACGTCGCGAACACCGGTGTCCCCGGCGAAGTTCGCGTTACGATCTCGAACTCGCTTGGGTTCGGCGGGCACAACGGCGTTGTCGCGATCGCGCAGTATCGGGAATAATAGTCAAATACGCGGACGCCTCCTCGCTATGCGGAGCAGGCGATTGTGAGGGCGAGACGGATTCGGAGGGCAGGAACGTAGGACGGGCAGGCGGCACCTGCCCGTCGGAGCTCGGTACGGGTATTATTCCTCGACCGAGAACTCGTCTTTCGGAGCCCCGCAGACCGGGCAAACCCAATCTTCCGGGAGGTCTTCAAAGGTGGTGCCGGAAGGGATGCTGCCGTCCGGATCGCCTTCGTCAGGATCGTAGATGTACCCGCATACGTCACATACGTACTTCTTCATTGTTCACTACCCTTTGAGCGAGTGTATTTTTTCGGATGCCGGCCGCCTAGGGCCACTGTACATCCGTTAGAAGCGTAAGCTTGGTCTTGGAGCGCTCATCAGTAGGGTTGATCTCGAGCGCTCGGCGGAAGCTCGCGATCGCCGCGGTGTTGTCGTGCAGCCCGTACTGAACTACCCCGAGCATGTAGTGCACCTCGGCAAACTCCGAGTTCTCTGATACAAGCTCTTCAAGTAACGGCAATGCCTCGGCAAACTGCTTGTGCTTGATCTTCAACTGCGCAAGGTAGAAGTTCGCGATCAACGATTCTTTGGACCGGCTTCGAAACCGCTCAAAACCGGCGCCCGCTTCCTCGTCACGCCCGAGAAACAGATTAATCAAGCCGACGAAGTAACTCGCCATCGCGTGGCTCTGACTCTTAGTCTCAATCACCGAGTTGAAGGCCTCTAAGGCGTTCTCCAGCCGCCCCATGCGGTAGTAACACACACCGAGCTTGTAGTAGGCGATACCAAACTGCGGGTTGATAGACGTTGCCTTTGAGTAAGTTAAAACGGCGGTTTCTAAATCACCAAGCGAGTAGTAGACGTTTCCAAGCAGCAGCAGGAGAAAGGTTTCTTCCGGGTATTGCTCGGAAAGCTGCTGGAAAGCGGTCTTCGCCGCGTCCCACTCGCCGGCCAAGTAATGCGTCATGGCTTGGTTGTAGGCAGGATCCGACTGGTTCAAAGCCATATGTTCTGCTCCTTGTTGGTAACGAATTACAGCGGTATTCGTGCGTAGGAGTGTACTATGCAATCTTGCTGAACGCAAGACGCGCGCGCTCGCGTTGCCTTTGCCGCTGCTACAGCATACCGCGCGGATCCAGGAGCTCGTTCAGCCGCTCCTCGGGCAGCACGCGCTCTTCACGTGCGACATCCCGGATGGTGCGCTGTTCGCGATACGCGCGATACGCGAGTTTTGAAGCTCTGTCATAACCAATCTCCAGGGCGAGCGGCGTTACAAGCGCCAGCGACCACTCAATCCAGTACTTACAGCGGTCACGATCGGCAGTAATGCCTGTGACGCACCGCTCGGCGAGCGCGGTACTCGTCTCAGCCAGCAGCCGCAACGAGCTCAACGTCTCGTACGCGATGAGCGGATGCATCATGTTCAGCTGCAAGGGACTGTTCTGCCCGCCGATCGTGACCGCGACCGCCTTACCGTTTACGTGTGCCGCTACCTGAATGACCATTTCCGGGATCACCGGGTTCACCTTTCCCGGCATGATTGAACTGCCGGGCTGCAAGGCCGGCAGCGTGATCTCGCCGAGCGCCCCGCGCGGCCCGCTTGCCAAAAGCCGAAGATCGTTGGCGATTTTCATGAGACTTGTCGCATAGGTGTTCAGCATGCCCATGAGCTCCACTTGGGCGTCGCGGGCGGCGATGCCCTCAAAGATGTTGTCAGCACGGCGAAACGCAATTCCGGTCTCGCCGGCAATTCCGGCGACGGCGCGCTCGGCGAACTCGGGGTGGCAGTTGATTCCGGTACCGATGGCGGTACCGCCGAGCGGCAGCTCTTCCAGCCTGGGCAGCGCGGCGGTGAGCCGAGCGATTCCTTTCGCGGTCTGATCGGCAAACGCGCCGAATTCCTGGCCTAGGGTCATCGGCACGGCATCCTGCAGATGCGTGCGCCCGAGCTTAACCACATCGGCAAGCTCGGTGCTCTTTGCGCTAAAGGCGTGCCGCAGGTGCTCCATCGCGCTGATAAGCGTACCGGCCTCCATGCGGCCGGCGATCTGGATTGCAGTGGGGATAACGTCGTTAGACGACTGCCCGCGGTTCACGTGGTCGTTGGGGTGTACCGGCGCGCGCGTGCCGAGCTCCTGACCAAGCAGCTCGTTGGCGCGATTGGCGAGCAGCTCGTTGATGTTCATGTTCCAGGAGGTACCCGAGCCGGTTTGAAACACGTCGATCGGAAACTGTTTGTCGTGTTGTCCGGTAAACACTTCGCCCGCGGCGCTCACGATTGCCTCTGCCAGGTGCCGATCGATCAATCCAAGCTCGGCGTTCGTTCGAGCAGCGTGTTTCTTGATGTATGCCAGAGCGCGAATCAACGACGGCGGAATGCGCAGCTCGGAAACGCCGAAGTTCTCAGTCGCGCGCTGGGTTTGCGCGCCCCAGTACGCGCTTGATGGAATCGCAACTTCACCCATGGAGTCGGACTCGTAGCGCTGCTGTTTTCCCATTGCCTGCGGACCTCCTGTGCTCTCGATGGTGTTGACCCAAGCATAACCACATTACCGTCTGCGGAGCAACGTCCCCCTGATGCCATGCGCTCCGGCAGCGCCATAGCCGAGCGGTGACACGCACCGGCCGTGCGTATTATATTAGCGGCTATATAGGAGATTACTGTATGGCAGAAATAGGGATTATTGGAAGCGGCAACCTCGGAGCAAACGCCGCGTTTTTTATGGCCGAGAGCCAGGTTGGGGACGTCTGCCTGTACGATCTGCAAGCAGGGTTATCTTTCGGAAAGTCGCTTGACTTGATGGAAGCGGCTCCGGTGCGCGGGTACCGGGCGGCAGTGGACGGCAGCGACGAGCTGGGGACGGTACTTGATACGCAGGTGTTGATTATCGCCGCCGGGGCGATTCGCGAGCCGGGTCAAGGCAGTGACGACCTGCTTGTCACTAACGGCGCCGTAATCAAGGAGATCGCAGCGGCAGTTAAGGATTACGCCGGTGTCGTGATCATCGCAACCGAACCGGTTGATCCGTTGACCGCACTGTTCGGCCGCGAATCCGGAATAGAACCTCGGCGCGTGTTCGGGTTCAGCGGCATGCTCGATGGTGCGCGGGTGCGGCTGAAACTTTCGCGAGAGCTCGGCGTTGAGCCTGAAGATATAGACGCGTTGCTGATTGGGCGCCACGATGAACGGCTGATCGCGCTACCGAACTATACCCGGGTCTCCGGGATACCGGTCCTGCAGCTCGTGGACGAGGTCCGTCTGCACGAGCTCGTTGCCGAGGTCGGCAAAGCCGAGAGCTTAATTCTTGATCTGGCCAAGAAGACAAACTCGTTTTACGGCCCCGCCGCGGCACTTGCCGAGCTTGCCGAGGCGGTAGTGTGGGACAGCGGGCGCGTTACCTCGGTTTCGGTGATGCTGAACGGCGAATACGGCATGAACGCCGGAGCGATCGGCCTGCCGGCGATCATCGGCGGTGAAGGGATTCGGCGGGTACTGCTGCCGCAGTTGTCTGAGGATCAACTGTCTCGGCTACGCCGCTCGGTAGATGAGGTTGTAGAAATGGTGGACAGGGCAGGAGGGCAGGCATGAAGAAAGTCGCGATTATTGGAGCAGGAAACGTCGGCGCTACTACCGCGTACTTCGTGGCGAAACAGCGAATTGCCGACATCGTACTGATTGATGTCGTGGAGGGGTTGGCCCAGAGCAAGGCTGAGGACTTTCTGCATGCCGGTCCGTTGCAGCGCTATAACGTAGAGATAACCGGTTCTAACGACTACGCAGCCATTAGAGATGCCGACGTTGTGGTTCACACCGCCGGTGTTCCGCGCAAACCCGGCATGGATCGTATGGACTTGATGAAGACCAACGCCGGTATCGCCCGGATCGCGGGCCGGGCGATCGCAGAGCACGCGCCGAACGCGGTTGTGATCGCGGTGGCTAATCCGCTCGACATTATCGCCTTGGCGCTCCTGCGTGAGACCGGCTTCGCGCTTCGCAATGTCGTCGGGATGGCCGGCATCCTCGACTCCACTCGCTTTCGCTACTTCATTGCCGCTGAGCTTGGGGTAAAGCCCGAAGACGTGAACGCGATGGTGCTCGGCGGTCATGGTGACAGTATGGTCCCGCTTGCGCGCTACAGCTCGGTAGGTGGTTTCCCGCTGACTGAGTTGCTTGATGCCGAGACGATTGAGCGTCTGGTGAAGCGCACCCGCACCGGCGGCGGAGAGATCGTAAGCTATCTGAAGAAGGGCAGTGCTTTCTATGCCCCCGGTGCGGCGGTTGCACAGATGGTAGCGGCCGTAGTGCTCGATCGCAGGCGCCTGGTCCCGGCGTCGGCATATCTGCGCGGCGAGTACGGACACCGGGGCATCTTTTTGGGTGTGCCGGTTGTTCTCGGCAAGAACGGAGTAGAGCGCATTGTGGAGCTGGACCTCACCGCCGATGAGCAGGCCGCGCTCGACGCGTCGGCCGAACACGTTCGCGAAGGCGCGAACGAGCTCGACGCGCTGCCGGCTTAGTCGGAGAGCTGCGGCGTCCGGCAGGAGTTGGGCGCGGTGCGTGCTTATCGTTTGCTCATCGGCACAACGGTTTTGTCGCGCTCGCCAACGTACAAGGCCTTGGGCCGGTAGAGCCGGTTGTCCTGGCGCTGCTCGAGTACATGCGCGAGCCAGCCCGGTGCGCGCGCCATCGCGAATATGGGTGTGAACAGCCGCGTGGGAATCTCGAGCAGCCGATACACCGCGCCGGAAAAGAAGTCGACGTTCGGGTAGATCGGCTTGCCTTTTTCTTCCATGCGTTCGCGGAACGTGCGCTCTACCTCCTTGAGGATCTGGTAGTAGCGGAAGTCGCTCTTCTTCTCCGAAAGCCGGTAGAGGTAGTCCTCCATGATGACCGCGCGCGGGTCTTTGGCCTTATAGACGCGGTGACCCATGCCCATGATCTTGCGCTTCTCCTCGAGCGCTTTGTTGACCCACGCTTCGGCCTGCCCGGGCTGCCCGATGTCATCGACCATCTCCATTACTTTCTCGTTTGCCCCGCCGTGCAGGCTTCCGAACAAGGCGCCGATCGCGGCCGAGATCGCAGAGTAGCAGGTGGAGATTGTGGAAGCAACCACGCGGGCGGTAAAGGTGGAGGCGTTGAAGCCGTGCTCGGCGTGAAGAATCAAGCAGTCGTCCATGATCTTCGCCTCGAGCTCACCGGGCTCGTGCCCGCTCAGCATGTACAGGAAGTTCGCGCCGTGCGACAACGACTTACTGGGACGTACGTAGCTGTGCCCGGACTTATATCGTTCGTATGCCGCTACCACGGTGGTCAGCTGGACCACTTGGTGCAGCGTGTCGCGGCAGTTGCAGTACGCCGAGTGCTCTATCTTGTGCTCCACGTACCCGCTGAGATAGGCTACAACCGATTGGAGCAGTTCCATGGGGTGCGAGTCGTTCGGAAACTCCTGAATCATGCGCCGAATCGGCTCGCCGATGTCGCGCGAGGCGCGCATATGAGTCTGAAACGACACAAACTCGCCTTCGTTGGGCAACTTCCCGTACAGCAGCAGATATGTTACCTCCTCGAACGTGCAGTGCTCCACGAGGTCGCCGATGCTGTAGCCCTCGTAATACAGCTTTCCGTTTTCACCGTCGACCTTACAGATCCTGCTCTCGGCGGCGATTACGCCCTCCAAACCCTTAGAATACTCGACATTCGACATAATCGTTCTCCTCCCGCTATGTGCTGTGAATCGCACGCCCCGCGACGCTGAGCGCGGCCTCTTTTACGGTTTCGCTCAAGGTGGGATGGGCGTGGCAGATCCGTGCGATGTCCTCCGCTGCCCCGCCGAACTCCATCACCGTCACGATTTCGCTAATCAAGTCGGACGCCCACGGCCCGACGATATGAGCGCCTAAGACGCGGTCGCTACCTTCTGCCGCGATGATCTTCACCATTCCGCCGGGGCTGCCCATCGCGAGCGCGCGTCCGTTAGCGGCGAACGGAAAGCGCCCCACGCGATAGGCGATGTTGTCTTGTTTGAGCTGCTGCTCGTCGCGCCCAACGGCAGCCGCTTCGGGAAAGGTGTAAACCACGTTCGGTATCGCCCCGTAGTTGACGTGACCGGGGCGACCGGCAATGCACTCGGCGACGGCAACGCCTTCTTCCTCTGCCTTGTGCGCCAGCATCGGGCCGTGAATGAGGTCGCCAATGGCGTAGATACCGGGAGCGGTTGTTTGATAGCGTTCGTCCACCCGCAGGTGTTTCCCGCCCTCGAGTCGCTCGACTCCGAGCCCGTCAAGGTCTATCCCGTTGGTGTAAGGACTTCTGCCGACCGCGACGAGCACCTTATCCGCCTCCATAGTCCGTTGCTCGCCGCCCTCGCCGGCCACCGTTACCACCACGCCGGTCTTGCCTGTCTTGGCGCCGGTGATTTTGGTCTCGAGGTGGAACTGCAGTCCCTGTCGCGCAAGCTCCTTCTGCAGTGCTTCCGCCGCCTCCGCATCGAACCCCGGAAGGATGCGCGGCATGATCTCAACGACCTGCACCTCGCTGCCGAGCCGTGCCCAAACGCTTCCGAGCTCAAGCCCGATCGCCCCGGCGCCGACCACAATCAGCCGCTTCGGGATCTGCTTGAACGCGAGCGCCTCGGTGGAGCTCACGATATGCTCACCGTCGAACGGCATGAACGCGAGCTCGGCGGGGACGCTGCCGGTTGCAAGCACGATGCTCGCGCCCTTCAGTGTATGGGGCGCCGCGTTTGCCGAACGCACCTCCACGGTATTGCGCTCAGGTAGCGCGCCTGCGCCGTGCACCACCTCTACCTTGTTGTGCTTCATGAGGCTGCGCAGCCCGCCGGTGAGTTTCCCGACGACCTTGTCCTTGCGTTTCATCATTGCCTTCAGGTCTAAGCTGATGCCGTCGATTGAAATGCCGTGCTCGGACGCTTCGAAAGCGGCTTGCGCAAATCGTTCGCTGGAGTCGAGCAGCGCCTTCGAGGGTATGCACCCAATATTGAGGCAGGTGCCGCCGAGTGCCGATTCTTTTTCCACAAGCGCTACCGAGAGCCCAAGCTGCGCCGCGCGAATCGCGCAGACGTACCCGCCGGGCCCGGCGCCTAAGACTACGATATCGTATTGCTTGTTCTCAGCCATCCGCTCTCCCTATACCGGTGCGGTGTTATCATCGGTGCCTACAGCCCGAGCAGCATGCGGCTCGGGTCTTCAATCCGGCGCTTGATCGCGATCAAGAACCCGATCGCCTCGCGGCCGTCGACAATGCGATGGTCGTAAGTGAGCGCGAGGTACATCATCGGTCGAATTACGACTTCGCCGTCGATCGCGACCGGCCGTTCTTGTATGGTGTGCATACCGAGCACGCCGCTCTGCGGGGGACTCGGGATTGGGGTTGACAGCATTGATCCGAACACACCGCCGTTGGAGATCGTGAATGTCCCTCCGGTCAGCTCATCGGGCATGAGCTTCTTCTGCTGCGCGCGCGTAATGAACGACAGAATTTCGGACTCGATTGCTGCAAACGACTTGTGATCCACCTCGCGTACCACCGGTGTAATCAGCCCGCGGTCGCTCGAAAGCGCTACCGCGATGTTGTAATAGTTGTGATATACGATTTCCTCACCGTCGATGCGGGCGTTGATTCCCGGATAGGCTGCCAGCGCCTGTTGGGCGGCTTTCACGAAAAACGACATAAACCCCAGTTTCACCCCGTGCCGGCTTTCAAACTGTTCGCGGTGGCGTGAGCGAATCTCCATCACCGCCGACATATCCACCTCGTTGAAGGTCGTCAGATGGGCGGAGCTGCGCTGCGAGGCGACCAAACTCTCGGCGATGCGCTTGCGCAGGCTCGACATCTGCTTGCGCGTCTCGCGCTCTGCGCTCGGCGGCGGCGCGCCCGAGGCGGCCGGTTGGGCGGGTGCGGCCGCCGGCTTTTCGGCCGGCTCGGCGGACCCGGCCGCCTGCTGCGTCTTAACCGACCCCGCAGCTTCCAGCGCATCTTCTTTGGTGATGCGCCCGCCGGGGCCGGTGCCGCTGATCGCGGCCGGGTCGAGCCCGTGCTCTTCTACCACGCGCCGCACCGCCGGCGACAGCGCCGGACTTTCGGCACCCGCCGGCACCGGCGTGCGCTCCGCGGTTTCCGAGGAGGCCGGTGCTGAACGTGCTGCGCCGGCCGCCCCGCCGGTGTCGATTCGGGCGACCGTCTGCCCCACCGAGACTTCGGTGCCCGCGTCCACCGTGATCTCCAGCACACCGGCCGCTGTGGCCGGGACGGCGAGAGTCGCCTTGTCGGTTTCCAGCTCGAAGATCTCCTCGCCCTCGCCGACGGTCTCGCCGGAGTTCTTGAGCCACGACGCCAAAATGCCGCTTGATACCGACTCACCAATTTCCGGGACCTGTACGTCCTCTTTCATGCTGCTCCTCTTCTGTGCCTATGCGCGGGCCGATTTCGCTTGAGTTGCCGGGATCGCCTGGTGAAGGATCCTTTCAAGCTCCTCGCGATGCTGGTTATGCGTCCCGGCGGCCGGGCTCGCGCCGGGCGGCCGTCCAATGTATTCGATCCGATCCACCTGCAGGCGCGTGCGCAAGCGGCTTTCGATAAATGTCCAGGCTCCGCGGTTCTGCGACTCTTCCTGGACCCATTTGATAGAACGAACCTGCGGGTACCGTTCAACGATCTCAGCGAGCTCATCGCCGTGAAACGGGTACAGCTGCTCGATACGCACAATCGCCGTGCTATCGCCGCCGTGCTGTGCGCGCCGCTCGAGCAGATCGTAGTACACCTTGCCGCAGCACAACAGCAGCGTGTCGGCATCGCGGTAGCGCTCACCGTCGTCGATAATGGGCTGAAAGTGGCCCTCGGTCAGCTCCCGAACGCTGGAGACCGCGAGTTTGTGGCGCAGCAGGCTTTTCGGAGTCATCAGCACCAGCGGCTTGCGGAAACGCTGGTGCATCTGTTTCCGCAGCACGTGAAAGTACTGCGCCGGGGTGGTGCAGGCAGCGACGATCATGTTCTCCTCGGCGCATAGCTGCAGAAAGCGTTCGAGGTGTGCGCTGGAGTGTTCCGGCCCTTGTCCTTCGTAGCCGTGCGGGAGCAGCATCACCAGACCGCTTGCGCGGAACCATTTAACCTCGCCGGATGCGATGAAGTTATCGATAATCACCTGGGCGCCGTTTACAAAGTCGCCGAACTGCGCTTCCCACAGCACCAAGATGCGCGGATGCGCGATGGAGTACCCGTAATCAAAGCCGAGTACCGCGAACTCAGACAGCGGGCTGTCGTACACCGAGAACGAAGCCTGATCAGCGGTAAGGTGGCGCAGGGGGACATAACTCGTCGGCTTCTGCGTGGAGCTGTCCCACCATCTGGCGTGGCGCTGGCTGAAGGTCCCCCGGGCGCTGTCTTCACCGCTGAGCCGAATCGGGTAGCCTTCCAGCAGCAACGCGCCGAACGCGAGGCTCTCGGCAAACGCCCAATCGATCCTGTCCTCCGCAAATTGCGCGAGGCGCTGCTCGACGAGACGCTTCAGTTTGGGGTGCGCCTCAAAGCCCTCGGGGACGGTGTTAAGCGTGTCGGCGACGTGCTGCAGCCGCTCGCGCGGCACCCCCGTTTCAACCGGCTCAGGTGTGTAGCGCGATTCAAAGTCTTGCCACTCGCCGTGTTCGTAAGCATCGTGCAGGGTGGGCTGCCAACCGCTCTTGGCGAGCTCCAGCTCTTTCTGCAGTACGCCGCGATACTTCTGCAGGAACGCTTCCTGCTCGTCGTACGAATAGACGCCCTCTTCGTGCAGTTTGCGGCCATACTGCGTTGCCACGCGCTCGTGTTCGCTAATCATCGAGTACATCAGCGGGTGCGTAAACGCCGGCTCGTCGGCCTCGTTGTGGCCCCGCAGGCGATAGCAGAAGATGTCCACTACCGCGTCATAACCGAACTTCTGGCGGTAGCGTAGCGCTAGGTCCACGGCGCGAATCACCGCCTCCGGGTCGTCGCCGTTTACGTGAAAGATCGGCACCGGCATCGACTTGGCGATATCGGTGGCGAAAAACGTCGAGCGCGCGTCGCGCGAGGCGGTCGTGAACCCAATCTGGTTGTTGACAATGATATGCACCGTACCGCCGGTGCGGTAACCTTTGAGCTGCGAGAGGTTGAAGGTCTCGGCGACTACTCCTTGTCCCGAAAACGACGCATCGCCATGAATAAGCACCGGCAGCACCTTCTTGCGGTTGAAGTCACCACGGCGTCGCTGGATTCCGCGGCACTTGCCTTCGACCACCGGGTCCACCGATTCCAGGTGACTGGGGTTCGCGACCAAGCTGATGTGAATCTTATCGCCGAGCGGGTTGGTCCAGTCGAAGCTGTGGCCAAGGTGGTACTTCACGTCGCCGCTTCCGCCGTATGTGTGCGGTCGGTAGTTCTCGATAAACATCGAGAAGGTTTCGGCGCCGCGTTTGCGGAGAGCATTCGTGAACACATTGAGCCGTCCGCGGTGCGACATCCCCAGTACGATCTCCTGCAGGTGATGCTGCGCGGCGGAGTAAATCAGATAGTGCAGCCCCGGTATCAGCGCTTCGGAGCCCTCCAGCGAGAAGCGCTTCTGCCCTATGAAGGTCGACTGCACAAAGCGCTCAAACTCCTCGGCTTTGATCAGATCCTTCTGCAGCCGGATCTTCTGCTCGGCGTCCCACACGCGCCTGGCCTTGGGGCTCTCCAGCTTCTCGATCAGCCAACGGCGCATCGGCTTGTTCTGGATGTGCAGGAACTCAACACCCATGCGCGAACAGTAGGTCTCCTGCAGCATCTCCACCAGGTGGCGTAGCTTCGCTCGCTTTGGCTCAAAGTAGCGGCCGGTATTCACCTCCACGTCTAAATCGTCCTCGCTGAGGCCAAAGTCCTGGAGCCGCAGACTCTCAAAATTCGACTCCATAGTGTAGTACATGTAGTACAGCTCAGGAGTGCTGTAGCGCTTCAGCGGATTCAGATCGGCGTAGATATAGCCGACGTCACGATAGGCCCAGGTCAGCGCATTGACCCGGCTCTGCCTGTAAACCGAGCTGATCTCACCCGAGTCGCCGGAGCTTACGGGGACCGGCGGCGCCCCGGCGGGTGCAGCTGCCTCGGTGTCGAGGCTTTGGAAATAGCGGTCCCATTGGGGTGGAACACCGGCTGCGTTGTGCTGCCACTGTTCGTACAGCGACTGCAGGTATTCGGCATCGGAGAACCTCATGGATTCGGTACTCAATAGCTCGCCTCTCGCGTAAGATTACGTGCTCGTAAGACTTGTGCCCAGCCCTACGAGCGCCCGTGCAGGAGCCCGGGGATCTCATCCGGCTTCTCGGCAACCGCGACGCCGGCCTCGGTGAAGGCGCGCACTTTAGCTTCGGCGGTGCCTTTGCCGCCGGAGATGATGGCCCCGGCGTGCCCCATGCGCTTGCCCGCAGGCGCCGAGCGCCCCGAGACGAACGCTACAACCGGCTTCGACATGTTGTCCTTGATGTACTGAGCCGCCGCCTCCTCGTCCTCCCCGCCGATCTCGCCGATCAGCACCACACCGGTTGTATCCGGATCGTTCTCAAACAACGCGAGCAGGTCGATAAACCCGGTGCCGATAATGGGGTCGCCGCCGATTCCGACGCAGGTGGACTGCCCGAGCCCGGCGGCCGTAAGGTTGTACACCACCTCGTAGGTGAGTGTACCGCTGCGGGATATCACCCCAATGCCGCCGGGCCTGTGAATGCGCAGCGGCATGATGCCGATCTTGCACTTGCCCGGCGAGATCAAGCCCGGGCAGTTCGGGCCGATCAGACGCACGCCTTTCTCGCCCACGTAGTAGTAGTTCTCGAGCATCTCGAGCACCGGCACACCCTCGGTAATACACACGATCAACGGCACGCCGGCATCGGCGGCTTCGCGTATTGCCGCCGAGGCGAACTTGGCCGGCACAAAGATCACGCTCGCGTCTATCCGATGGGCGAGCTGCGCCTCGGCAACCGAGTTGTACACCGGAATCCCTTCCATCTCGCTGCCGCCTTTCCCAGGGGTCACGCCGGCCACCACCTTGGTGCCGTCGGCGAGCATGGTCTTGGCGTGAAACGAGCCGTCCCGCCCGGTAATCCCTTGAACGATCACCTGCGTGTTGTCATCAATCAGAATGCTCATCGCCGTACTCCTTAGCTATACCTGCTTCACGACCTGCTCCACCGCGTCGCTGAGGCGTTCGGCGACCCGGAACCCTCTGTCAACGAGCAGCCTACGGCCCTCTACGTCGTTGGTGCCGATCAGCCGAATCACCAGCGGAACCTTGATATCGATCTGATCCATCGCCATCAGGATCCCGTTGGCGATGTCGTCGCAGCGGGTGATCCCGCCGAAAATATTGATCAGGATTGCCTTCACTTTGGGGTTGCCGAGAATGATCCTGAGCGCGTTCAACACCTTCTCGGGGTTAGAGCTGCCGCCGACATCCAGGAAGTTGGCCGGATCGCCGCCGTAGAGCTTCACGATGTCGAGGGTCGCCATTGCGAGGCCGGCGCCGTTGACGATGCAGCCGATGGTGCCGTCGAGGCTGACGAAGCTCAATCCGTTGTTCCTCGCCTCGATTTCGTCCTCCGAGTACTCTTCGGGGTTCTTGAACCGCTCGAGCTCGGGGTGTTTATAGAGCGCGTTGTCGTCGAAATTGACCTTAGCGTCGAGCGCGAGCAACTGTTCGCCGTCAACCTTGGCGTAGGGATTGATCTCCACCAGCGAGCAGTCCTTCTCCAAAAACAAGCGGTACAGCTTGTATACCGTATCTTCGGCCTGCTCCCGCAACTGCGGTACCGGGAAGGCTGCGGAGAGCACGCTGCGCAGCGCCGGGGCGTCGATGCCGGCAACCGGATTGATCGCGAGTTGATGTATTTTTTCCGGAAAGGTGACCGCCAGCTCCTCGATATCGACACCGCCTTCGGCGCTCACCATCAACACGATCGTCTTCGAGCCGCGGTCGAGGATCATGCCAAGGTAGTACTCCTGCAGGATCTCCGCCGCCGGGGCTATCAAGACCTTCTCTACCGGTAGGTCCTTGATCGTGAGCGCGAGGATATCGCCCGCTTTTCGTTCGGCCTCGGCGCCGGAGTCGACGAGCTTCACGCCGCCGGCCTTGCCGCGGCCGCCGACCAAGACCTGCGCCTTGATCACGACCTCGCCGCCAATGCGCTCAGCGGCGGCGCGCGCCGTCTTCGCGTCAGCGGCCACTTCTTGGCGCTGCACCGGAAGTCCGTACTCGCCGAACAGCTCTTTTGCCTGGTACTCGTGAATCTTCACACTGTGCTCCTTCGGTTGTCTGATCGGTGTTGTGTCTTCATTTAGCCTCGGCCGCCGTTTCCCCGCGTGCTTCGCGGTACTTCTTGATCTCGCGTTTGGTGAGGTTGATGAGCTTCGTGATCTTGATGTCGCGCGGGCACACCCGGGTGCACGCAAAGTGGTTCTCGCACGGCCACACGCCGTTGGGCGTGTCCAGCACATCCAGCCGCGGCTCCAGGCCCTTGTCGCGGCTGTCAAACACAAAGCGTGCCGCCGCTACGATCGCCGCCGGCCCGAGGAACTCGGGGTTCTCGTCGAGCACCGGGCACGCCGAGTAACAGGCCGAACAGTTGATGCATTTGGTGGCATCGTCGAAGAGCTTGCGTTCTTCGCGTGACTGAATGAACTCACGCTCGCTCGGCTCCTGATCTGTGATAAGAAACGGCTTGGCCGCGCGGAACTTCTCAAAGAAGCGGCCCTGATCGACCATCAGGTCGCGCTGCACCGGCATGTGCTTCAACGGAGCCAAGGTGATTACGTCGCCGTCTTGCTCGGTGACATCCTGGATGAGCGTCTTACACGCGAGCCGCTCCTCGTCATTAATCAGCATCGCGTCGGAGCCGCACACCCCGTGCGCACAGCTCTTGCGAAAGCTCAGAGTGCCGTCCTGATTGCGGTACACCTCCATCAGAGCGTCGAGAACGCGATCGGTGGGTTCAACCCCTACTTCAAAGCGCTGCTCGTATGGGTCCGGTCCGGCCTCGGAATTACGGCGTTGTACCGCAAGGGTAACCTTCATGTCTTCTCCTTTCCGTCTCTGAATGTGCTGCTTTGATCAGTACGTGCGCGGCTTAGGCTCCCATATGCTCGTATCAACCGGCTTATACGTAATTGTGACCGCGCCGCGCTCGATAGCGGCAAGGGTATGCTTGAGCCACTGGTGGTCGTCACGCTCGGCGTAGTCCACCCGTGAATGCGCGCCGCGGCTTTCGGTGCGGTTCAGTGCCGAGGCGGCGGTGATCAGCGAGAGATCGAGCAGGTTCTCGAGCTCCAGGATCGCGAGTACCTCGGTGTTGAAACGCGACTCTTTGTCCTGCACGCGTACGCTCTTGAACGCTTCGCGCAGCGCCTGAATGTCGGCGACTCCCGTGCTCATCCGCTCTTCATCACGGTAAACGCCCACGTTCTCCATCATGGTGGATTGCATCTTCTCGTAGACTGGGCCGGGGTGCTCGCCGCGCCGGCTTTTGAGCTCGGCGATGCGCAGGCGCACGGCTTCGCCGGCGTCGGCCGGAACGCTCGGCATATCCGCGCCGGTGACGTACTCGGCGATGTGACGGCCGGCGCGGCGGCCGAACACCACAAGGTCCACGAGACTGTTCGTCCCGAGACGGTTCGCGCCGTGCACCGAGACGCAGGCGCATTCGCCGGCGGCGTACAGCCCCTCGTAGAGCGTGTCGGCAGTCACCACCCGGCCGTCGGTGTCGGTGGGGATTCCGCCCATTGCATAGTGCGCGGTAGGCTGAACCGGCATCGGCTGTTCAGCCGGGTCTATGGCGAGGTAGGTCTTGCAGAAATCGGCGATATCCGGGATCTTACTCTCCACCACTTCGCGTCCGAGGTGGCCGGCGTCGAGCATCACGTAGTCGTCGATCTTGCGATCGCCGCGCACGCCGCGCCCGGCCTGTATCTCAGTCATAATCGCGCGGCTGACCATGTCGCGCGGCGCCAGGTCCAGCAGCGTCGGTGCGTAGCGTTGCATGAAGCGTTCGCCCCCGCTGTTCAGCAGGATTCCGCCTTCGCCGCGCACGCCCTCGGTGATCAGGATTCCCATACCTTTGATCCCGGTGGGATGGAACTGAAAGAACTCCATATCCTCGAGCGGGATCCCGGCGCGCATCACCACCGCCGGGCCGTCGCCGGTGTTGGCGTGCGCGTTTGAGGTGATCCGAAACATCCGCCCGAACCCCCCGGTGGCAAACAGCACCGCCTTGGCCTTGAAGACGTGCACCTCGCCGCCGGCGAGCTCAAAAACCACCACACCGGTCACGCGCGTACCGTCGAGCAGCAGCTCGAGCACCTGAAACTCGTCAAAGAAGTGCACCTGGTTCTTGATACACTGCTGGTACAGCGTTTGGAGAATCATGTTTCCGGTGCGGTCGGCCGCGTAGCAGGACCGGTGTACCGGCGCTTCTCCGAAGTTGCGGGTGTGTCCGCCGAAGCGGCGTTGGTCAATGCGGCCTTCGGGTGTCCGGCTGAACGGGAGACCGCGATTCTCCAGATCGTATACCGCCTGTACCGCTTCCTCGGCGAGGATCTTGGCCGCCTGCTGGTCAACCAAGTAGTCACCGCCCTTGATAGTGTCGAAGGCGTGCCACTCAGGATTATCCTCGTCTACGTTGCCGAGTGCCGCTCCGATCCCGCCTTGCGCGGCGCCGGTGTGACTTCGCGTCGGGTAGAGCTTGGAAATGACCGCGGTCTTGGCAGTCTTGCTTGCTTCCAGCGCTGCGTACAGCCCCGCGCCGCCGGCGCCTACGATCACCGCGTCGAATTCGTGTATCAAGGCTCAGGCTCCTTATTGTTCGTGTCGGTAGCGTCATCCGTAATGGGAAAGCAATAGGCCGCCCACGCGTGCCATGATAGCATGAGGCCTGAAGGCGCGCAATATTCCGTGAGTTTTCTTGTCAGGTTTTCCGGGTTTACAATCGACCCGGCAGGGCCTACTATTCTAGACAACCCAACCGCTTATCCGCTGTAAGCGCGTGGGGTGCGCAGGTTGGCCGGCGCGTACCGGCCGGCGGCGCTAGAGATCACACTAGTAGGAGGCCCGTAGCGATGAAAGCAATTCAGATCAGCGAGACCGGTTCCGCCGAGGTCCTGCAGTGGGTCGAGGCGCGCGATCCGGCCCCGGCGGCCGACGGCGTGGTGGTTAAACACCATGCGGTTGGGGTGAACTTCATCGACACCTATCACCGCACCGGCTTGTATCCGGTGCAACTGCCGTTCGTTCCAGGTCTGGAGGCTGCCGGGGAGGTGGCCGCGGCCGGCGACGAGGTGGCCGATTTCAAGCCCGGCGATATCGTTGCGTATACCGACTGCCTGGGTGCCTACGCTGAGCTCGCCGCAGTTCCGGCCGCGCGTTTGGTGCGGGTGCCGCAGAGCGTCGGCGCCGAGCTTGCGGCGGCTTCGATGCTGCAGGGACTCACCGCCCATTATCTCACCGAGTCGACCTACCCGATTAGAAACGGCGACACAGTGCTGGTCCATGCGGCGGCCGGCGGGGTCGGGCTGTTGCTGGTACAGCTCGCCAAGCGCAAAGGTGCGCGCGTGATTGGAACCGTTTCCACCGCGGAAAAAGAGCGCCTCGCGCGTGAGGCCGGAGCCGATGAGATCGTGCGCTACACTGAGCAGGATTTCGTAGAAGAAGTGGAACGCATAACCGGCGGGCGCGGCTGTCAGGCGGTGTACGATTCGGTGGGAAAGAGCACATTCCTGAAGAGCTTAGACTGCCTGCGGCCCCGCGGGCTGCTGGTGTCCTTCGGCCAGTCGAGCGGAAATGTTGAGCCGTTTGCGCCGGGGCTGCTCGCGCAGAAGGGGTCGCTTTTCATGACCCGGCCTTCGCTCATGGACTATGTGCGTGATCCCGAGGAGCTTCAGCAGCGCTCGCAAGAGCTGTTCGGCTGGTTGGATCGCGGTGAGCTGCGGGTTCGGATCGACAATCGCTTGCTGATGAAGGACGCCGCCGAAGCGCATCGCTTGCTCGAGGGCCGCAAGACAACCGGGAAAGTACTGCTGCTGCCGTCATGATCCCCGCCGGGGTGCAGTGGGTCGGCGCGCAGGCGGGAAATCCGCCTGCAGCCTCTCGGCGAAGACCCTGTTCGTGCAGTATTATAGGGGCAATGAACGACCATACACGCACCCCGGCGATACGCAGCGAGCGAACCGTAAGGCTGCTGCAGACCGCGGTACTGTTTATCCTCATGGTGGCGCTCTTCGGCTGGCTCGGTATACGCGCGTTCGGCGGAAACCTGTTTGTCATTTTCTCGGTAATGCTCGTAGTTTCGCTCCTGATCAGCTCGGGCGCCTCTCCGCGGCGCGTGCTCGGACGCGGTGTGTTTCCGGTAAACCGGCGCGAGGCACCGGAGATCTACTCGATCTTGTCTGAGCTGGCCTCACGCGCCGGACTCCAGAACGTGCCGCACCTGTACTACACCCCTAGTGGGGTGCCGAACGCGGTAACCGTGGGTGCGGGCGAGAATACGGCTATTGTGGTGACTCAGGGACTCTTGAACCGCCTGACGCGCCGGGAGCTTGCCGGGGTGCTTGCACACGAGGTTGCGCACATCGCCAACAACGATGTGCGCCTGCTGACACTCGCCGAGAGCGTGCGTCTTGCAACCACGCTGCTTTCAAAGGTCGGTCAGTTTGTGCTGCTGTTCACGTTTCCGCTGTTTCTGTTCGCCGGGGAGCCGCTGCCGCTTGGCTTTCTGGCGCTGACGATCTTTGCGCCGGTGGTCAGCCTTCTGCTGCACCTCGCACTGATGCGCGCGCGCGAGTTCGAGGCCGACCTCACCGCCGTTAGGTTAACCGGCGACCCAAGCGCCCTCGCTGCGGCGCTGCAGCGGCTGAGTGCAGCCGGGCGCAGCTTTCTCGAGCTGCTGTTCCCGGTCCCGATGCGCAACGAGTTCAGCCTGTTTCGCAGCCATCCGGCCACCGCCGAGCGCGTCCGGCGGCTGATGGCCTTGCAGCGGAGTCCCGGCTGACCAGCGCCCCGGGTGACCAGCGCGGGATGCCGCAGCGGCGGCCGGTGCCGTACCGCGATCAGGTTGACTGCCGAAACCGTTGAGTGCGCAGGCGGTCGATCGCAATTAGGCGGGGAACACACCGGTCGACAGGTAGCGGTCGCCGCGGTCGCAGATGATCGTCACGAGCACTCCGGCGTCCTGACCGGAGTCATCAAGCTCCCGGGCGACATCAATCGCAGCAGCGACGTTGCCCCCTGAAGATATGCCGCAGAAGATTCCCTCACGCGCGGCAAGCGCCCGGGTAGTCTCCTCAGCGCGCTCCCTCTGTATCTCGCGCTTCTCATCGAGCCGCTGCGGCTCGAAGATGGGCGGCTGGTACTCAGGCGGCCAAGCGCGGATACCGGGTACCCCGCCCGCGGAATCGGGCGTCACGCCGACGATACGGACAGCGGGGTTTCGTTCCTTCAAATAACGCGAGGTGCCCATGAGCGTTCCGGTGGTCCCGGTGGAGGCAACAAAGTGCGTCACGCGCCCGGCAGTGTCTGTCCAGATCTCAGGGCCGGTAGATTCGTAGTGTGCCTGCGGGTTGTCCGGATTAGCAAATTGATCGAGGATCACACCGCGGCCCTCGTGCTCCATTGTGCGCGCGGTTTCGATGGACTCCTCCATACTCCCGGCCTTTGAGGTCAACACCAAGTCGGCCCCGAACGCCTTCATGGTCGCGCGGCGCTCGCTGCTCATATGCTCGGGCATCACCAAGATCATGCGGTAGCCCATAATCGCAGCTACCATCGCCAGCGCAATACCGGTGTTTCCGCTGGTAGCCTCGATCAAGGTATCGCCGGGCTTGATGCGTCCCGAGCGTTCGGCATTGCGGATCATCCAGTACGCCGGTCGGTCCTTGACCGAGCCGGCAGGATTGTTCCCCTCCAGCTTGCACAACACCAGAGTTGAGCCGGTGTACAGCGCGCGAAGCCGCATCAGTGGAGTGTGCCCAATACATTCCTCAATCTTGAAGTAGCGCATCCCACTACGAGTGTCTTGTTGTCGCATGGCTACATTATACCGCTTTCGCATTGCGTACGGCTCTTACGATCGCATCTGCGCTCGGAGGACAGCCGGGTACCGCTATCTCGGCAGGGGGTGAGACTGCAGCGCGCGCGCAGTCGCCGACGGCTATGGCCCGATGTGCCCGGCAGTGCTGCTGCGCTCGCTTTTCGCCCGCGGCCTCCGCCGCTGTGCCGAAACTCCCGATGTAATAGTGGTCCTCGCCGCTCAGTACGCGTGCTTCGCGCATGCGCTCAAGCGCGAAGCGCAGGTTCCCGTGGCACGTGCAACACGTGTTGCCGAGCTGCACGGTGCACGGATACGCCCGGAATCCGTCGGTGTCGGTCTCAAACACGCGATCGCCGCTTGGGTGGTTCAGTTCGTGGAGCACCGGTTGGAAAGCAGCCGGATCGACTCCGCGGGCGCGCGCGTAATGGGCGATATGAGCGATCGCGGCGGGCGAGAACCCCAAGGTCGACGCCGCGAAACAGTCGACCGTAAGCGGGTCGCGACCGCCGGCGATGATGCCCAAATTGACCGGCTTGCCGCCGAGCTCGCTCGACAAGTCACCATACGTTCCGTCGGCAAGCACGAAGTCGGGCGTAACAAGCGCCGCGAGCTGTGCGATAGCCCGTTCTAAGTCTGCGCCGTGAAAGCTGCTCTTCAACTGCCGGGGCATCACCCCCTTGAGGTTCTTCAAACTGCAGGTCACTCGCGTTTGACAGTGGGCCTTGATCACCGGAACGTTGATGAGGTAGTCACAGTCCGCGACGGTTTGCGATAGTGCCAGTTTCGAAAACGGCCCGTCGGTAAGTGTTGAGCGCTCGATGAAGCGATCACGATCGATATCCACCAGCCTCACCCGGTGCTTATCGGCGATCTCGGTGTACCCGCAGATCTTGAACGCACGAGTTGCCGATTCGCCTATACCGCTGCCGTCGGCTATCGTGATGTTGTGCACCCCCTGTTCGCGCAGCAGCACGACGAGGCTCTCGACGATCTCCGGCCGTGTGTTGGCGCCGAGCCAGCGCTTACGCGAAAGAACGATGTTGGGCTTAATCACCACGCGCGCCTCGGGCGAGAGCGCCTTGAACGGCTGCAAGGTCTCGATCACTTGCCGCACCGATGGGTCGGCGCTGGAGCTGTAGGTTACCGCCAGGTTCGGATCGGGCTTTCCGGAGCTTGTTTCGGCGTTACGCATACCGGCTCTACTGTAACAAGAACGGCGCCCGATCGCAAACCGACAGAACTGCCGCACAGTGTGTTGGTGCGCTCTTCCACCACCCCGGTTGTTCGCAGTACAATCGGGCCAATGACATTCTACTGGTACGACCTGGAGACGTTCGGCCGCAATCCCCGCTACGACCGCATCGCCCAGTTCGCGGGTGTGCGCACCGATGCCGAGCTGAAGCCGGTAGAGGAGCCTTTGGTTCTCTACTGCCGTATCAGCGATGATTACCTTCCCGACCCGTCCGCATGCCTTGTAACCGGCCTCACCCCGCAGACCACCTGCCGGCGCGGAGCGCCGGAGTTCGAGTTCATCGCGCGCATTCATCGTGAGCTCATCAGGCCCAACACGTGCACGGTGGGGTACAACAACATCCGTTTTGATGACGAGTTTATTCGTACCTGTCTGTACCGCAATTTCTTCGATCCGTACGAGCGCGAGTACTCCTCCGGTAACTCACGGTGGGACTTGTCGAACGTGGTGCGCGCCACACACGACTTACGTCCGGACGGCATGCAGTGGCCGCGGAACGAGCGTGATAAGCCCGATTTCCGGCTCGAACGTCTCGCCGAAGCGAACGAGTTGTCCCACGAGCACGCTCACGACGCGCTCTCGGATGTCTACGCGACAATTGCGCTTGCCCGATGTATCAGGGACGCGCAGCCCAAGCTGTTCTCGTACCTGTTTCGTCACCGCAAACGGGCGGACGCCGCAAAGGTCATTGATCTGCACGAACGCCGGCCGTTTCTGCACACATCGCCGCTGTACACGCGCGGCGGCGGATGCACATCGGTGCTTGCCCCGCTGACGGTGGACCCGAGCAACCCCAACGCGGTGCTGTGCTATGATCTACGCTACGACCCGGATCTGTTGCTCGAGGCGCCTGTTGAAACGATCCGCCGGCGTTTGTTCACGCCCAACGACGCCCTACAGCAGGATGAGCAGCGGGTGCACGTTATCTCGGTGGCGCTGAACAAATGCCCGGTAGTAGCGCCGGTAAGCGTGCTGGACGACGCCGGTGCCGAGCGGCTGGACATCGACCTGAACGCCGCGGAGAAGCGCCGCGTGCGGCTGCTCGCGGAGCCGCTGCTGACCCAGAAGGTTACCAGCGCTTTTACCGGGCCCGGCCCTGAAGCCCCGCAAGACCCCGACCTGCAGATCTACTCCGGCGGGTTTTTCGCGGACGCAGACCGCGAGCGTTTTGCCGAGATTCACGCGGCGGCTTGCGCTGCAGCCGGCGGCGAAACCGATGCTTTACGCGACCTCCGGCTTTCGTTCGAAGACCCGCGCATTCCCGAGATGCTGTGGCGCTTTATCGGGCGCAATTATCCGCAGAGCTTTGACAGCGTGCAGCACAAGCGTTGGCTGAGCTTCTGCGCCGGTCGAATTCTCTTTCCGCCGGCCGGCGCCGGTATCGACCTCGCAGAGTTCGAGAAGAAGTGCGCGAAGTTTGCCCAGGACAAGGATATGCTGCCCGGCCGCAAAGCCACGGTGCACGCTCTCGCGCAATGGGCAGCCCATTTGCGCAAAACGGTGCTCGCGTATTCGCCCTCTTAAACATCGCGGCCGGGGGTCTGCGGTCGCAGTGGGCGGGACCGGCACTACCCCGCTGTACGTTCGCCGGGTAGCTTAGGCGACAGGGCTGACCCGCGCAACCCGCGGCACGCGAACTCGGTGGTACAAGCGTGCGTGTGCGCGGCGCGTGACGCGCCGCAACGCGTAGCGCAGGCGCCGCCGCTCGCTGCTTCCCTGCCGGTAGGTGAGCTGTGTCGTGCCGGAGTGGATACTCCTATACACCGGGCAGCGCTGGGGGCGCAGCCGCGGGCGATTGCGCGCCACACGGGCGATGAGATGCGATAACCCGTAGCATCGGCGTGCCAACCCGTCACCCGAGTGCTTGAGCTTGCGCGTTACCATCAGCAGCGGTGGCGCTTTCACTCTTGTCAGTACCGCGCGCACGCGCGGCGCCGGCAGTTGCCGGAGCTTCCATACAAGCGTGCCTACAGCCTGCAGCACGATCAGCGCGATCAGCAGGTAGGACCACCACGGTAAGTTCCGTCCAAAGAAGAGCACGTACAAGAAGGGCGCAGCGGTTGCAACCAAGAACACCGTGCTCCAGAGCCTGAGCTCCTCGCGCAACACGTTGAAAAACGCACGAACAACGCGGTACAGAGCGTAATAGTAAACCGGTGCCGAGCCGACGTAAATCATGAGAAACAGCACCGGGTTTACCCGGTAGGTCTCCTGACCGATGTGCATGAGCTCTGCGATTTTTCCAACAGTGAAGGTTACCACGTTCTGCATCACGTTCCCTGGGCGCAATATACCACAAGTTTCTGCACTGCGACTACTTCTGCGCGGTCGTTCGGCCCCCCGATTCGCTACCGCCGTCACCGCTGCCGAGATACTGTTTCGCAGTTCTCGGTAGTTCTCAGGCAATCCGCGCGTAGCGCTTGCAGAACACCCGGCGGCGCACTAACCTATAGGAGTATGGGCCGGAAAAAAGCCGAAAAGAACAGAGCTCGCCCTTCGCTCGGTGAGGTGGTGCGTGAAATCGCCGAGAAGCTCGAGCACCCCATCGGGTTGGTTGCTTTTCTGGGCCGATTGGTGTACGCGGGGGTAGATCTGGACCAGCCTACGACCGAGCGTGCGCTTGAGTTGCTCGACGAGACCGGGCTTGTGGTTATTTCGGGTAAACGCATAACGCCGAAAGCGACGGTGCTGCCCGGCTCCCGTGTGCTTGCACGCCTCAGCGACGACGAGCTGGAAGACGGCGTGCTGTTACCTGAACAACGCCTTATGGGGCTGGCGCCTCCCGGTATAGAGGTGGGCCGTTATCAATTCGTTGGCCCGAATCAGGAAGCTCTTGCGGTGAGACGGGTCACGCGCCCCTTGTACCAGTTCGCCGAGCACGCGCCGCTGGTGGTGCCGCAGGACCTTCTGCGCTCGGTGGAGGCGCAACACCGGCATAGCGCGGATTCGGCGTATTACCGGCGTGTTGATCTGCCCGCGGTTGAAATCGGCGACTTGCTTACGCAGAGCGACGCCGAAGAACCGCCGTTACTTGAGATCGAGCTGCTCTCATTCTTAGACGCGGTCTTTCGTGTCACGGTAGCCACCGAAGAGGCGGTGCGCGGTACCATTGAGCAACAGCAGCGTTGGCTCGATTGGATGGATCGCGAGCTTGGGCGCGCCTTTGAATGTCACGGGCCCGACGTAGATGCTCCTACGCAGCTCGCGCATGCCTACACCTTGGGGCCCAAGACGATGCGTACCCGGCCGCGCTTTGCGCTTGAAGAGTACTTGGAGCGAACCGAGACGGTCGCGGTGTACACCTATGAGGGGGTGCCGATTTTGTGGTACGCCCACGATGAGCCCGAGCCGGCTCTGGTGTTCCCGGGGTTCGAACCGTCCCGCGGCGCCCGTGACTCGCTGGACGCAATTTTCGATGATCTCGGGATCGACCTTATGGAAAGCGAGCTTGTTGCGTTTTTCCGAGATGCAGCGTTGCAGGGGGGCTCGGAACCTCAACAGCCGTTACGGCGTGCGCTGGCCGGGCGTGAGCTGTTCTTTCACGATGAGCTGCAGAAAAACAGCTTCGAAGAGTTGGTTCAGGAGCTGTGGGATCAGCTCTCTCAGATTCCAATCAGCGGTGCCGAACGAGCTGCAGCGGCTCTACGCGCCGAGGTCTTGAATCTGATTGTGGAGCAGCGGCGTTGGCTCATCGGGCTTGATTGGCGCGGTATTGATCCGGCGGAGTTTCCTATGGATGAGACCAGCAGGCTCGCTCAGCTCAGCGGCCGCCTATCGCAGTTTATTGAGATACTCAATGAACCTGAAGCTCTGGACGAGTTCACGCTCAAGCGCTACGAGCCGCTGATCAAGCAGCTTGGAGAAGCGCTGGAGTCCGGCCGGCAGCAGGTAGAAGCGGCGTTCGACTCCGGCCTTGACTGGGACGAAGATGCGCGCCCGGGTACCCGGTTTGAGCTCGTGCGGGGGGGCAACAATATCGCCGAAGGGCTGTTCAACGTGGAGAGCGGCCCCGATCTGCCCGGCTACGAGGGTGCGGATTTGCGGGAGGCCGCCGGTGAGCGCTTGCCGAGACCCCCGTGCCGCTTGCCGCTGCGGATCCGTTATCGACTCAAGATTGTGCTCGACGGCTCTGCACCGTCGATTCAGCGCACCGTCGCGGTACCGGGCAACCTTACGCTCGGTGAGCTCCACGTCGTGATCCAAGAGGCGTTCGGATGGAGCGATACGCACCTGCACGTGTTTGAGATCGGACAGGCAACCTACGCCGAGCCTTCCGGCGAGATCGCTTTCGAGACCAAAGATCACGACGAGCACCGCTACTTCCTGCAGGACGTAGCGCCGGCCTCCGGTAAGAGCTTCTGGTACGTGTACGATTTCGGCGACGGCTGGCGTCATCTGGTAACGGTGGCCGATGCCGACCGGGACTGCGATTCTGAACCGAACGTGAGTGAGATCCGCTGCACCGACGGTGCGCGTTCGCGACCGCCTGAAGGCATTGGTGGAATGGACTCGTATCTGGACCTCATGAGCGCAGCTACCGACCCCTGTCACGAGGAACACGCGTTTGCCTGTGAGGTGTTCGGCCCTACCTTTGATCCGGAACGCTGTGATCTCAGCAGCGTCAACAAGCGCCTCCGGGAGTTTGCGCGCCGGCGAGGGTTCGCCGGCTAGGGTTCGCCGGCTAGGACGAGATGTCGGGTGTGGCTATGGGTGTACGTGACGCCGGTAAGCACAACGGAGCAGGCTGCGCGGGTTTTGGAGCCACCAGCTTCTCGCCCAAAGGCGCCTCGCGCAGCAACTGCGCAGCGCGAGAGCTCGAAAGGTGCTCAGAAATGGTCGCGGCCCCGGCGTGGCGTATACCGGCGGGCCTGCGCGATGTCTCACACGCGTGCGAGTACGAGACTGGAGTTGTGGCCTCCAAAGCCGAACGAGTTTGAGAGCGCAACGCGCAGCGGCTTTTCAACAATTTCCACCGGCAGCTGTACCGGAGGCAGTTCGGGATCGGGATTGAACAGATTGATGTTCGCGGGGACCACCCCTTCGCGTATCGCCTGCACCGTGAGGATCGCTTCAACCCCCGCAGTGGCCCCGAGCACGTGTCCGTGGTACGACTTGGTAGAGCCGATATGTGTGTTCGCGACGCTGTTCTTGATGAGCTCGTAGATGCCGTTAATCTCCGCGAGGTCTCCTACCGGCGTTGAGGTGCCGTGCGTGTTGATGTAGTCAAGCTCATCCGCATTCAGCCCTGCGAGCTCAAGCGCCATGCGCATCGCGTACGCGGCCCCTGCCCCGCTTGGATCGGGCGCAACGAAGTCATACGCATCGCCCGACATCCCGCAGGAAAGGACCTCGCACAAGACCTCAGCTCCGCGTCGTTTGGCGTGCTCGTACTCCTCGAGCACCAGGATACCGGCGCCCTCGCTCAAGACGAACCCGTCGCGGTCGCGATCGTACGGGCGCGAGGCGGTCTCCGGGGAGTCATTGCGGGTGGAAAGCGCCTGCATATTGCCGAAACCCGCGATCGTAATCTCGTTAAGGGTCCCTTCGGTGCCGCCGGCGACCATCACGTCGGCCATGTTGTCCTGAATAATCATTTGCGCCGAAGCGATCGAATGGTTGGCGGTTGCACACGCAGTCTGCAGGCTCAGGTTCGGGCCGAGCAGACCGTACATCATGCTCAGCACGCCCGCGGCCATGTTGCCGATCGACATCGGAATGTAGAACGGGCTGACCCCCCGGGGACCTTTGCCGGATATGGCAATGCTGTTGTTGTGCTGTATGCTGAGGCCGCCGATGCCGCTTCCGACCGCGACCCCGATGCGGCGGCTGTCCGGCAGCTCGGCGAGTCCGGATTGCTCTGCGGCTTCCTTCACCGCAGCAGCCGCGTAGTGGCAAAAGGTGTCCATGCGCTTGGCTTTCCTGCGCATATCGTTGTCGAAGTACTGCGTGTAGTCGAACTCTTTGACGTCTCCGGCGATCCGGCACGCAAGGTTCGATGCGTCAAAGCGCTCGATGTTGCGGATTCCGGACCGCCCGGACAGCACAGTCTGCCAGCTCTCGTCCACCGAGTGACCCAGGGGATTCACCGTTCCCATCCCGGTTATTACAACGCGTCGTTCTCGCATGGTATCCGATCCTGCCTCCGATAACTGGAGACCGCGCGCAAGGCGCGATTTCGATAGTAGCTTATCGAGTTCAGCCCGCCGGTGTCGTTCGCAATAGTCGGTTTCTTTTGTGCGATTGTCTGATTCTGTCGGGCTGTTCCCTTGTACAACGTCCTTTTGTTCCGTTACAGTTGGGCAATAGCCATGAAGTTGCTGTTCTTTATCCGCAATATCGCCTTCAGCAGGAGAACCACCGGATGGGAGCACGACCCGAGAGAGCGGTCCACGCACGAGTTGTTGTTTTGCCGCTCCGGCGAAGGCACCTTGGTGACCGGCACGTCTCGAACGCAGGTGCAGGCCGGCAGCCTCATGTTCAACCCGCGCGGCAAGCTCGTCTCGGCGCGCAACGCGTTATCCGTGGTGCAGGTCTTGTTCTCTGAACAGCTGTTCTCGCCGTCGGTGCACATGGACAAAGAGGCGTTGTACGTCCTCGGAATCATCAAGCTGTACGCGCAGAAGCAGAATCACCTCACGCTGTCGCGCATCGGTACCGAGCGCGTGGCGTCGCTTGTCGACGCAATGCTCTGGGAGTTTCAGAACCGCTATCGGGGATACTCCTGGGCGCTGCGGCTCAAGCTGATTGAGCTTCTGATCACCGTGATGCGCGACACACAGTTCAAGATTCCGATCAAAGGGCTAAAGCCGCTGTCGAGCACCCGGATTCAAGACGCGATCTCGTATCTGAACACCGAGTACATGAACCCGGTCAGCGTTGAGGACGTTCTGAGATCGTGCGGAGTGAGCCGCAGCCATTTTCACGCGCTGTTCAAGCAGGAAACCGGTACGACCTTCGTGCAGTATCTCTCGGCGCTCCGCTGCGCCAAGGCCGGTGAGCTGTTGGTTACCACTGATCGGCCGATTGTCGATATCGCGCTGGAATGCGGATTTCGTAGCCTTAGCCACTTCTACCACGTGTTCAAGCGCGAGAAGCATATGAGCCCGAAAAACTACCGCGTGCAGGTGGGCGCAACGCCGTGAGCGTGCTGCGCTCGTGGGATCAGGCCTGCAGCGAGCTTTCCGGCCGCGACTCGATCATGGCGGCGCTTATCGCGCAGCACCGCGGAGACCGGCTGCGCGGCAGCGGCGAGGGGTTTCAGACGCTGGTCAACGCCATCGTTGGACAGCAGATTTCGGTTGCGGCTGCCGCCGGCACGTGGGAGCGCCTGTGGCGGGCATACCCGCGCTTTCGTGCCGAGGATTTCCTCGCGAGCACGCCCGAATCGTTACGGGCGCTGGGGCTGTCGCGGCGCAAAGCCGAGTACATTATCGGCATAGCGCGTGCGGTGCACACCGGCGAGCTCAACCCCGCCGCCTGGGAATCGATGGGCGACGAGGAAATACGCGGCGATTTAATGCGATTGCGGGGAATCGGCAGGTGGACGGCCGACATGGTTCTGATATTCTATCTGCATAGACCCGACGTTCTTCCGATTGGTGACCTCGGGCTGGTGAACGCGGCTATTCGACTGTACGCAAACGGCAGCGAAACGGGCGCGCCGTTACGCGCGCGGCAGAACTGGCTCCTGGATCACGCCGAACGATGGCGCCCGTGGCGAACGGTCGCTACGTGGTTCATCTGGCGCGACCTGGACGCTGAACCGGTGGTGTACTGAGGAGCATGGCCTTCAGGAGCGCACGCGTATGCGCGATGCGCGGGCGACAAGTGTGCGGCGCACATCCACACCGGTGTGGTATATGAGCGCTACCTGCGTGACGCCGCCGCGCTGTTTGAAGAGTTACCTGCGTGACGATTTACGTCTCGTGCCGGCCTGCCGTATACTTGGTCAATGGAACAACACGAGAACCGCGGACGTCGAATCAGAAATCCCTACGCAGGCTCGGATACGTATTGTTGTTTCGGCTGCGCGCCCCACAACCCTATCGGCCTGAAGCTCACGTTCCTACTCGAAGGCGAGGCGGTAACCGCCAGTTGGGACCCGCGAACCGAGCTCGAAGGATATCCGGGTGTGGTGCACGGCGGCATCCAGGCCACCCTGGCCGATGAGACCGCGGCGTGGTTCATCCACGCGGTGATGGGGACCGCCGGGCTCACGCGTGAGCTGAGTGTCACCTACCACCAGCCGGCCGAATCCGAGGACAGGCCCTTTCGCATCGAGGCACGTGCCGGTGAGATTTGCGGGAAGTACGCTACCATTCACGTCAGTATTGGCGGCCGCAGCGGTACCGTTTTTACCACCGCCGTCTGCCGCTACGTGGTGTTCAGCGAGGAGGTGGCGCGCAAGCGGCTGAGCTTCCCCGGCGCCGATGCATTCTTGGACGACCGTTAAGCCGCTGCGGCACCGTGTTTCGTATGCCGTGGCGGATAGCCGCTACCCCGCGCCCCTGGTCTTACCGTAGTCCTGCCGGCAAGCTACCGGCCGGATTGGTGCGTCGCTGTGGTGGGCGTACCGAGCAGCGGGTTTACCGTGCTCATGTGTAGCAGTTGCTGCTTCACCACCGCCATCTCCGCGGGAATCCGTGCCTTCCAGTCGGCGTAATCCTCGCCGAGGGTCGCCATCAGCCTGCGATAGTACTCGATTCCGTCGAGCAAATTGTCGCGATACTTGCGAAGCTCTTCGGCGCTCCTGGTGCCCCGTGCGCGCGCCGAGTTGAACAGCTCGCGTCCCAAGCTGCTCACACAGAGCTTCAGTTCGTTCACAAACATATGCGGGCGCTTAGAGCCGACGATGAGGTTCATTCGCCCGTAGATATGATCCACCATCTGATGCAAGGTCGTGACCTTTGTGAAGAACGCCAGGTTCGGTCCCGGGCAGACCGCCGGTGTTGCCTTTTCGCGGTAGCGACCGGTGCCATAGTTGATCTCTACCGTGCCCGACAGATCACGGCAAAGACACGCCGGTTCGATGATCTCCTGATAGCGGCGCTCACGCTCCTCGCTGTCGAGTTCTTGCGTCTCGAGCTCCGCGAGCTTCTTCTCCAGGTATGGGCGCGATGCAACGCAAATCGGCTTCTCGGTAAACTCGGAGTTGAACTTCAAGTACCCTTTCGGACAATTACTGCCGGGCTTGCCTTCGCGCGCAAGCGCGTATTTGAACTGCTCGGATGCGGAGTTCACCAGGTTGCTGAAGCGTACGCCCAGCGGTGAGGCGCCGCTGGAAACGACCTGCTCCTCGCCTGCGGCCGCCAGCTTTGCAAGCGTATCGGGATCCAGATTGACCGTTTCGGGAACCAGCAGGAAGGGGGAGCCCCACCCGACTGCATCAATGTCATAGTGGCGCCGGAGAAAGCTGTGTTCGCGGGGGGTCCCCACGCCGCCTTGCACCGTGATCCGGAACTCCGGGCGCGGGCGCGCCGTGCCGGTACGCTTGGTCACTGCAGCCTCGTACACAGAGTGCGCGGTTTCAAACAGCTCCGCCCGCCGCGATTTAAACTGCTCGAGGATCGGACCGAGTAACGAACCGTCGCCGTCAAAGGTGTGGCCACCGCAGTTGAGCCCCGACTCAACGCGGTATTCCGAGATCCAGACTCCACCGCGTGCGAACATCTTGGCCTGAGTAAGCGCCGAGCGAAAGTCACTGACCTTGAGCACAACTTTCTTCTTGAACACGCCGTTGGAGTCGGCCTGAAAATCGGGGAAACTCTCGAGGTACTTCGTGAGTCGCCGATTGAAGCCGGCCGACAGCACAATTGAAGACTCTAGGTCACTGCGGGCGAATCCGCGAAGTGCCGCCATGGCATCGCCGTACTCCGGGGGCCGCTTTTCTCCGTTGGTGTAGCGGTCGCGGTCCACCTTCACCATGATGTTCACATCGATATCGCCCGGCTGAACGGCGGCACGGAGCTCGCCTTGAAGCTTTGCGCGTTCGTCCGGGTCTGCAGTGTTCAGCATGGCGGTGTACTTGGAGCGAAGCTCTGAATCATCCGGCAATAGCTCAAAGTAGGTTGTGATCTCTGAGCCCGGTTCAAACGGCGCGTTACGCAGTGCCTCGGTGCTTTCCGAGACCATCGTTTTCAAGAGATTGAGATATGCGGTGAAGCGCCGCGCGCGGCAGTCATCATCTGAGTTGCGGATCGGTATGTACTCTTCACCGCGCTGGCGCTTGTAGTGCTCGCGGAGGTTTTCCGCAAGCTCGTCGTCTACCAGAGAAATGACCGACGAAATACCGTACTTCGCCACCTTCGCCGGAGTGTCAACCGAATAGCCGACGCCGAGCACGGGTATATGAAATGTGTGGGGTGTTTGCAAAGCACTAACTCCTGAAGAGGCAACACAAGATGCCCAGGTAATCAAATAGCAGGGGTGAGCGTTCCCTGCTTCGTCTACCACTATATCACATGAGACTCTCCCTGTCTCCCGGTAACCGGGCTCCTGCTGTGCGCCGCTTCAACGGATCGTCGCGTACACCGGAAAATGATCCGAAGGGTAGCGGCCGTTGTCACTGCGCCGGTCGATCCCGGCCTCCAGCACCTTAACGGTAGCAGGGGCGAGCACAAAGTCGATCTTCGTCGTCAGCGGCTCCCCGCCGAAATCGTGGAACGTGCCGATGTCTTCCTTGTCAGGATGTACAGCTCGAAAGGTGTCGTGCAAAGGTCGCGGATCGCGCCCGCTGCGCGAGGATTCCTCAAAAAGGAGACGCAACGCCGGATTGAGCTCGTTGGCATTGAAGTCGCCGGTTACCAGTACGAGCCCATCGGTTGGACGCTGCAGCATTCGTTTCAGCAGCAGGCGCGTGCTGTTTTCACGCGCTGCTTGAGAGGCGTAATCAAGGTGAAGGTTGTACAGGTGTACGCGCTCACCGGTGCGGCGGTCAGCGAGCTGTACCCAGGTGCAGATTCGCGGAAGCGCAGCGTCCCAGCTGCGGCTTCCGGGCTCAGCCGGGTCCTCGGAAAACCAGAACGTCCCATGGTCCTTGAGCTCAAACCGGTCTGAGCGATACATCACCGCGTTGAACTTACCCGCCGCCGATTCGTCGTTTACGTCGGCGCCGTCCTCGCTGGAACGGCCGACGAAGCTATAGTCTTCGAAGCGCTCCCGCAGCTCGCGAATCTGGACAAGCTCGGGCTCCTGTAGCCCCGCGAGATCCGGGTCGTGGTCAGCGATCACCTCGAATACCATTTCGCGCCGGTGCTCCCACCCGTCCTCACCGTCGGGCGCGCTCGCAAGCCGCACATTGAACGACAGGACCGTGAGCGGTTCATCGCGGCCCGGGTTGCCACGCCGATCGGCGGCGGGCGCCGATCGTGAGTTACCCCGCGCCGCGCTCGGAACTTCGGAACACGCGCCCGGCTCCAGGTCGTCGGTGTAGATTGAGCTCGCGCCGAGCTCTCGCAGGCGGTAGTACTCCTCACACGAGTTGATGGTGTGTGCGTAGCTCGGGATCCCGGCTTCGGCCAAACGCGCCGCCGTCCCGTCTTCCACCACCGCCACGGGCATCGCCACCGCCAGCAGCGCTTGGCCATGCGAATCCGCAAGCGCCCGGGCCTCCGACACCACCCGTTGCGGGTTGCGGTTTGCGGCGTACCGGTAGAGCGTCCAGATGATTCGCTCGTAGCCAAGCTCAAGCGCCTCGCCGAACTCATCGGGATGATACACTTGAGGAATGATGCGGCGCTCATGCCCGTCGATCCGCTCTGCGATCTTGGCTAACGCGCCGATGTTGTCGGCTTTCACATCCGTAACGATCGCCGCGCGGGGGTGGTCTAACAGAAACTGCCGGAGCTGCATGAGGTCCACAGGCGTGACGCCGAGCGGGCTCTCAAGCTCACGGAGCTCGTCGTAGCGCAGTGGCTCCTCCGGCAGGAACCCGTACAGCCGCTCGAAGATCACCTCCCAGTCATGCAGTCCGATCAGCCGCTTGTCTGCCGTCCACTCAAAATCAAGTTCAAAGACCCGGTGCGCTGCGGCGTTCGCCTCGAGCGCCTCTACCGAATTGGTGTAAGTTGCCCCGGCGTAGCGGCCGCCGGCGTGTGCTACGGGTACGAGCCGCGGCTCCCGCATGCGGTTATTGGCGCCGGCCTCGGTAATCGCGCGCGCGGCGTCCGCCGGAGACGCGGTGCCGCTCGGCCGCACCTCAAAGCGCTCGATTCGCGGTGCAAGGTGGTTCGCGCCTTCTTCATCCGCGGGCGCTGCGGCTCTCGGCTCGAGCTCGAGGCTGAGCCGGCGAACCGTGAGCCCGGCCGGCTGGTCGTCACGTAACGACTGCACCCGCAGATCTATCCACACGCGCTTGAGCGTCTCCGTGGTGGAGAACGCAACGCGGGCCTCAAACACCTCGCCGGGCTTCAGCGCGGGCATGGCGGGAAGCTCGAGGTCGAGCGCCTCATATTCGGCCAGCACCTGGAGTGCCGGGCGCAGCGCCGCTTCGCCCGGCGCCGGTTGTTCGCCGTCGGCGCCGGGCGGGTCTTCGCATTCGGCCACCGCCTCGAGTTCCAGATGAAGCGTCACCCTCGAGTCGGCCGGAATCTCGAGATATTGGGCGCTGGTGAGCATCTTGCGCTCGCGCGGCGACAGCGTGTGAGCCGCGTTCTCCATCAGTACCCAGCTTCGCTCGCGCGGTATCGAGGGTTCGACAGTCTCGTCATCCGCGCGTGCGAGCGCATACTCTACCCCGGGAATATGGGTGGCGGCCAGGTACGCCGAGCGTAAACGGCCGGCGAGCTCCTGGTGGTCATCCTCGCAGTCCCGGCGGCGGGCGTAATCCGGAGCGAAAACCGCTCCGGTGCTCGGCACGTAGCTTGTGATGTGCCCGCGCTCCGGTACGTGGTACACCAGCGGCGCGGAAGCTCCGTGAGGGACCTTTGCGATGTAGGGACCGAAGAGCATCCGGTGCGGTGTGTCGTAGCTCCGCAGGAAGCTTCGTCCGGCGAAGGCGCGAGCGCGCTCATCGGCAGCGAGATAGTCGAGTACCGAGATCGGAAGGTCCCGAAGACCAACCAACTCTTCTTGGAGCACCGGCACATCCCCTGCCCCGGCCCGGTTCAGCTCCGGGGTTCTGATCACGGTAGTGCCCCAGTAGCGTCCAAAGACGTGACCGGTAACGCCGTGCGACTCATCGGACACAATGAACACCGCAGTGTTTTCCAAGTGCCCGTCGGCCTTGAGGCGTTCGAAGAAGTCGCCGAGCGCCTCGTCGAGGTACGCCACGGCCGCAATCTTGCGGCTGGGATAGCGCTCGGCGTATTCATCGCTGACGCCGTACGGATGGTGCGTACCGACCGTCAGGAGGCTGAGAAACCACGGCTTGCCTGCGGCGCGCTCGCGTTCAAGATCGTCGATGAAATCGGCAACCTGCTCGAGATACGCTTTGTCGTCCGGACCCCACTCGAACGGCACGTGGTTGTACTCAAACGCCTCTTTGCCGAGAACGTGCTCGAAGCCCGTCTCGGGCATGAATTGATCTTTGGACATATACGACAAGTCGGCCGCCTGCAGATAGACCGTCTCATAGCCGAGATCGCGCATCATTGCCGGCAGAGCCGGTGGTCGCAGCCGTTCGTCGGCCTGTATGTACGGGTAGATCTTGGGGGTAGATAGGTCAAGGCGGGGGTAGTCGCCGGTGAAGGCCGAATACAACCCCCGAATTGTCTGCCGCGCGTGCGCTACCGACTGGGTGGCGATCAGGCCCGAGTCCGCAATCTTGCTCAGTGCCCCCATTTCTACCGGATAGCTCACCGCGGTGGCTTTCTGCACCTGGCGCAGGTAGACGCCCGGGATACCCTCCAGCATGAGTATCAAGACGTTGTGGTTATTCTCAGCCCGGGGAATCAGCAGCTCACCGTCCAGATCCCCTTGCAGTGGCCGTGCTCCCTCTTCGAACTGATCGTTGGCCTCCGCGGGGGTGCGGCCGGGTATCACGCGATCCGGAGCCGCCGAAACGTCGGAGCGGCCTATCCCGGCGCGCCGCAACGACTCGCGAACCGAACCGCTCACCACGCTGTCTTCCTGCCAAGTCAGCCCGGCCGGCGCCAAAGTCAGCACAGCAAGCCCCAACGCCGCAACGAGGCCGGCGCGCGCCAAATCCGCGCGGCCTGCAACCCTTCGACCCGCAAGTCTTCCGGCACCCGCGCGGCCGCCGGGCCGCCGGCTCCTCGATCGGCTCCTACGCTCATGCACGCCGAGACGCTCGCGCTGTGCACGCGCGGCGGCCACAGCGTACAGGCCGCACGCCACCGCAAGGGCCACCGCAAGCCATGCAAAATGGACCCGCGTAGCGCTCCCGCGCAGGAACACCTCGTGGGTCGCAAACACCGCATCCTGGACTTCCACAACGGTATCCATCGCGGCGAGCATCTCGAGGTTGGCAACAAAGAACAGCGCGTAGAGCACGCCGAGCAGCACTGCCGGTAGGGTGTGAAGCGCCGCCAAAAGGTAGATCGCCGCCAACACCACAGCCACCACTGTGAGCTCCAACGCCGGTGCGCGGATCGGCAGCTCCGCTGCCGGCAGCAGCCGCACGAGCAGCACTCGAGCGGCCATTGCCAGTGCCGCCGTTGCAACAGCCGCCGCTGCGGCACGACGCCGCTCGCGATACTCGACTCCGGTAAGCAGATGCATCGCAACACGCATCACAAGTCCACACCTATCTCGTATCATCGAGCCCCACACCTTTTGGAGTCTTACAGAGCCCCGTACTAAATCACCAGCTCAAGTGTGACCCCGGTACGCCCCCTGAGTCAATTGGGGCTACGGATGCGCCGGGGCAGGTGCAGCGGGGAGCACCAGCTGGGCAAAACACATGGTGTGACCTCAGCATTTTGCAGCAAGGTTAACACCGGCTTTGGATGTTAACTTGCGCGCAAGTATACATGTTAACTTTGAAGCAAAACGGTGAGGGTACGCGACGCGTTTTCGCCTGCCCGCCCGCACGCCCGCCGGCACGCCCGCCCGCCCCGC
>PWQX01000146.1 GCA_003556605.1 Spirochaetaceae bacterium
CATCCGAGACCAACCTGATGTTCGCGTCGACAAGCGTCTTCTGAATCCGGTGTACCACGCTCGCGCGGTACTCGATAACCTTCTTGCGCGCCGGTGAGTTTGCACAACTCGCCAATCTCTTTCGGAGGAATGAAGCTACCTTTGATCAACCCGCGCTGCAACAGCTCGCCGATTCACTAGCAATCGCGCACGTCGGTCGTGAGTTCCGGAACATTCCTGATATGTTTCGCCTTGGCGAGAATCACCTCGAAGTCCGCTTCCAGGATGCTGAGAATCGGCTTTCAATACACCCTCGCGCTCTCAAGCGCTACGTGCGTGTATCCGGCCTCACTCTACCACGCCGGCAATTCAAGCAGCTCACGCATATTTGTAACGAACTCCTGCGTCTCGGCTATGTCGTCTTTATCAGGAAGCCCACGAGGCAACAGATGAGCCGAGAGGCTATTCTCGTACACGCCCACGCCGCAGCAACAGCAATACACTGCCTCCATGCCTCCAGCCCCCCATTCCTCCGTCCCCACTGGTGGCCATTGGTGCTTCGTGAGGTACGATTCGGCGCCGGGGCTCAGGGCTCCTGCTCACAAATAGCGCTCAAAACGGCATTTCGGCGAAGCAGATTGCCACTAAGCTCGGTATTACTTAGATATGAGGAAACCACGATTCTTGGTAACCGGGGCTGCGTATCATGTAATTGCCCGGGCGAACCGACACGAGTTTATCCTTGAGGATGAGCAGGCAAAAACGTTGCTTCTCAAGACCATTGCGCAGGCCAGAAAGAAGCACCAATTCACAGTCACAAACATCTGCATTATGAACAACCACGTGCATATGATGATCACCCCCGGCAGGAAAGACTTTTTGTCTAGAATAATGCAATGGATTCTCAGCGTTTTCGCCCAGCGCTTTAATCGGTTACACACGCTGTGTGGCCACGTATGGTACGACAGATTTAAGAGCAAAGTACTATTGTCGATCAGGCATTACGTGAACGCATTCTGCTACATCGCGAAAAACCCTGTGCGTGCGGGGATTGTGGCCACGCCATGGGAGTATCGGTTCAACGGCGTGGTTCTGGCGCGTGACGGACCGTACCGCAATCTTGCGATACTGCCGTCGGTCCTTGTGGATCTGTTGCGCCTCGAGTTTCCGCGGGAAACCGCGCCTTAACCAGACACATCGCAGATCGTGGACAGATCACCTCTGCTTCCGGACTGACGGACAAGGCACCTTGCCGGCCGGGACTATCTTCGACGCAGGCTCCAGATGTACGTCTTGGTCGTCGAAATAGATGTGTGGCTTGAACGCCTTGAGCACCTTGGTCTTCTCTACCCCGCCGAGAAAGAACGCTTCGTCTACGTACACACCCCAGTGCTGGAGAGTTTTCACCACTCGCATTTCGGCGGGACTGTTCCGCGCGGTTACGAGAGCAATCCGAATTGGCGACAACTCCACCCGGACCGGTAGACGATCCTGCAACTTACCGAGTTTCTTCAGAAACGTGGCATAGGGCCCTTCTTCAAGCGGAGTCTCTTGCTGTGCGTCCTCTCCTCTTTGAAACTCTTCGAGGCCTCTCGTCTTGTAAACGAGTTCGCTTTCCTCTGAGAAGAGAACGGCATCACCGTCGAACGCTATCCTGACCTGGTCAGCAGGAATATCGGCGAGCTCTTCTGGAGGCGCATTAAGAACGGCCGCAGCACACGAACGAGAGTTAATCACCTCTTGCGCATCAGCCACGCGCGTAGTCAGAAACAAATCAACATCGAAGGCATCAAGGTAATCAGTAACCTGCTCCCCAGCAGTGAATGCGAAACGCGTGATCGGGAGTTTGAGGCGCCGAATAGTCTTGAGCACACGCAGTCCCGTTTCAGGGCTGTTGCGTGACATGACTACCACTTCAACCAGGGGGGTCTGTCCCTTTTGTGCGAAGCGGTTGATGTTCAACAGTGCTTTGACCAGTGGATAGCCGGCTCCAGGCTGCAAGGGCTCGTTCTCACGTTCTTGCATGGTCCGGCGGTATTCTTCAAGCGCGTTCTCGGGATCTTGCTCATACTGCTCTTGGAACCTGTGATCCTCTTCGCTGAGATCAAACAACGCAGTAGCCGATATACCCACCACCAAGGTTTCTGAAAGATCTAACGGCATGGTTGCCTCATCCTTACTCTACTCCGTCCTCTTTTTTTGCTCCGTCCCTGAGCGCTTCTTGCTTGTGAGCGCTTGTCGCTTGGGGTGGACATCATCTACCATTCCTCATTATGCGTGGTTTTTCGAGGAGAGCAAAGCGATGAGAACGAAAAAGGTGGCACTGTTCAGCAACGAGTATCCACCGAATGTGTACGGGGGCGCTGGTGTCCACGTGGAGTACTTGAGCAAGGCGCTTGCGGAACTCGTTCCTGTGGAAGTCCGCTGTTTCGGCGAACAGGACAGTACAAACGGCAACCTTCGGGTACAGGGGTACGAGCCATGGGAGGAAATGAAACATAACACCGACCCGCGTTTCGTCAGCGCTATGAGCGCATTCTCGCAGAGTCTCGCGATGGCCAAGGACAAACTCGAAGCCGACGTGGTACATTGCCACACTTGGTACACCCAGATGGCCGGCCTGCTTGCCGCCAGGCTTTGGAACATCACGTTTATCCTCACCACCCACTCGCTTGAGCCCCTCCGTCCCTGGAAGGCAGAGCAGCTTGGAACCGCCTACCACTTAAGCAGTTGGATGGAGCGTACCGCGATAGAACACGCCGATGCAATCATCGCCGTCTCGAAAGAGACCCGCAACGATGTCTTCAACCATTTCGGCGCCGCTGAGGCAAAGACGCACGTGATCCACAACGGGATAGATCTCGACGAATACAAGCCCACCGACGCAACTGACGCGCTTGAACGTCACGGAGTTGACCTCTCGCTACCCTACGTGTTGTTCGTCGGCCGCATTACGCGTCAGAAAGGCATTATTCACCTGGTGGACTCCATTCCTTACATCGATCCTGATGTGCAGGTTGTGCTCCTGGCCGGCGCACCAGACACTAAGAATATTGCGCAGGAGATGACCAGCCGTGTAGCCACCGCTCGTGAAAGCCGTGGGGGGATTATCTGGATAGACACGATGATGCCACGGAATGAGACAATTCAGTTCTACTCCCACGCACGCGTATTCTGCTGCCCGTCGGTGTACGAGCCCTTCGGGATCATCAACCTCGAAGCAATGGCCTGCGAGACTGCGGTAGTTGCTTCCGCGATCGGTGGAATCCCTGAGGTGGTAGTACCGGAGGAGACTGGGCTTATGGTGGATTTACAGCTTGAACCGGGGACTTTTATTCCACAAGACGCTAATGCGTTTTCACGAGCGCTCGCAGAGGCTATAAATCGCGTGGCCCGCGACCCCGAGCTTGCACGCCGCTTCGGCCAAGCCGGCCGCAAACGCGCCCAAGAGCATTTCAGCTGGCGTGCAATCGCTGAAAAGACGCTTGAACTCTATGACGCATTGCTTGACCGCAAGCAGGCAAAGCCGTAAATAGAGATACCAACTGCCAAGTCTCGGCCCACCGCCTTGCCCGTCGCCCTCACCCGTTGCCGCTTTCGCGCGAGCACGAGTGCGAGCGAGTGCGAGCGAGAGCGAGGGACGGAGCAGATCCGCGCCTATCAGGGTCAGGCATTCACTTTCCAGCGGTGGCCCTCGTCGCCGAACAACTCTTTCCCGTAGATTGGAACCTCGCTTTTCAGAGCTTCGAGAATGCCTCGACAGATAGCAAACGCCTCGGCTCGATGACCACTCGCTACCGCCACGATTACCGGTAAGCTGCCAACAGGAACTACACCGAGCCCATGCTGTAAGAATAGGTGTACTGAGTCGCAAGTATGCTCAGACACTACACGCGAGATGAGCGCATGCAGAGCCTTTTCCGCGACGGAACGATGCGCGCTGAACTCGATTGCGGTTACAATGCCTTCGGGATGCTCATCGGCGCGTACCTGCCCTAAGAACACACAATGAGCGCCCACTGTTACCTCAGCCCCCCAATGCGACAGAATCTCCGTAAGTGACGCGACCGGCACACCACCCTCCACAAAGAACTCGTCATTCTCAAGAAGAACCTGCACTGAGCTTACTCTCCTCGTATTCCTACATCATGCAATATGTGCAATCCCCAACACGTTCGCAAGGCAATACGGGGATCCCTGCTATGTCGTGCTAGGTGCTACAAATCTCCTTCTTATCCGCCGCCGTAGGCCGGAAGCAGAGCGATGTGGGACGCCGTTTGGACCAGGGTTTCAGGAGCGCCTAAGACGTCGTCTACCGCGAGCTGGAAGCGATAGTCGCGAAGCTCCGGATACTGCCGAACCAGCTGCTTCCGAATGTCCTCCACTCCGGCCGGGAACATAACGCTGCACTGAAACCGTTCGCTGGGAAACACATCGGTCAGCGGACCGAACACTGTTACCGCCACATCAGCGGTCTCCTGCGTGTGCTGCTTCTCTGAGTTCATGTGATAAACCTGCCTTCATCACTCATGCTTGTCAAGACGGCGCACCGCCACATAGCGCATCAGAAACGGCGCAGCACAGATAACCCAACAAAAACGGCGCACTGCGGAATCTGCCTCCACCCTCGGTCCACCTCCGACACCACCTCCGCTGCGTGTCAGGTTCACGATTAACCAGATGTATTGAGCGAGATGCACGCTGTTGAGCTCGTGCGTCCATCGTACATCAAGAGCTTGTCTGACAGGGGCGTAGCCTCGGGGTTCTCGCACCAGCCGAGAAACTCGGCTACTTGAATAGCGGCTAACGCACTCACGACGTGCGGGAAAACCGGCTTATCGGCGGGCGGAATATTGCGG
>PWQX01000137.1 GCA_003556605.1 Spirochaetaceae bacterium
CAGGTCGAGGAGTTTCGCGCCTGGGCGCTGCGCCCCGCTCCGGTGCAAGGTTTCCCGGCGTAGCGCTTGAGGCGCCCCGTGCTTCAAGTACAGTCGACCAAAAGCGAAGGAAGTCTCGCAGCGACGCCGAGAGAAACGCATGCCCCAGGGTGTTGCCGTGAAAGTCGCTGTTCCAGTACGAGATCGGGCACCGCATCCTCAAACCCGAGGACCCTGATCGGCAGCATGTTGATGTCCGAGGTGAAATCGTGAGCAGATCATGCACCGAGACCGCCCCGTAATCGGTGCCCTCAAAGGCAGGCGGATACGCATCGACCCGATCCTCTCCTTGAAAATAGAGTCAAAGGAGTTTGCAGCGCTGACTATCGGCGTGGTCCGGCTAAGCTCCCGCAGGGTGAACACGGCGTGCGTGTTGGTGTGGTCGTCATTGTTGAACATCACTAGGGCTGCTTTGTCGGCTCTGGCGTTGCGATACGTGTTTATGTCGTCGAGCACACCTGCCACCACCTTGTAGTCTTGATTGTAAAGCTCGAGCGCTTTCTGCTGGTCGGGAACTATGACGGCATATTCATAGTTGTAGCGTACGAGCTTAGCGATTAGGTTCGCTATGAGCAGATCAAAGCTACCCAACAAGACATGTGCACGCATATCTTCCGGAAGCTTGCGGGGTGTTCGGGCCCGATTGTGCGCTTCAAGCCATGGCGCGTAGAAAAAGCGGATAACGGTGAACGGAAACATTACCAACAGGAAGATCACTCCCGAAAGCAGAACGACGACAGAGAACGCCTTCCCTAAGTCGGACGTAAACTTGGCGGTCTTGTCTTGAAAAAAGTACGAGACTACGGCCGGCAGGAACTTCACAGCATTACCTCTAAACTGCAAGCCTACCGTAGTACATAAGGCGAACACAGCTCGAGATCAATCTCCGGATGTCGGCAACGGTGATAGAACTCCGATTGACATAGCCATGGATTCGTCCGGGGTGGATCAAACTGCACGGGGTGGGCGTGACGCCTATAGGCTGAGTTCAACCCATCAACCGCAATCCTCAAGCTATGCCCGACGATGCTCCGGGCGCAAGACAGCTTCAGTATATCAAGGCCTTCGTGCTCGACCAACGTCTTTCCCATCGTGGAGGCAAGCCCGAGCAACGGCACTATTTGCCGACGACGCGCTTCAGCTCCTCCCGGTCAGGCTGCACCGCTATGCCTCCGTCCCCCCGGACGATCGGTATGCGAAGCAGCCCCTGATCCTCCCTGAGCTCCTCCCGCGCGTCAAACTCCATGTACTGCATCCCTCTCTGTGCATAGGCCTTCGACTCGGTATCGATGAGCTTCTGATACCCGCCGGCTGCGGCGGCAATGCGGTCAAGTTCGCCGGGGCTTAGACTGCGCTCGCGGAGGTCCACAAACTGAAACGCCACCCCACGCTCCTTGAAGTAGCGCAGGGCCTTATGCGTCTCCTTGGACTTTTTCGTTCCGATAAGCTGGATGGTCATATGGGGAACAGCATATCCCGGCCACCGTGCATTGGTCGATACCGAACCCGAGACGGTGGTACTGAGACAGTCGGCCAGGTGCGTTCCGGCGCCGGCAGCCCCAGCACTTTATCAAAAGGGTAGCTTCTCCAGGTCGACATTCCCTCCCGAGAGAATGATCGCCACTTTTTGTCCGCTGAACCCCTCCCTGTGCTTGAGCAACGCCGCAAGCGGTACCGCGCAGCTTGGCTCAACGACGATCTTCATCCGCTCGTAGATCATGCGCATGGCCGCCACAATCTCATCGTCCGAAACGCTGAGGATATCGTCCACGTATTTCATGATCACCGCAAAGGTGATTGTCCCTAACGATGTCAGCAGGCCGTCTGCAATCGTGTTGGGGTTCTCCACCGGAATGAGCTTTCCGGCATGAAATGAGCGATAGGCATCGTCGGCTCCGGCAGGTTCGGCGGCAATCACCTTGGTTGAGGGGGCAACGTAGTTCGTGAGCAGCGCGGTACCTGCAAGCAGTCCACCTCCCCCAACCGGGGCCATGACTACGTCGAACGGAATGCACTCCTCAAAGATCTCAAGGGCGCAGGTAGCCTGCCCTTCCACCACATCCATGAAATCATAGGGTGGGATGAAAGTAGCTCCCGTTTTTGCCAGAACTTCCTGCAGGGTGGTTTCGCGCGCCCGCAGGTTCGGCTCGCACTCGATGATCTCTCCACCGTACCCCTCCACCGCCTTCTTCTTGACGGCCGGGGCATTGGAGGGCATCACAATGCAGGATCTAATTCCGGCGACCGTCGCCGCCCGTGCTAAAGCCGCAGCATGGTTACCGCTGGAATGCGTTGCAACGCCGTTCTGCCTTTGCTCGGCCGTGAGTTTAGCGACCGCATTGGCCGCGCCCCGGGCCTTGAAAGCGCCGACCTTCTGAAAGTTCTCGCACTTGAACTGAACCTCACAGCCGGCTATGCGATTGATCGCCTCGGAACTCATCAGAGGCGTACGGTGTATAAAGGGCTGTATCCGCCGATGCGCCGCCTTGATCTCCTCGAGGGAGGGAAACGTCATGGACTCCGTCATGGCAACACAGAGTACGAGAACGCCGGGCAGCTGTCAAAGCGTTATTTCGCGCCGGAGCAGCCTCTGCCGTGCGTCGCGACATAAGCACCGCATCGCCTCCGTCGTAATACCAGTCCTTGAGCACAGCCTCCCGCGAAAACCCGTTTCTCTCGTAGAAGGCGATCGCTTTCTCTGAATGAAGACCGGTGTCAACGTAGATCTTCCGCCCGCCGTTGCTACGTGTCCAATCGACCATCTGATTCAGCATGGATGACCCAATACTCTGTCCGCGCAGATCCTCAATCAGACCGATCCATTCGATCTTGCCGGTGTTGTTCCAGCTCTCGTAAACCACACCGGCAACCCCGGCAAAACTTCCGTCGCCGGTTTCCGCCACCAGCAGGAGAACCTCATCATCGTCCCAATCGAGAAAGTCCTTGAGATCGCGCGCCGTCACGATTCTACGCTCGCCCAACACCTCAGCGATAAAGCGGGACGCGTCGGCCACATGGCGCGGCTTCATTTTGACCATTCGTGTTTCCTTCATCCGAATCCCTCCGCCTGGACACTCAGAATATAACACGGTTTCACCAGCTCCCGGGCCGCGAGCCATTTCTGCTGCCCCAGCCTCTCGATTGCCTACGTCTGCGGTTGTGAAATCCGGCGCTCCGCCCGTAGGGGGTCGCCAACGCGTGAGTCGAAGAGCGCTCGCTCGGCAACCCACAGCATTTCTTCCCAACAGCCCATCGTTCGGCAGGCATAAGCGCAGTAGCGCCGCAACTCGTAATTCGCAATCCGCTTGTCGTTTTGTGACCAGTCATGTATACTGGTCATATGAAGACGATGTCGGCAACCGAGTTCAAAGCAAAGTGCTTAGCGGTGCTTGATGAGGTGGGTAGGTCCGGAACGCGCGTGGTCGTGACCAAAAGAGGAAAACCCGTCGCCGAACTCTCGCGCTACGCGGAGTCACCGCATTCATTCCCGCAGGAAGCGCTGCGTGGAACCGGACGCATTATCGGCGATATCGAGACCCCGGTTATTTCGCCACACGACTGGTCGAGTGCGGGAACTGAATGAGGGTTCTGCTTGATACGCACATCCTGGTGTATTGGTGTCTTGAACCGGAGCGGCTATCGCCGCCGCAGCAGCATGCGCTCAGCTCCGTTGCGCCGGAGGAACCTGCTGTCGTCGCCGATATCACTCTATGGGAAATATCGGCGCTCTGCAGCGCGGGGAAGCTTCGGCTTGATCTACCCTTGCGAGACTGGCTCACGCAAGCTGTGGCTCCGCCCCTGGTGCGCGTTGCCGAGATCTCACCTTGCATAGCCGAGACAGTCTCAAAGCTTTCATCATGGGATAACAAAGATCCGGCGGACCGTTTGATTGTGGCAACGGCGCTGAGTTTCGGTGCGCGCCTTGTAAGTAATGACCGGCGTATGCGCGACGCCGGGCTGGTTGATGTAGTGTGACAGCTCTTTTAGGCCGAACATCCACAGCAGGAAGCAGAGCAACCCGCTGTCAAGAAAATCGGTTCAAACGACCCGCTGGGAACTCCGCTCGGCAGCATCTCCATAGACAAAAGGGCTCGGTTACTTCGCCCGGCGTAATCTCGTTCCGGATACTGCGATACCATTCGCTCTTGGTGATCTCCACAAGTTCCTCGTCTTCATCCTCAATGACTTCAACGTCACCATAGGTCTCGCGAAGGTACTGCACAAGCTCGGGCTTGATTTCTCCTTCAAGCCTAATACGGCGCTTTTTCACGACTACCTGCATAGTACACCTCTATCTCCAATATCGCCGGGGTGTATGTTGGCAATCTGATCCATACAACTTCCCTTACTCCTCCGGTCGGTGATAGTCGGTAATGCGGACTTCGTGGGCGTCTCCACCGGACCATCGAAACACAATTCGCCACTGATCGTTCACCCGAATACTGTACAGGCCGCGCAGATCTCCCTTTAACTTCTCCGCCCGGTTGTTGGGTGGACTGCGAAGCTCAAACAACTCGCTTTCAGCATCCCGGCGCCCAATCCGCGCGAGCTCACTCTGTTCGAGCGATGGAAAGACTGGGCGCATCCCCGCCCCGTGTGCACGCCGTTGACTTTGACGCCTTTCGCCTCAACATAAACGTCTGCTATGCTACAACAAGACGCTTCACCCGTAGGTCTTTGCGATGCTGTTCGGCATTCCAAAGGTCATACTGAGTCTGCTGGTTTAGCCAACTCTCCGCTGTGGTATCAAAAGCAATGGACAACCG
>PWQX01000188.1 GCA_003556605.1 Spirochaetaceae bacterium
AGAGAGCGAGTGCCCCCGGGCCGGCACCCGCCGGCCCGCCCAGAGAGCGGGTCCCCCAGGCCGGCACCCGCCGGCCCGCCCAGAGAGCGGGTCCCCCCAGGCCGGCGCAGCGGCTAATCTCCAACCCGGGGCGGCCGGCCCCGGCGCAACGGGTGGATCTCACGCCTTGCTCCGGCCGGCGAATCTCACTGTGTACCATACGCATTCTGCACGATTGTTAACATGCTAACTTGCACGATTGTTAACATGCTAACTTTGATGCAAAATCCTGACGAAACAGCCACGCAGAGTGCACCGTGTTCAGAAGCGGCGACTTTCGACATATTGGAGAGGAATATCAGAGAAGCACGCAGCGCCGAGATCGACAGGTACCGCCCGCGCCGCCGGCGCGGTCTGCGGTGCCGTTCAGGTCGTCGTGCAGGGTGGGCTTCTCGGCAGGGTGGGCTTCTCGGCAGGGTGGGCTTCTCGCCGGCGCCGCGCACCGCCTTGCCAAGCTGTTCGTGCGCGCGCACCACCTCTTGTGCCGCAGGTGTAGGGAAGGATACCATGGCCGGCGACCATGGAGACCGTTACCCTTGTGCTTCCGCTGTTCGCGCTCATTTTCATCGGCTACGGCCTGCGCAAGAGCGGCTTCTTCTCGCCGCAGTTTGCCACCGACGTCAATAAGCTCGTGTACTACCTTGCGCTGCCGGCCGCGATCATTGCCGAGATGTTTGCGGCCACACCGGCGGAGCTTGCTCAGCCGCAGCTGGTGATAGGGTTTCCGCTTGTCGTGCTGGGCACCATCGCCGTAGCGGTGCTGCTGAGCGCGGCGATGCGCCGCGAACAGCGCGGTGCATTTGCGCAGCTCTGCTATCGGGCGAACCTCGCGTACTTTGGACTGCCGATCGTGACAACCGCACTTGGCCCGCAGAGTTTCGGATATGCCGGCGTGATTGTGGGGATTGGGCTGATCATCAACAGCGTCTTCACCGTCGTAGTGTTGAAGCTCCTGGCCCCGGACCGCGACGAGAGCTCGATTTCCTCCCATCTGGCTGCGATACTGCGCAACCCCATAATCGTAGCGGTTGCGATAGGGCTCGCCGTGTCGTTCGCCGGCGCAGCTATTCCGCCGATCATCCTTCGGGTCCTGCAGTTACTGGGCCGAACCAGTCTGCCGCTGGTGCTGTTGGTTGTCGGCTTCTCGTTATCGTTTTCGCAGATCCGTAACTCACTCGGCGTCAATATAGCTGCCGCACTGATTAAGCTTCTCGTCATGCCCGCGATTGCGTACGTTGTGATCGGCGTGGCATTTGGGACAACAGGATTGATCCGCGACGTGGTTGTCTTGATGGCCGCGATGCCGACCTCCACGATCTCGCAGAGCTTCGCGGCGCGTTTCGGCGCCGACGAGCAGATGACCGCCGCCGGGGTCAGCCTGAGCACTTTGGCGGCGATGCTCACGATACCGCTGTGGCTCGCGCTCATCTGAGCGCGCGAGGCAGTGTGCATGACCGTGCGGGTGTCATGGCCCGCGCCGGGCTCGCGGCCGTGCGGGGGCTACGCTCGTCCGGCAGCGCGGGGGTACTGCAGGTCGCGCGCGGTGTGCAGGATGTGACTGACTTGATCGGCGCGCGCTACGTTGCCGGCGTACAGCTGTGCGAGGTACTGCCCAAGCTGCTCGGCCGAGATCCATTCGTCGAGGATGTTGCCCCCCCGGTCGCGTGTCTTGAGCGGGTTCATGATCGAGATTGAGTAGCTTCTGATGTTGGTGCCGCTTGACTCCTCGGCGAGCACCTTGCTCATCATTTTCTGGGCCGCCGCCGCTATGGAAACCACCCCGGCGTCGGGCGCCGGAAGCTTAGACTCGCCGCCGTTTACCATGATGTAGGTACCGGTTTGATCCTGATGATCGTGGAACAGTGATACGAAAGCCTGCAGGAACAGAAAGTGGGTTGAGAGGTGGTCGTGCATGACGCGGTTCCAGTCCTCAAAGCTCATGCGATGCAGACTGTACCCGTAGTACCACCCTCCGAGGCTGGCCACCGCAAGATCTACACGCGGGAAGTTATCTACTACCGCCTGGCGAAAATCGAGAACCGATTGCGGATCACTGACGATTGCCGGGTACAGGTGCAGTCGCTGTTCGGCCACATCCTGCGTGTAGCGCTGCAGCCGCTCGCGCTTCTGTTCGCTGCGGCACGGCACCACCACCTCAGCGCCTTCGCGCAGAAAGCTCCGCACAACTCCTTCACCTACGCTGCCGGTTCCACCGGCCACTACCGCTATCTTTTTGTCGAGCACACCCATAACCACCTCCTTGCCTGTGCTTATAGCTTACTACATTTCTCAGCTATTTCACAGTGACAACAGTGCGGCAATTTTCGTTTCGTTGTTCGTGATCTATCCTTTCGTTACGGCTCGCCGGGGGTCTATACTGTAGGCAAGAACACCTGGGCAGCGCCGAGAGGCGCGTCCGGACTACCACTTGAAGGGGGAGCTACATATGCAACACGGAAAACTCTTTCACTACCGGTACTCTCACGCTGCAGTGCGACGGCGGCGGGGCCGCCGGCCGCTGGTCCTACTGCTGGCGGTAGCCTTGGCAGTGCTATTGTCGGGCGGCTGCGAGACCATCGGCGACGTGGGGCTTGACCGGCTGATTGATCCCGACATTGAAGGGCGATTGATGCCGGAAGATATGTTCGCCTTGTCGCCGGAGCACATGTTTTCGGTGGCTTACATCTACGGTTTTGGGTTCGTGTGGCTCGAAAGCCCGGCTGAAACCTACGATGTGGGTACCGGGACGGTGTGGCGCATCAGCTCAAGCGACGAGGATGAAGAGATGGAGGTGGACAGCGAACGGGCCCTGCTTGCACGCGAAGCCGACGGCTCGACACTGTGGTACCTGCGGGTCGCATTTGAAGGCGAAGATCCGCAGGAGCAGTTTGAGCTGGAGTACGAAGCCTGGCTGGATCCTGATTTTGAGGTCCGCGAGATCGCGTATCGCGACCCCGAAACGGGCGAGATAGTGCGGACCACAGTCCCCGAGAGCCGCCGTGACCCCCGCGAGGACGAGGATGTTGAGGACCTGGAATCGTGGGAACAGGACTGGGAGGACTGGTGGGCGCAAGCTGAAATCAGCCGCGAGCGTATAACTGTCGGCGCCGGCACTTTCGACACCGAGCGCCTGCGCTACGAGGAGCATGACGAGGAGACCGGCGAGCTCTATCGCTACGATGTGTGGCACACCGATGAGGTCCCCGACCGCACGGTGCAGTTTGATTATCAAAGCCTCGAGTACGAGCACCGCTCGCGCGGCGAGCTGATGTCAATCGGACGCGATTACAGCCGGCGGTTTTTTTAGCCGCCTACATTGCGCACCAACCGCTCCCCCGGCGGTGAGCTTACGCCGGGGGAGCTCATGCTTGCGGTGACACCCACCTGCCTTGATCCATTCGTTGCTTGATCTTCAGCGCCCGCTTATGACACGGTAGCTGCGAGGCGCAGAGCTACTATGCAACAGATCCACACACCCGACTGGGTTAAGGACGCAGTGTTCTACCAGATCTTCCCCGACCGCTTTGCGATCGGCGGCGCGCTTGAAAACAAGCCCGCCAACCTGGAACCCTGGGATGCTCCGCCGGGCACCTTCGGCTTCAAGGGCGGCGATCTGTACGGCATTGCCGAACGTCTGGAATACCTCCGTGACCTCGGTATCACCGCGCTGTATCTCAACCCTATCTTCCAGTCGCCGGCCAACCACCGCTACCACACACAGGATTATTACCGCGTGGATCCCATCCTGGGCGGCGATGCGGCCTTTGACCAGCTGGTGCAGCGCGCCCACGCGCTGGGAATACGCATTGTGCTAGACGGGGTATTCAACCACACCGGCCGCGGGTTCTATCAGTTTCAGCACGCCCTCGAGAACGGCAGCGCTTCGCCCTACATTGACTGGTTTCACTTTGATCGCACGCAGCTCGGACCCGGTCGGGGCCCCTACGCCTACCCCAGTGCCCGCCGCGCCCGGTTAATCCGCCGGCTCGGCAGCCGCAGGGCGTTGGGCTACGATGCGTGGTGGGACCTGCCGCCGCTGCCGAAGCTCAACACCGATACCCCCGCGGTGCGCAGGTTTCTGCTGGATGTGGCGCGCTACTGGATAGCGCGCGGCGCCGACGGCTGGCGGCTGGATGTACCGGGGGAGATCGACGACGATGCGTTCTGGCGTGCGTTTCGCACAGCGGTGAAGCAGACGAACCCCGAGGCCTACATCGTGGGCGAGGTCTGGACCGACGCCGGGCGCTGGCTGCAGGGTGATCAGTTCGACGCGGTCATGAACTACGTTGTGACGCGCGCGTGCATCGGCTTCTTCGCCCGCGAGAGTCTTGACGGCTCACTCGCGCACGCGGTGGGGCACGGCGTGCAAACGCTCAACGCCGGGCAGTTCGCTGACGAGATTGACCGCGTGATGCGTCTGTACGACACCGAGATCATCCAGGCACAGCTCAATCTACTCGGCAGTCACGACACCCCGCGCTTCTTGTCGCTCGCCGGCGGTGACCGCACTGCGCTGCTGCTTGCCTACACCTTCATCTTCACCATCCCCGGCGCCCCCTGCGTCTATTACGGCGACGAGGTTGGAATGACGGGCGGCGCCGACCCGCACTGCCGCCGCAGTTTTCCCGCCCGCCGGGCGGAGTGGGACACCGGGCTGCAGCACTACCTGCGCGCGCTCGCGGGGCTCAGGCGGCGGGCGGCGTGTCTGCGGCGGGGCACGTTCCACCGGCTGCGGGCCGACGGGCGGAGCGGGGTCTACGCAT
>PWQX01000166.1 GCA_003556605.1 Spirochaetaceae bacterium
GCCGCAGCGGGCCGTTAGGCAGGCAAAGCCCTCTCTCCCCGCCAATACGCTTACACATAAGAAAGGCCGACCCCGCAGCGTACACGGCGACGGTCGGCCTGCCTACGTAGCTTTCAAGCTCCGGAGTGTTCAGCCTCAACCGAAAACACACAGCGGCGCCGAGAAGCCGGCGCCGCTTGGTTGGGTGACTATTCTTTCGCCTCCGGAGAGCTCATGTAGCTGTTCTTCTCCTTGGCGAGTATACCGCCTAGGACCAGCAAAGCAATCAAGTTCGGTGCGGCCATGAGCCCGTTCAGGGTGTCGGCAATCGACCAGATGAGCTCGAGACCACCGATGGCACCGACAAACAAGAAGACTAAGAACACGATGCGGTACGGCAGGCGCACCTTTTCGCCACCGATGTACTCAAGGCTCTTCTCACCGTAGAAGGACCAGGTCAGCATGGTGGTGTACGCAAAGATGGCGAGCCCGATCAGCACAACGTAGCCGCCCGGGCCGGGCAGACCGGTCGAGAACGCGTGGGAGGCCAGATCCGCGCCGGTTTCACCGGTCGGCAGCGCATCAGTCATGATAATAACAAGCGCGGTCATGGTACAAACAATAATGGTGTCGATAAATACTTCCCAGATACCCCACATTCCCTGGCGGGTGGGGACGTTGCGCGCCTGCGCGTGCACGATAGAAGCAGCACCGAGCCCAGCTTCGTTGGAAAAGATTCCGCGCGCAATTCCGAACTGAATCGTCATCGCAACGGTCGCGCCGGCGAAACCACCGGTTGCCGCAATCGGGTTGAACGCATAGTAGAAGATCTGTCCCAGCGCAGACGGGATCATGGCAATGTTGACAACGATGATAATGAGGGCCCCGAGAATGTAGAGAACCGTCATGATCGGGACGAGCTTCTCAGCGGTAGCGGCGATTCGCTTAATACCGCCTAAAATAACCAAGCCAACCAGCACTACCGCCAACACACCGGTTGCAGCAGCCGGCAGTCCGAACGCGGTGTCCAGCGCAGCCGCCATGGTGTTGGCCTGCACCATGTTACCGATGCCGAGCGCTGCAATCGCAGCTAAGAGCGCGTAGATAACCGCAAGCCACTTCCAGCTCGGGCCGAGGCCTTTCTCGATGTAGTACATAACGCCGCCTTTGACGTTACCGTCTGGATCGATCTCACGGTACTTCAGCCCCAAGGAAGCCTCGCCGAACTTGGTCGCCATTCCTACCAGAGCGGAGATCCACATCCAGAACACCGCGCCGGGACCACCGAGCGCAATCGCGGTGCTGACGCCGGCAATATTACCGACACCGATAGTTGCGGCCATCGCAGAGCTGATTGCTCCAAATGAGCTAATCGCACCGCCTTCGCCCTCCTTGGTCTTCTTGAAATACCGGCCGAAGCTCTGTCTCCACGATAGTCGAAGATGGGTAAACTGAAACCCCGAGAGTCGAATCGTAAGATAGAGCCCGGTACCAAGCAAGAGAACCATGAACGGCGGGCCCCAAACAACCGAGTTCACCGCATTATTGATAGCAGTGATAGTATCAACCACAAGACACCTCCCGTACGAATTGTATTGGCGGAATAATAGACTCTAAAGCTAAAGTTAGTCAATAAAAAACACCAAACTCAGCGATATCGCCAGCTTGACCGTGCTCGCTATTTGGGTTCGGACGTCCGTTCCGGCAGCACCAGGTGAGCCGCCCCCGGCCGCTGTACTGCGCCGTTCGCCGTTTGGCGAACGCATTGACCTACAACTACGAGCACAAGACCAACGCTTCGGACGTTTACATCTACGCCGCCGTACTCGTCAGCGCCCTAACCCTCCTATTGCCGGGTTCGGGGGTGTAATCACCTGTACAGGTAGCCGCTGATCGCTATAATGCAATCATGTCACAACAACAGACCTTCGTAATGATCAAACCCGGGGTACTGCAGCGTCGTTTAGTTGGAGAGGTGATCACGCGGATCGAGCGCAAGGGTTTGAAGATACAGGCTTTGAAACTCATGACGATGACCCGCAAGCTCTGCGAACGCCAGTACGCCGAGCACAAAGGCAAAGCGTTTTATGACGACCTGGTGAACTACATAAGTTCGGCTCCGTGCATCACAATGGTGGTTGCCGGCGAGGAAGCAATCGCCATGATGCGCAAGCTCGCCGGCGCGACCAACGCAGCCGAGGCCGAACCCGGAACCATCCGCGGTGACTTCGCGGCGGTCACTCAGAAGAATCTGGTGCACGCATCGGACTCACCCGCGAGCGCCGCGCGCGAGATCGGGTTGTTTTTCGGTCCGGAAGATATACAGGACTGGTCCGACGGCAATGAGACCTGGGTTGTGTAAGGTCTTGGTGCCTCGGCCGCCGCTGTAGCGCCGCCGGGCGCTACATCATTTTCATCGATCCCTTGGCGAAGGACAGATCCAGCGCCAAGACGATTGCGCCTTCACGCTTGTCAAGATCCCCGGTTACCTCTTCTATGCGCTCGACAATGCGTGCCACATGACGTTCCGGCACTACCGCGAGGACCGTCTTGCTTGCGTTCTTGCTCTCGTTCATGAAGCCGATAAACTCGGCGAACAGCGGCACGTTCGAGATATAGCGGCTCATGCCGGTGGACTCGAGGATGGTAGCTCCCTCGATTCCGAAATCCAGGAGCAACTCGAGAACGTCGTACATATACGACTCAACGTAGACGGTAACCAGAAGCAGCTTCAGCGTCTCGGCCGGAACCGGCTTACCCGTATCGGCCTCGCCGAGGTGGCGCTGCACCGCCTCAACCGCCGCCTCCGGCTTGCGGCACCTAGCGATTTCCTGTTTGACGTTGGTGTGCGCAAGCAGGCGCGAAATCCCGGCAAGGAGCCGCAGGTGTTCCTGTACGCGCTCGGGCGGGCCGAGAATAACGAAGAACACCTTCACCTTCTTCTTATCGACTGCGTCAAATGACACACCTCGCGGGAACACTGCGATGTACACCAGGAACTGCTTCATCCCGGGTACGCGCGAGTGCGGCAGCCCCACCTCTTTGCCGAAGCCCGTAGAGCCCTGCTGCTCGCGGTCGTAAAGCGCTTTAAAAATCGTCTCGCGATCAGTACCCTCGGCCGCGGCGCTGCGCGTGGCGAGCTCAGCTAGCTTCCAAAGCGCCTCTTGCTTGTCCCGCGCTGCGAGGTCTGTAGCACAAGCCTTTGGGTCAAGAGCGTCGGTAAGACTCATCTCTCCTCCAGTTTCAACGCACGTGCGATTGCGTATTTGGCGATTGGGGGTCCGCTGATCTCGTTCACGAACACCGACATAAGAACAACATTAATGGCGGTTCTGACGATGCCCGGTGGCAACGCCGGTATGTGGTGGAGCTCCGGAGCAGCCTCCAACAGCAGCACCAATCCGAGCGCAACACCGGCTTGGGCGAAAAGGCCCATCCCTAACCAATTGCGCACGCCCGGCTCGCTCCCGGCGACCACCGCACCCCCGAAGGAGCCGAAATATTTTCCAAGCCAGCGTCCGACGATGAAAAGCGAACCTAACAGCAGCACTTCAGCACTGAACAGAATCGCCGGGTTTAGCTTGGTGCCGGCAATCACGAAAAACAGCGCGTAAATGGGCGGGGTCAACGGCTCAAGCGCTCGCATCACCCGCCCGCCCGAAGCGCTGAAGTTCACCAGCGCAGCACCGGCCGCCATGTTCATCAGCAGCGGTGAAAGACCAAACGAGACCGCCATCGCGGTCGACAAGAACAGAAACCCCAGCGTTAGAATCAGCACCTCTCCCGGATTCTGCTCGGAACGAGTTGTGAAATAAATGAGAAAACCGAGGAGAACACCGAGGACGATGCTGACCGAGAGGTCGCTAATGGAATCAAACACCAACTCCGCAACCGCCGCTTGCGCTCCGATCATTACCGGCAGCATCGCGAGGACCACGCCGAAGACGGCAATTGTTACTGCGTCGCCGAGCGCCACCGTACCGAACAGTTGATCGACAAAGCTACCCCGCGCCCGGGTTGAGCGCACCACCGATACAACCGCAGCCGGTGAGGTGCTGGTGGCAACAGCCCCAAGCAGCAAAACAAAGGGCAAAGGTACGGAGGCCAGAGTCAGGAAAACCGCCACCAGCACGAACGTTAATGCAAACTGCCCGGCCGTAATCCATGCCACCGAATGGTAAATCCGCTTGAGCTTGGCGACCCGCAGCTCGCCGCCTATTGTCAGCGCAATAATTCCGAGCGCGATTTCGGTGATAACGGCAAGATCGTCGGCCGCTGTCTCACCGACGATCGCGAAACCACCTCCACCCATGATCAGACCGGCGAGAATGAAGCCGGTAATCTCGGGCAGCCCGATCCTCTGCACCAGGCGCGCAAGCGCGTAGCCGAACAGCAGCATCACGCCGATGCCGAGTAGGGGGTGGATACTCAAGAAATTGATGAAGCCGGCGTTTCCAGAGCTCGCAGAAGCAGTCATACGGTTGACCGGAGTATAGCGTTTGCCCAGGAGCGTTGCAACCGGAGGCCGGGCCGGGGGGGGCGCTGCCGCCGGCAGAGCGGACGAGTTAGCGTGCGGGCTTTCGCTGCGGCGTGCCCATGCCCCAGTGCGGACGGGAGGACGCCCGGCAGCACTGGACAGGCAAGCGCGATTTTGTTACATTTCGAGTGTTCCCAGGAGAATGGCGCCGTACCCAAGTGGTAAGGGAGAGGTCTGCAAAACCTCCATTCGCCGGTTCGAATCCGGCCGGCGCCTTCATGCGTTCATAGAGAACGCCATCATCGTAAACCGGGGGCGGGCCTGTTAGCGCCCGGTGTGCA
>PWQX01000040.1 GCA_003556605.1 Spirochaetaceae bacterium
CGGCTGTTGTGCAGCATGGAGCCGGCCAAGTATCAGACGGAGCCTTTTCGCGTGCGGGGCCTGAATTCCGGAGACACTTCCAGTTTCGAAGAAACGTTTAAGGCCCTTATGCTTGAAGCCCCGAATCATCTACCAAAGTGTAACGCGATAAGTCACAGGTGTCAATCATATAACGCTGCGCAATAACGCTGCGCATACACCGGCGAGCCGGGGCGAACTCCCGCGAGTCCGGTTGACGTGCTTGTTCCAAGTTGATCCGACGCGGCTCCTGCTTCCCGCGTCGGAAAGACTGGGCGCATCCCCGCCCCGCGTGCACGATGCCGATCGTGCACGCGCCGCGGCGTCGGCCTCCGGCTGCCAATCTGCAGAACACGGCGCAGCAACGACACCATATGTCGCCCTGGTGGTGTATACTGCGCAGTATAGATTCCGACGTGGATTTACGGGGTACTCCCCTACTTGCAGGCGTCGAAAAACAAGCTGCTAAAACGGAGGAGCACAATGAGCCAAAGCAAAACCAACCACACGGTACAAATCCGCGCCGGCGGCGAGACCGTGAGCTATCTCGATTCGCACGGTGCGCCGTCGGCCGTGCACCTGCACGCCCCGCGCCGGTCGGCCGGGTTTTGGGTGCACAACCGGCAGGTCATGAGCCTACGGTCCACCCACGTGCAGGCGATCATCGACGACCCGCCGTTGTTCGGTCTTTCGGCCGAACAGGTTCACGCCGCGTACAAGCGCCACAACGAACGCCTCGGCCACGAGGGCAGAGCGCGGCTCGAGCTCATTCAGCAGGCCGCGCGCAGCGGCTGGGTTCGCGTGCGCCACTACGGTGGCAGAGGGCGCGACTACTGGTCTATCGGAGCCGATAACATCGAGCGGCGGCGCGACACCATCAATCTCTTTGTGCGCTTCGCCTTGGAGCAGGGGTTTGCCCACCGCCGGCAAGAGCTCTTCATCGCCGGCTACGACGACGAGCAAGCCGAGCGCTATCTGTTTAGAACCGGCGGATTAGGAGGGTACGCAGATGCCTACCTTCAATAGCCACCACGCGCCCAACCGCTACACGCCCAACCGCCGCACCCGGCGGTATGCCGAGCGCATCGTCGCGGAACTGCGAGAAAACAAGGCCGCTCCCCTCGAGCGCTACAGCGCGTTTGCGCTCACGCGTGCCTACCTTGCCGAGAAGAGCGCCGCACATGCCGGGCGCGAGGCCACCCGGCGGCTCGGCGAAGCGTTCGGCTACAACCCGAACAAGGGCGGGTTTCTCGATAAGTTTGAGCGTCACAGAACGGAGTTCAACATGCTTGCCCGCCCCGTGCCGTACGCCTACCTCGACGCAATCGGCGCCGACCGCGACGAACTCCAAGCCTGCCTCGAAGCGGACCGCGCCCGCTACCACCACGAACGCGAAAAACCGCGCTTTCCCACAACCGCGGCTGTTCGCTACATGCCGACCGTCTACGAAACGGTTCGCTTCCCGCTCAGCACCACCGAAGAACAGGCCCTTCGCATCCTGTAGCACCAACAGCACGCCCGCTTCATGCGCTTTATCGTGTACGAGGCACTGCTAAGCATTCGCATTCCCGCGGGCGTTGAGTCGCAACCCGAGTATACGTGGTTCCCGCCGCGCTGGAGTTGGCAAAAGAACCGCCTCGCGGCGTCCCCGCGCCCGGGCGAGTTCGGCGTGATGCGGATTCGGTGAGCGCCGGGAGGACGGGATAGGCGCGTAGCCGGCTGTTCTCTTGCCGGCTGATTGACGGCCCGTCCTACAGAGATTCTCCAATCCCGGGTAATGTGTTGGTCGCAACCACACTGGGGCGCTTGCATGCGTGCAACACCGCCTGATGCTGACGCGACTATTCCACTGAACTCCCCGAGCACACAGGCTTCAAGCGTCATCTTGTCGTCTCGAAAATGATGTTGCCTCAGTTTCAACGACCTTGAATGAATGATTCACTCCGAAGAAAGTGCAGAAATCAACCGCTGTGGAATCAGTTCAAGCCAGCGGCTTGGAATCAGATGGTGCCACCAGGGGGGCATTCGATCTGTGAGCACCACAGCAGCAGCGGATTGTTCCAATGACCAGACAGCTATGCTGTGTTGGCCAAAGGTACTACCGCTGTGCCAAGCGGTCGCGCCGTGAGGCTTCATACTGCTCAACATCCAACCCAGACCAATCTGCGTATCTCGGCTGATTTTCGCATACGGCTGTGTGGTCGTTTTAGCCAACGAATCCCACGGGCTACCGTAAAAGCCCATTTGAGCGCGTAGAAACGTCATCATGTCATTGCCCGTTGATCGCCATACGCCGGCCGCCTCCCTGCCATTCCACCTAAAGGCCGGCACCGGTCTGCCACCTGCATCATGTCCCTCGATCAAACGCTCCGGATCATAGCATGCTGGGTCAAGGTGCGTGTCATGCATTCCCAGTGGCTGCAAAATCAGCTCCTGCACAGCCTCGCCATAGGGCTTCCCATAAGCATCACCGAGAATACGACCCAGCAGAGCCATACCGACGTTGGAATAACGCGCCTTGCCTCTCGTCTTTAGCGTTGACGGCAACTGCTGGAAAAAAGCCAACAGGTCATCCGCCTCATACGCCTCAGCCAATTGGTGTCCTCGTCTCATCATCTGCCACTGACTGAAAGCGTTGGCCGGAAGGCCAGATGTATGGCACGCAAGTTGTTGCAAAGTAACCTGTCTGTTCCACGGGAACTGTGGATAGAAGCGCTCTACCGTGTCGGCGAGGCTTATCTGTTGGCGCTCAAGCAATAGTGCCGGCAGTGTTGAGGTAAAGGTCTTGCCGATCGACCCAATCTCGAACACCGGGCATTGCTTATGCTCAGCTTTACCGTGTCGCCAAAGCTACCGCTCATCGTTGAGCATCAGCTGAACCGCAACTGAGGTTCGCGGAGAACAGTTAAGGAACTCATGCATCACAGCAACAGCACGATCGGTATTCATTCGCACGCGATCTTTACCCCCTGCTCCAGAATCAGACTCACATTGCCTTTCTTCCGCCCTGTATCAACGTAGCGGCGTGCCTCGACAAACTGCTCAAATAGGTAACGTCGATCCATGACTGGTTTGAATTGCCCTGCCTCAGCCCTGCCGGAAAATGCAAATCCTTTAACCGTACGGTTGCTGGTCCAGCGATGCTAACTCCACCAGAAGCGCCATTGATCAGCCGGCCATTATCGTGATCAGCACGGTAATCAGCATAGCTTTCAATACGCTGTTCAGTTCTCAAGAATCTGTTCTTGAACAAGATGATGATCAAGAATAGCGTCCAGTTCAAAGAAATCGCATAGATGTCCTGCACCGGTGTACGGAAGGCCTTTCACAGCGAGCGTTGCTGTTGCACATGCCACGGCAGCCGTCGCACCGTAGTCGGACACCAGACGCACTAGGCGGGCGGCGATCGCTTTGTCTTCGCAGTTGAACACTAGTGCACCGAGCTCAATCTCTTCCGCAGTTGCCTCACCTCTGCGAGCCTTCGCGGCAGCCACGGTGTCGCGTATCCGCCTGTAAACCGGCGGCAAAAGCCTACGCACAACTGTCAGCGCAGCCATAGCAGAGTTCGTGATGCCATTTTCGAACCCGGTTACGAACCGTATTCTGTTGGCTTCGACCATGAACTCAAGCTCCGGAGTGTAAAAATCGAACAGCTTTCGCGTCGACCGACGGTTTCCAGGCCGATGCGGATAAGGTCTGTTCTTGTAGATGCACATGGGGTCAGTCAGGAGGTTAATCATGTCAACAGTTCCCCTCCTGCCTGCAGTGCCGGAGCTGTCTTGTAGCAAGCTCACCTGTACCTTCTCGGAATTTGGCGTAGAGGTTAGCATCTGTCGAGCAAGCAATCCCGTTAGTCCGGGCGCGAGACCTGCCATTGCTATAAGGCAACGCGCCTGCTGTTGGGCAAGTGAATGCAATGCAAGCATCTCGCGGATCAGTCTGCCATCGATGGTAACGTCGATGACATGGCAATTCGATTTCAGTGCCAGTCGGTGAAGATCGGCACTCGGAAGCGGCGCAGTGTTTATCACTGCGTCGAGACCATCGGGCAACGTTTCTATCGCAATGGCATCTACACCGTCCAGGCGCTCTAATGCACGAAGTATGATCGCGCCCAGTCTGCCTCTTGCGCCGACCACACCGATCTTCGAGGGAACGTTTTGCAACGACATCAAGCACTCCTTTCTGAAGCCCTCCTCCCTAAACTCCGAGAGACATCGCCTTCTCGAGGCTAACGCTCCATATGTTCGCTATAACCTGAAATTCCCTCGACCGAAATAGCGCACAAGAGACAAACACTGTATCCGCTCTAATTCGCGCGGGCAAGGGCGACAAGGACCGCCACACAATTCTACCTCAGTCTATCCATAACGATCTCCGCCGGCACCCCAGCCCGGTGAAACGTCGATATGATAAAGACCGCAAACTGAATCTTCCGGGAGTACCGTTACCTACAGCTCCCGATCGCAAGTACCCGAGCGCAGTAACCGAGTGGTGTTGGTATTGGGTATCCCCCGCGCATCGTATCTCAACCCATCCGCGTACCGGGGTGCAGTACCGTTACCATCTTTACCCGTCGTCGCTCCAGAAGCGAATAGTAGGTTGTTATGTTTTCAGTCAAGCGTCGGTTAGGCGCTTTGGTGCGGTCGGTGGTGGTAGACTGGCCCTGATCTACAGCAATCCGGAAGCGCAGAGATCAGGACGGTCGATGGCCTATAGCTTTTCTGTGGCGCAGTCGGATTCCGGCAACGACCACGTTGATAGGTTTGGCAGGCC
>PWQX01000236.1 GCA_003556605.1 Spirochaetaceae bacterium
AGTATGCCGCCGGCGGTGATCGCGCGAGGCGCACACCGAGCGTGAAGTCCGGAGAGACGGAACCGCACAACACCGATTCTCGTGCAGGCGAAAGCGGCGAGCAAATCGGCGCTGCTCATGAAGCTCAGCAGAATCGTGATCACATCCGGGAGCAGGTTGTTTCCTTACATCGAAAGGGTATCGCGCCGAACATCATTGCAAGCCGTGTTGGTTCAACGCTCGGCGAGGTGGAGCTTATCATAGCGTTGCACGCCGAAAGGGGCTGATATGAATCACCAAGACCGACAAGTTGCCGAACAGCGCTTTGCTCATACAGGGCACGGCGGTCCGCGAGTGCTCCAGTACCGTCGCCGGCTTGAACAGGTGTTTTTAGAAGACGGGCAGGTCATGCTTGACGGTCTGAAAGACTCTATCGCACAGCTCCGGGATTCATCGCATCCTCAGCCGTTGCTTAATCAGGCTTTTCGCCATGCGCACTCCCTGAAATCCGAGGCCTCGTTCTTGGGGCTTACAACGCTGTTTGAGCAGGCGCACGGGCTCGAGGAGTTCCTCTCACTCGCGCGTAACGCCGGGCTCGAGGGCGTAGGCGGCGTTGATACGCTGATTGACGCCACCAAAGCGGTGCAACGGGCGTTTGCCGAAGCTGAGTCCGAGCTAGGCCGGCCGAACGACGAGCCGCAAGCGGGGCCGTCGAAGCTGTATCGCCAGGGGGCCGGGGTTGCCGGGCCGACTCCCGGCGGACTGAATCAGCTGTCGCGTTTTGAACGCCGGGTGCTTCGTGAGGCTGAAGCGCAGGGTGAGAAGGTTTACTGGATCCGCTTTGAGATTGTCAACCCTGAGCCTATGCTGTACGCTCGCATCTACCTGGTGGTGTGTAATCTCGAGCAGTTGGTGAACGTTGTGAAGACCAACCCGCCGATAGATCAGGTCACCGATGTGCTGCGGAGCTTCGAAATTCTCTGCACGGCAAGGATTGGTGCCGACGTAATCGCCGATTCAATCGACGTTGCTGCGGTCGAGAATGTGAGAGTTGAGGAACGCTCGTACGAGCCGGTGCATGCGGAGTCAGATCTTGAGGATGACGGTTATCGATCGGGGTTCCTGGCCGGACTTCGCCACCTCGACATCACGATTTCAACCCGCAAGTACGAGCGATTGTGTCTCTATACCGATGAGCTGCAACATGATCTCATCGAAATAGAGCGGGCACTGGATGCGAACCGTCGCTGGAGAGGCTCTGCGCTGCATCGAAGATTGCAGACTGCAACGCACATGATCGGGGTAGTTGAGCACACCGTTACCGGGACCTCGCAGGTTCGCCTGTACGATGTGTTCGACGAGCTACAGGCTCTGGTTGCACGGCTTGGGGGCGAGCTCGGTAAGCTCATACGGCTGAAAACCGTCGGGGGTGAGATCACGGTATTTTTGCCGCTTGCTCGTATCCTCGCGGAGGTGCTTGCACACCTGGTGCGAAATGCCGCTGATCACGGTTTGGAGCCGCCGGAGGTTCGTACCGCAGTTGGGAAATCGGAATACGGCGAGATTCGAGTTGAGGCAAGTGTCGAAGAGCGGCACACTGTGGTCAGGATCGCCGACAACGGTCGCGGCATCGACGACACTGCTGCGCGTGAACGCTATCGCAGCGTTTTCGACTGCGAGCCGCCGGCCGCTTTGCTCGAAATCATCACTAGCCCGGGGTTCACAAGCCGTCCGGAGAGCTCGCACGTTTCCGGGCGAGGCGTTGGATTGGATACCGTACGGCACACTATCGAAACCGTGTTGGGCGGTAGGCTTGAGCTCGAAACTCAACCCGGCGCCGGACTGGAGCTGTCCATCTATGTGTCACGGGCAACACGCCCGGTAAGTGTGCTTATCGCGCGCTTCAGGAGCCGACAGTTCGCGATCCCGGCTAGCGAGATCATCGAGACGCTACGGATCGACCCGCGTTACTTGAGCTACGATCACCGCGGCAACTCGCATTACCGTCACAACGGCGAGGACCTCGCACTGTGCAGCATTGCCGAAGAGGAGGCGCTTGAAAAGCTTGATCACGCGCAGTTGTATGGGGTAGTTACCACCCTCCGCGACCGGCACGTCGTGATACTGGCTGAAGAGCTCATCTCGGAAGAGACGGTTGCGCGGGATGCCGAACGCCACGAGTATGTGTACTCGCAGACACTCGGCACATCGGTACGCCTCCTCGTTCCGCTGCGCCTGCGAATCTGATTTTGTTCGTGTCGCTGCAGGGCGCTTGGAACCGGAGCTTATTCGGCGTTGTCCGGGGTTAACGAGTGCCCGGACGGTGTGGAAGCTTTTTTGATCTGCCGCCTTCCGATGCTCGCGTTAGGGGGCATGCACCCCGGTAGCGAGGCCTGGGGGCAAGCTCTTGGTTTATTCCCGACGGGAACCGGATTGCCGCTATCGCAAGGCGGGTTAGCGTCGGCGCCTCCGTCTCAGGAGCGCCGACCCGGTTGCTCCCAGGATAATCCCGACTCCCAGCATTATGATCATGATCAAGGCTCGTGGCGTTGTTACCGTCCAGGCCAAAAAAGAAATGTCTACAGTTTCGGTGTTCTGCATCATGAAAACGATTGCAAGAACCCCGACTACACCACCTAATATAAACTTGACCATAGGCGCTCTCCTTGCTGCGTCGCCTCAGAGTATAGTGCAATAACGGGTCCGGCGCAAATAGAATCATTCGCCGGCGTGGTGCCTCAGAATAAAATCTAACCGTAGGTGAGCGCGCCAGCAAAATCACCGCACTCCTCCTGGGCGAGTTAGAGGGTTGTCGTGACGAGAGTGTGGCCAAACAAAGCGATACTGTTTGCGTACTTAATTGGAACGATCGTGATCGGCTCGGTGTTGCTTTCGTTGTCTATTTCATGGCAGGGAGAAGGACAGCGAGGCCGTGATTCTCAAACGGGAGCTAAGCTGATCATGAAGACATTTCAGTTACAATGGTGGCAGACCGCTGTCTTCTATCAAATCTATCCGCGCAGCTTTCAAGACAGCAACGGCGACGACATTACGGACCACCGCGATGTCGACCAGGACGCTCATACTCTGCGGTGCGTCTTGCCGTTGACAAGCACCACGCCGATTGCGCCGACGATGAGGCCGGCTTTTAGCGGTGTTACCAGGTTGCAGACTCGCATGTGCACACACTACCTCAGAAGTTAGAGCCGGACGGCGGACTGGAGCCCGGCGCGCCGCTGCCGGCGCCGGAAAAGCGAACCAGATAACAGAGATTGGCCAGCTCCAGACCGATGCTGATGTTCCCGACAAAGCACGAACGCTCAGCCTGCCCGTCTTTGGTTTCGCAGCGGGGCTTCAACTGCAGGCTCGTGAAGTCGAGAACGCCGACAATACCGGCTGCGGTCATGCGGTCAGAGACTTCGGTAGCGGTATGGTCGGGAACGGTGAGAATTCCAACCGGAATATCCCGGTCGGCCAGGTGTTTTCCCAGCTTATCGACGTGTTAGGCAACCCGTTTCCATGCGTAAGTCCGCGTAGGATCCCCGACGTCATAAACCAAGTACCTTCGTGATGAGCTCGGCGATTCTCGCCGAATTGATGCTCCCATTTGCCTCATCGCGCGTGATCACAAGCGTACCGTCACCCCCGCCGCCGTCTTCCTGGATCTTGATGCCATGGTTGCGGTACCACGCAAGCTTGTCTTCCCACCTTCGCCGATAGCTCGGCACATGCAACATCCCGCAGTGCTCCTAGTAGAACGTCTGACCGGACTCCATGTCCTCGATGGTGAAGTCCGGGTACTTCGTGACGCCCTCGATAGTAAGAGGACGTTCGTAAGCGTAGTCGACGCCCTTCGCAGCAAGAGCATTCGCGATGATGAGCTCCGACTTCGAGCGCACCATTTCGCCCCGGGCTGTGCGGTGGATGAGGTTCTCTACGAAGAATCGCCCGTCAACCTCGATCAGCGAGGGCGCAAGAAACAGGTTCGTCAGGCGTCGAGCGGTCTCCTACCGGTCGGCAGAGGAGTATCTGCGGAGCTCGGTACGCGGACCCTGGTGGAGTATGACCACACGGTCTTTCTGGCGGGTAAGTGCTCTGTAGAGCAACTCACGAGAGAGAAGTCTGCAGGGATTCGGTAGCACCGGAATGACGGTGCCAAACTCGCTACCCCGGGACTTGTGCACGGTCAGCGCTCCGGCTACCGTACGGTATAGGTGTCGCAGCGCCGCCATCATGGGTGCTCGCTCTCCGGATAGAAAGCGTTCCACGCGAAGGAAAACGCTTCCACCGCCACTACCGGCTCGAGTGGTAGCTCGCCCGGTGCGAACTGCTCACCGGTGCGTGAATCCATCGCCTTGCCGTCTGCATACTCAAAGGCTTCTCCGTCCTCCGCCAGGTAAATGTAACCGGTGTTGAGCGAGCGGTCATACACCGAGATAAAGGATTGGGTTTTCCGGATACCCTGCTCGCTCAGTTCCTTGAGGTCGAAAAACACAGACCGCTAAGTGGTTCGCGCACCCAGTACCATATGCTTCGAGTGATAACGATCGTCGCGATCCATCACCGGGAAGATCGTCCTGTCGCTCTGGTAATAACCCCCGAGAGGGTTGTAGGAGCCGTAAGGGTCGCGCTTGTAGTCGCGCACGTGGCCGGTGTCGGTCGACAGAACCTCAGTCTCCGGATAACGCTCAGACCATTGCGCCCAGGTGGTCCAGTAGAGGTTGATCTCCTCGAGTGTTTCGCC
>PWQX01000001.1 GCA_003556605.1 Spirochaetaceae bacterium
CCGGTCAAACGCAGCGCGGGCAGCCTGCCGCCGCGGGAGCCGGGTTGAGGCCCGGCGCACGGCCTTCCTCAGCGCCGGGCGGCGGGCCGGGGGCCGGGGGTGCGTATCACCTCCTCACCGCCACGGATGAGTGGGAGGCGGCCGAAGCGGTCGCTACCTGGCTTGCCGCCGGTACCGCAGAGGAAAACGAGCAGGTGACGCTTCTGTGCAGCGGCGACAGCGCAGTGCTCGATGCGGCGCTCCGCGAGCGGGGGCTTCCGGTGGTTGCAAACGCGTCGGCTTCACATCGCCGGGGTGCGCTGCAGCTTCTTCCCCTGCTGTTTGAGAACGCGTGGCGTCCGGTGGATGTATACCGGCTCGCCGAGCTACTCGCGCTTGAGTACAGCCCCGTCCCCCGCGGCGCGGCGCGGCGGCTGCTCGGTGCCCTCACCGAGGAGCCCGGCATCGGCGGGCGGGCCTGGAACGCGGCGCTTGAGAGAATCGCCGCCGAGCGCTCAGAGGCTGAGGCCGCGGAGTTCCATCGACTGCTTGCCGGCGAGCGCTTTGACCCGGCCGAAGGCATTCCGGCGCGCGCGGTGGCCGAACGCTGCCGGCTCATCATCGACCGCCTAGCCCCGAGAATGGAGGAGGACCCCACCGCGGCGACGGCGCTGGGGCACGCGCGCGTCCTCAGCGCGTTGTGTGCGGGAGGCCGTGGTGACGGTGGTGCCGGGGGTGGCGACGGCGTGAGCGGCGGTGGCGACGGTGGCGGTGGCGGCGGTCGGGCCGGCAGCGGTGGAAGTCGTGAGGACGGCGGGGGCAGGCGCATCCCGCGCACCACCCTCGAGCGCATGATTGACTCGGTGATTGGAGCCGGCGCCCCGCCGCATGGCGAGGAACGCGAAGCATCGCCCTGGCGGGTGGCGACACACCCCGGTGAGATCATCGACCCGAGCGCGACCGTGATCTGGTGGAACTTCACCGACCCCGGCGTTCCACCCGCCCCGCACTGGAGCGCCGCAGAGCGGCAGGCACTCGCGGCCGAAGGCGCGCACCTCCCCCAGGCCGAAACCGCACACCTTCGCGAGGCCGCAGCATGGCGGCGCCCGTCAGAAGCCGCGACCGGGCAGCTCATCATGGTTCGCCCCCAGCGGGCGCTCGGCGAAGAGACCGCCCCGCACCCGTGGCTCGACGAGCTGACGGCGGCCGGCCGGACCTACCCCACCCTGCAAAGCCAATCGGCCGGGGAGCTGTTTCGTGCTCCGGAGATCGTCTTTGCCCGAAGACGCGCAGGCCTCGCAGAAGCCGCCCGCCGCGAACCGCCGCAGGGAAACGGGCAGTACCGCATCGGGCCCAACGCGATCGCACGACCGGCTGCACTCTCCTACTCCAGCATAGGCGATCTGCTCGGCTGCCCCATGCGGTGGACGCTTTCACGGCACGCGGAGATTGCCGCCTCCAGCACCGCCGAGATTCCGAGCGGGAACACGATGCTCGGCACCTTCTGCCATCGCATCGTTGAGCTGATCTATGCCGGCGGCCGCGGGAGTATTGAGCCGGAGGAAGCCGCGCGGCAGGCCGGAGAGCTGTTTGATTCCGGGGTTGAGGCCATGGCCTCCGAGCTGCTGCTGCCCGGCCGTGAGATCGAGCGGCGGCGCACGCGCAGGATGATCGTGCTTGCGGTGCGGCGACTGACCGAAGCGCTCGGGCGGGCCGGGCTCAGCGTTGAAGCAACCGAGGAGTTTCTGGAGGTAGATCTCGACGGCACGACGCTGCGCGGCCCGGCTGATCTCATCGCGCGTGACCCCGGCGGGCGCGCCTTCATCATCGACCTCAAATGGTCGAACAGTTCACGTTATCGCCGCGAGGAGATAGAGCGCTGCGAGGCGCTGCAGCTGGCGGTGTATTCCTGGATGCTACGCAGGCGCGAAGCGCAGGAGCGGGAACACGGCGCGGTGCAAAGCGGCAGCCAGGCGGGCGCCGCAGCAGGCATGCCCGACTTAGGCGCGACGGGGTCGGCCTACTTTATGCTTGCGCAGGGAGAGCTCCTGACCACAATTCCCCTGCTGAAGGGCGAGACCGTAGAGAGCGAGCTATCGGAGGAGGAGATATTCGACCGCGCGCTGCGCGGCTGCGAGGAGCGGCTTTCAGAACTGAACAACGGCGTGATAGAGGCGACCGGCGTGACCGAAGCGATTCGCCGGGAAGAGGAGGAGATTGGCGAGGATAAGCTGCGCGAGACGCTACGCGCCGCACAGCGCGAGCGTGGGCTCCTGTACCAGAAGCCGCCCTGCCGCTTCTGCGACTACAAATGGCTCTGCGGCCTGGAGGGCGACACGGTATGAGCGGAATCCGGATCACCGGCGCCGGGGCCGGCACCGGCAAAACCTACTATCTTACCCACGAGCTGGCCGACGCCGTACGCAACGGCCTGGACCCCGCGGCAATCGTCGCGACAACCTTCACGCGCAAGGCGGCAGGCGAGCTTCGCGAACGCATCCGGCGCCTGCTCATTGAGTCGGGCCGCGGTGCCGATGCACAGCGCATCTTCGAAGGGTATATCGGCACGGTTCACAGCGTCTGCGCCCGGCTTCTGTCTGAGTACGCGATCGATGCCGGGCTGTCTCCGGCGGTCGAGGTGCTGCCGGAGGGCGAGGACACGCGCTTTTTCCGGATCGCAGTCGCCGAGCTTGCCGAGCTCTATGCCGACGAGCTTGAACCGGTCGCCGAACGGCTTGAGCTCACCGAAAGCGGGTCAGGCTACGGCCGGCAGCCGGACTGGCGCAGCGAGCTGAAGGACGTCGTCGAGCTTGCGCGGGCGAACGCCATCGCGCCCGACGCGCTCCGGGCATCCGGCCGGCGCTCGGCGGATGAGCTCTCGGGGGTGTTGCGCGGGGGCGCGGGCGATGGCTCCGACGGCGGAAGCGGCGCCGGCGGCGCTGGCGCGGGCGCGGGCGGGGACGGGGGCGGCGGCAGTAGCGACGCCGGCACCTCCGGCAACGCCGCCAGCACCACGGACGGCGACACCATAGCCGCCCGGGTTGCCGAGGCGGCGGCGGCCGCGCTCCCGGCGCTGCAGGCGATTGAGAAGCCGAAGGGCCAAACGCAAAAGGCCACCGAGCTGCTCGAACGGTTCGTCCACAGGCACTTAGCCGGCGACCCCATTCCATGGAGCGAGTACGCGCGGCTCTCAAAGCAAACGGTCAACAAGGACGCCGAGGGCCTTCTCGATGCGGTCCACGCCGCGGCCGCCGAGTTTGTGCACAGCGCCGAGTTTCACCGTGATCTGCAGACCATGACCTGCGGCGTGATGAACTGCGCCGCCGACGCGCTCGATGCCTTCGCCGAGTACAAGCGCGCGCAAGGGGTGATGGACTACACTGATCTTGAAACGCGTGTCCTGCAGCTTGCCCGGGAAAACGAGCGCGTGCGCGCCGGGATCGCCGAGTCGCGCCCGCGCATCTTCGTCGACGAGTTTCAGGACACGAGCCCCGTCCAACTCGCGCTCTTTCTCGCCCTGCACGATCTCTCGGGAAACTCGCTGTGGGTGGGCGACCCCAAGCAGGCTATCTACGGCTTTCGCGGCACCGACCCGACGCTCATGAGCGCAGCGGTGAAGCGCCTCGGCACCCAGGCGACGTTGACGCACAGCTGGCGAAGCCGAGCAGAGCTCGTTCGTTTCTCAAACGCGGTGTTCGGCCCGGTCCTGACCGCCCGCGGGTACCAAGCGGTGAACCTCGATATCCCGGCCGAGCGGGCCGCCGAGGCCGCGGGCGGTCGCATCGAAACCTGGTACCTCAGCTCCACAAACCAGGCCAACGACGCGGCGGCTACCGCCCACGGGGTTGCGCGCCTGCTTGCCGAGCGCGACGACCTGCGTCCCGGCGAGATCGCGGTGCTCTGTCGCAGGAATGACGAGTGCGGGCGGATCGCTACGTGCCTCGGCCGCCTCGGGATCAATGCCTCGGTTGGGCACGGCACGCTGTTGCAGACCGCCGAGTGCCGGCTTGCAATGGCGGCGCTCCGCTTTCTCGCCGACGACAACGACACCCTCGCCCTGGCCGAGATCGTGCACACCCACCCCGAGCACAGCGCGCACGGCGCCTGGCTGCAGACGCTTATCGACTCCCCGGCGGAAACCAAGGAGCGCTGGCGTGCCGACCCGCTTATACAACGGCTCGAGGAGGCGCGCGGCGGCATAGCGCGCCTCGCACCCGACGAGGCGCTCGAGCGGAGCATCGCCTTGCTCAGCCTTCCGCGCCTCATCGCCGGCTGGCCGCAAAGCGAGCGGCGCAGAGCCAACCTCGACACCCTGCGCGGCGTCTGCGCCGATTATCTCGCCGCGTGCGACGCCCGCCGCAGCGCGGCGACCGTCGCCGGGTTCATCCGCTACTGCGGCGAACAGGCCCCGGAGCAGGCCACCGGCAGCGGCGACGACACCGTGCAGGTGCTCACCTATCACGGGGCGAAAGGGCTCGAGTGGCGCGTGGTGGTGCTCACCAGTCTCGGCTCGGAGACGCGCACAGGTAGCCGCACCGCGTTCGGCGCGTCGGTGGAGTCGCCCCCGGCGATAGACCTCGACGATCCGCTCGCCGGCCGCGCCGTTCGCTACTGGCCGTGGCCGTTCGGGGCCCAAAAAAAGATAGACGGCATAGACGAAGCGATCGATACCTCGAGCCGGTACCGGCAAGCGCTCGAGACCTCGCGCGATGAGTCCCTCCGGCTGCTGTACGTCGGCATAACCAGAGCGCGCCACGAGCTCGTC
>PWQX01000180.1 GCA_003556605.1 Spirochaetaceae bacterium
CGCTTCAGCGCCCCCGCCGGGGGCCGGTGCACGCCGAGAGCCACCGCCGGAATCAATACCACCGCCAAATCCTCCGGAAAACGTGTCTATATCATCGGGAAGTGTATCAAGATCCGTCAAATCGCTGTGATTATCGGACTCCAGCTCCCAACCCCTCCCCGCTCCTCCAGGGTCTTCGGTTCCTTCACCCGCCCCGGACTTCTCCGGGCCGGAACTCGCCGGCTCTTCTTCCCAATCTCCCGGCGATTCAGGCTCTTCGCTGCCGAGCTCCTCGGTTACCTCTTCCACCAGCGATTCTTCCAGGTGCGGCGCCTTATACGCGCCGTCGTCCGACCCGTCATCGGACACAGCCTCAACAACATCCCCGGCTTCAGGCTCCCTCCCGGTCTCGGCTTGCGCAGATACCTCGCTACCGCCGTCCGGGCGGTACTCGTCCTCTTCCAGCACAATTTCAACGTTTCCGCCTTCGGCGTTAAACGCGCCCTCGCCCGGCGGCTGCTCTGAGGCGGTGAACAACTCGGGAAGATAACGGTGCAAAACGTACTCAACGACTACCGCACCGGCGCCGACAATGATCGCAGCGACAACCGCGCGAAACAGGAGGGTACCGAACACCACACCCCCGAACAGTCCGCTCATCACCGAGATCACGAATCCAACACCCGCTGCTGCCGCAGCGGCCCGCCAGTTTATCCGCATTGCACCACAATCTCCAGTAGCTTGGCCACAGCTTAGGCCAAAACAGTAGTGCCGTCAAGCTGCGCGTCCTGCCGCCATACTCATGGTTGGGCTACACTAATTGCTGCGTGAGAATAAGCGCCGCAGGAACTGCCCTATTCCCGAACCCTCCCTTACATCAATTTTCTCCATGCGACCGACAATATGCTGGATACAGATTGAGGCACGGCTCTTGGGATCCGTGACCATGAACGGTTTCTGTCGCAGTACCGATTGATGTACTGCTGCATCCTCGTACACATACCCAAGATAATCCACTTTGAGGTTCAAAAACTGCGATGCGATGTTAATAACACGCTGGGCGACCTGCTTTCCTTCGGTTACCGACCCAACCCGGTTGACGATTAACTTCAGCCCAAGGCTCAGATTGTCGATCTCGGTAGCGATGATCTTGATAATGCCGTACGCATCGGTAATTGCGGTCGGTTCCGGAGTGGTCACGATAATCGCCTCGTCCGCGGCCGCCACAAAGGCCAGTACGTTGTTGGAGACGCCTGCGCTTGTATCTATTATGATGACATCCGCCGCTGAGAGCGCACTCAGCTCTTCCACAAAAGACTCACGCTCGTCTTCAGTGAGATTCGCAATTTTCGCGAAACCACTGGCTCCGGCCACGATCTGGATCCCGTAGCTCGTATCCATCAGAATATCGGTAAGCGACTTCTGTTTACGGATCAGGTGATACAGGTTGTACTTCGGAATCACACCCAGTACAACGTTGACGTTCGCCAGCCCCAAGTCCGCATCCATAAGGACCACACGCTTGCCGAGTCTTGCGTACCCCAACGCGAGATTCGTTGAGATATTCGTTTTTCCCACACCGCCCTTGCCACTGGCAACGGCGATGATACGCGCCCCCGGTTTCTCAGGACCGCTGCGGGCCTTCATGATCTCACGCAGCGCTTCCGCTTGATCAGCCACTTTAGCTCTCCGTAGCTCGTGATTCCGCGAATCGCTGTTCGATATCCTCGCGATCCACGGTAAACCCCTCGAGGTTAATGAGCAGCCTCGGTATAGATGCCGGCTCAATATCTTGGGGCACACCTTGACCATCGGTAATAAATGAGATTGGTTTACGGTTTTGATGGAGAATGCTGATCACGTTGCCGACACGCGTGGTTTCGTCCAGTTTGGTTATCATCACCGCCTCGGTACCGAAGGTCTCGAACTGTCTTACGACCTGCTGCAGGTCACTTGTCTTAGTAGTTGCGCTCAGCGCCAGATGCACCTCACTCGCACCGCCACAACCCTCTAACAAGGAGTTCATCTTTCCGAGATTGGCAAAATCTCGCGGACTCTTGCCAACGGTGTCCACAAACACAACATCCACATCACGGTACAGCGCGATCTGCTTCCGCAGCTCGTCGAAGGTTTCAACGCAGGTAACCGGTATGTTCATGATGTGACCGTAGGTTTCAATCTGCTCTTTGGCACCGATACGGTAGTTGTCGATCGTGATTACGCGTACATCGTTGATAATCCCGTTGACCCCTTGAACCCCGTAGATAGCGGCGAGCTTGGCAATGCTCGTGGTCTTGCCGACACCGGTCGGCCCAACGAGGATCATAATCTTGGGCTTCTGCTTCGTTTGGAACTCGTGCAGCTGAATGGTTTCTCCGATCCAGCGCACCACGTGCCGTTCAACAAGCTCAAAGTCCTCGAGCTGCTCGAACGAGAGCTCACTGCGGATACGCGCGGTTATGTTTTCAATGTACTCATGCACGAACTCGTTGTGCCGCAGCAGCTCTATAATGCGATCCACACTCGGGTGGTTCTGAGCAGCCACAGTAGGAGCGCGCACAGTGCGCTCCTCGCTGTTGAGCGTTTCGCGAAGATCTCGTAGCTCTTTCAGCACCATCTCGAGTGTTTTATCGTTCTTTACCGACCCGAGTATCTTCTTCTTCTCATCTTCGACATCAGCGCTTCGTCTCGGGGGCTCCCGCCGCACGGGCTCATCGGAGAAATAACCGGTTACCTCAACCCCTTCACGGGTGAACAACCCCAAGAATCCCCCGACACGCACGCTCTTGTGACTCATGATACGCGCGCGTTCACCGTACTTCCGGCGAACTTTTGCCTCAGCTTCCCGGTGGCTCGTTGCCTGCTCGATGAAGTACTGCATGCCGTCACCTCACTCCTCGATTCGTATCTCGCCGAGACTGTCCACGCGGATCTCGGGGAGAACTTCTTGTACTGAGAGCACCACCAAATCCGGCAGCTCACGAGCGGTGCTGCTCTTGACCAGTGGCCGGGCCGTTTCGGAACATAGCACAATCGGTAAATACCCTTGTTCCTGAACCGACCGTACCATAGTGCGTGCTCTCGTGACCCAGGCTCTATGCAGTTCAGGTTTGAGCGCCGGTGTGACTCCTCCGGCGGTGTCCACCCGCGACTCTATGATGGCTTGTTCCAGGGAAGGCTCAATCGTTAAAACCTTGAGGGTCTTGTCGTCATCGGCATACTGCAAACAAATCTGCCGTTTTAGGGACTGGCGGACTTTCTCGATCAAGAACGTCACGTCCTTTGTAATGGTAGCATAATCGGCGAGGGTTTCCAATATGGTTACGACATTTCTAATTGAGACCTGCTCCCGGAGCAGCCCCTGGAGAACTTTCTGCACCTCGCCGACACCGAGCACCGACTGTACCTCGTCAACAACCGCCGGATAGTCACGTTTCAGCGCATCGAGAATTCCTCGGACCTCCTGCCGCCCGAGAATGTCGGCCGCGTGGCGCTTGATCAGCTCGGTCAGGTGCGTTGCGATAATCGACGGGGGATCCACAACAGTGTACCCTGCCCGCTCGGCGGCCTCACGCCGCTCCTCGGTAATCCACAGCGCCGGCAAACCAAACGCAGGGTCACGGGTAGCCTCACCCTCAACCTCTTCGCGTACGGTGCCGGGGTTAATCGCTAAGTAATGTCCCATACGGATCACCCCGCGGCCGACTTCTACGCCGCGGATCTTGAAGCAGTACTGCGAAGGCTCGAGGCGCATGTTGTCGATGATGCGGATACGAGGTACCGCCAGGCCTAGCTCCAACGCGGTCTCGCGCCGAATACGGGTCACGCGGTCAAGCAACTCGGCGCCCTTGTCCCTGTCGACGAGGGGAATCAAGCCGTAACCGAGCTCTAGACTGATCGGATCCAGCGGCGCGACCGGCGAGATCTCCGCCGGCGCTTCGTGCGACTTCGCCTCGGTCTTCGGCTGCGCGGCCGCCGCAGCCGCCGCTTGTTCACGGCGCGATAACCGCATCGCCAGCAGCCCTAACAGCGCGGCCATTGGAAACAGGACATACCACGGAAAACCCGGCAACACCCCGAGCACCGCTAGAAAGACCGTCGCGATCCAGTATATGCGCGACTGCCGCGAGAACTGCTGGGTGACATCGTCGCCGAAGGTAGCGTCGGAGATCGCACGAGTCACGATCAAGCCGGTCGCGGTGGAGATCAGCAAGGCAGGGAGCTGGGTAACCAATCCGTCACCAATGGCCAACTGCACGTAGGTGTTTAGCGCCTGGTTGAACGGCTCGCCGTGTATCGTCATACCGACCACCAGCCCTCCGACAATGTTCACCACGGTTATGAGAATACCCACCTTTACGTTTCCGGAGACAAACTTTGAAGCACCGTCCATCGCGCCGTAAAAGTCGACCTCCTTCTCGAGCTCAAGCTTCTTCCTGGCGGCCTCTTCCTCGGTGAGAATACCTGAGTTGTACTCCGCCTCTATCGCCATTTGTTTACCCGGAAGGGCGTCGAGAGTGAAACGAGCCGCAACCTCGGCGACGCGTGTCGCCCCTTTGGTGATTACAATGAACTGCACCGCAACGATAATCGTAAAGATAATGAGGCCGATCACAAGGCCCTCAGCCCCCGCGGTTCCAACCACGAACTCGCCGAATGCAATTACGATACGACCGTCGAACTGTTCTCCCAGCGAAAGGATCAAACGGGTTGAGCTGACGTTCAGCGCCAGCCCGTACACGGTTGCAATCAAGAGGATCGTGGGGAAAACTGAGAAGTCCAACGCGGTCTTGGTGTACAACACGATCAAAATCGTCAGTAGACCAAACACAAGGTTCAAAGCCATGAGGCTGTCGAGCAACACCGTGGGTAACGGGATGATTACCATCATCACGACGACGATTACACCCACCGCGACTAGAACATCAGTTCGCTGGTTGACGAAGATGTTTGCGAGTGTTTGTTGCTGTGTATCAGCCATGACGTTCCCCCGTTTACGCGTCTACCACGTCCGCGCCCGTGCCCTATCCATCTGGTACACCTGCTTGAGCACCGCAACCACCGCCTCATAGAAGCGTTCGGGAATGATATCCCCAATCTCAACCTCGGCGTACAGTGCGCGAGCGAGCGGCTTATTCTCGATGATCGGTACGGCACTCTCACCGGCAAGCTGCTTCATGCGCTCGGCCACCGCGTCTTTACCCTTCGCCGTTACCATCGGGGCCTGCATTCTCTCGCGGTGGTACTCCAGCGCCACCGCGTAATGGGTTGGGTTGGTGATCACCACATCGGCTTCCGGAACCTTGCGGACCATGTTACGCGACAGCATCTCCCGCATCCGCTGCTTCATACGGCCCTTTACCATTGGGTCACCTTCGTAGGTCTTGCGCTCTTCCTTGACCTCTTGTTTGGTCATCTTCAACTGCTCGCGGTGTAGCCTGCGCTGGAACAGATAATCGAAAAGTGACAGGACGAGTAGAATAATCGCCGCCTGCACCAGGATCCGAAACGCCACCCATGCGATCACCCCAAACGCCTGCGAAATGCTCGGCGACGCGAGATTGACGATTCGCCCTAATTCGCTGCGAATATTCACGAATGCGAGCGTTATTATTATGATCACCTTCCCGATCGCCTTCGCGAGATTGAAGATCGCTTCAGTCGACAGAAACGATTTCTGGATGAAGCGAGTGAAGTTGGGCACAACCTTTTTTAAATCCGGCGTGATCGGCTTAGTAGTGAACAAGAACCCGACTTGAATCAAGTTGCCCATCACTGCCGCAGCAAAGGCGACCGCGGCAACCGGCAGGGTCAAACGAATGAAGAACCCGTAAAAGGTCGGCAAGAGTGTGCCGTCCTCGGTGATATCGATCTCGCTCGAGCGCGAGAGAAAGTATCGCACCATATCCTGAAACGTCTGGTAGCTGTAGCTGGACAACAGCGCGAGCGTTACCGCACAAAACAGCATGATGATCGCCGCGGACAGATCCTGCGACTTGGCGACTTTTCCCTCTTCCTCACGCGCTTTTCGAATTTTGTGCTCGGTCGGTTCCTCAGTCCGGCCCTCGTCTTCGGCGGCAAACCAGTACAAATGCACCGCTTCAAGTTCGCGCAGAAACTGCTGCTGATCGTGGCTGCCGAAGCATGTGAGCGCATCAAGCCGTTCACGAACCGGCGCACTGCTCATCCTTCAACCCCCCGCATCAGAGTGAACACCCGAATCAGTTCCTCAAAGCTCATGTCCAGGATACGGTCAAACGAGCTCATCAGCATGGGGATCGCCACCACGAGAATCGAAAACGCGACCAAGATCGACGCCGGAAAGCCCAGCATCAAGAGGTTCATTTGGGGCGCCGACTTTGCGAGCAATCCCATTGTCACCTGAATCAATATCATCGTACCCAGAATCGGAAACGCCAACATCAGCGCATACTCGAACATGCGCGAAAGACTGGTCACCACCGTAATCACGATGTCTTCGCGCTGCAGCACAAGGTCAATGGCGCGCAAGGCGCGAAACGATCCGTACACGCCGGTGAGAAACAAACGCTGAAACCCGAGTGTAGAGACGAAGATGAACATGGCCACCAGGTTAAGAAACTGGCCCATCACCGGTATCTCAACTTGTGACAGCGGATCGAGGACCTGCGAGGCCCCAAAGCCCAACTGCAACGAGAAGAACTGTCCGGAAACCTGAAAGGCCGTGTACAAGACCGCGATATAAAACCCAACCAGGATACCGATCATCGCCTCACCGATCAGTAACAATACGTAGGCGCCGCCGGTCTGCGGGATCACGTACCCGGCCTCCAGCACCCACGGGAAAACCGTGACCGCCGCCAAGAACGACAAACCGGTGCGAGCGATAAGCGGAATACCTTCCGACGACAGAACCGGCGCCACCTGCGTCATAGCAAACACACGTGCAAAGATCAGGAAGAATACCTGCACGTTGGCGATGATATGGTCAGTCAGCAGCTCGGTCGGCATCCGCTCTTCCTTAGTGCACGAGCATCGGGATCTGGTTCAACAGATTGATGGTGAACTGCACGAGCAACCGAAACATCCACGGTCCGAAGAACATAAACGACAAGAGCACCGCGGCAATCTTAGGTACAAAGGTAAGCGTCTGTTCCTGAATGGAGGTGGTGGCCTGGAAGATCGAGATGACCAACCCAACCCCCATGCCGATCAGCAGAATCGGTGAGGCGAGTATCAAAACGTAGAGCACACCGGTCCGCATCACGTTCATCGCAAAGCCAAAATCCATTACATTCCTCCAAAGCTCGCGACCAGTTGCCGCGTAATCAGGCCCCAACCGTCGACGAGCACAAACAGAATGAGCTTGAACGGCAGCGAGATCATAACCGGCGGCAGCATGATCATGCCCATCGACATCAGGGTCGAGGCGACCACCAAGTCAATGATTATAAACGGCAGAAACAGCAGTATCCCGATCTTAAACGCTACCGTCAGCTCGTGTAGAATGAACGCCGGTATGAGCACATGCGTCGGCACCTCGGAGAGGTTTGCCGGTCTGGGAAGGTCACTCATTCGCATAAACAGGCGTACACTTTCGGGGTTACCCCGCATCTGGCGATACATGAATAAGCGCATCGGTTGTTCGAAATTGCTGTACGCTTCCTGGATACCGATCTCACCGTCCGAGAACGGCCGGTACGCCTCGTTATAGATCTGGTCAAGGGTCGGCCACATGATGAACAGCGTCAGAAACAACGCGATGCCCATCAGAACCTGGTTCGGCGGAACTTGCTGCAGGCTCAGCGCTCGCTTCACGAAATCGAGCACGATCGCGATGCGAAGGAACGAGGTCATCAAGATAATGATCGACGGCGCGAGACTCAGAACCGCCAACACCAGCAACAGCTGCAGCGAGAAGGCGACCTCCTGTTCGGTCTGCGGCTCGCGTATGCTCAGGTCGAGAAACGGAATCTGTAGCGCCTCCTCGCCGGGCGCCTCTTGCGCGCCAACCGAGTCGACCGGGACTAGCAATAGAGCCAAGGCGGCACAAAACACCGCGGCGGCAATGCGTTTAGACATGCTACGCCTCCATCTACTCAGCGCAGATTGCGCAGCCGCTCGCGCTGTCGGCTCATAAACTGAATCGAATTGCCCGCCTCGGCGCCCTCAGCGCTGCGATCACCCACACGAACCGCACCCGAGATGAGCTCAGAGAATCCCCGCGATGCCGGCTGCTGTTCGCTGTTATTCGCTTGCAACCGCAGCTCATCGATCGTCTCGCGGTCGGTGATCTCAGAGACCAAGTTCACCGTTGAATCGCCGGCACCCACAAGAAAGACCTGCGATCCCACTTGTATCAAGTGAAGCGCGCGGTTTCCCGGCAGCGGCTGCGATCCGAGCAACTTGATAAACTCACTGCTACGGTATCGCCCTCCGGCGGCACGGCGCAGTACGAAAAACACCGCGTACACGGCAGCGATCACGAGGCCCAACACCAGCACCATTCGAACGAAGTCCCAGATACCGAACATCCCGACACCTTCGCCGAGCTGACCCGCAGCTTCATCATCGGCGCCGTCCGGTTCGTCGAACAGCAGCTGGGTCTCGTCGGGCGACTCGGCGACGTCGAGCGCCGGCGCGTCTGCCGCCTCTCTCGACACCATGTCGCCGCCGTTTTCGCGTGAGATTTCTTCCTCTGGTGGTCCGGATTCCGCGGCCGCCGTAGTGCTAAACACCAGCAGCAGCCAGGTAAAGATGAGTAAGTGTTTCAGTTTTCCCCTCCCGTTAAACTGAAATCTTCGTCGTTTTCAAAGGGCGTAGCGTCGCCCGCGACCTTTGCGGCCTATATGCTAGGTCATGTTGCTTACGCGCTCCATCGGTGAGACGATCTCAGTGACGCGTACGCCGAAGTTCTCGTCGATAACCACAACCTCACCTTTGGCGATCAATTTGTGGTTCACCAGAATATCCACCGGCTCACCGGCAAGCTTATCGAGCTCAATGATTGTGCCCTCGCCCATACCGAGGATTTCACGAATGAGCTTTCTCGTACGGCCGAGCTCGACGGTCATCTCCATGTAGACGTCCATCAAGAGGCCGATATTTCCCTGTTCGCTTGGGCCTTCGCTATACTGCAGATCGGGAAACTGTACCGATTGAACGCTTGGACCCTGACCGCCGAACTGTGCCGACTGCTGCTGCTGAGCGCCGGCGCCGAACGCGGCACCCTGTCCGATGCCGGTTTGTTGGCCGAAGCCCCCACCGGTCTGCTGCGGTTGTGCCGTCTGTTGAGCGGGCTGCGCCGCAGCCTGCGCTGAGGAGCCGAGAATCTGTCCAATTACGGCAGGGTCAAAGAGCTCGTACACCTCAGCCGGTGCATCCGCCCCGATCGTGACGCTGTAGGTCGCCGCTGCGACCCGTTCGCCGACGCCGCTGATGTCGTTAGGGCCCACCGTCTCGGCGTTCGGCGGTCCCGTCATGATGTTCGTGCCGGCCTTCTCGCCCAGCGCGGTCAGCACCGGACCACTGAGCTGCGAAAACGCCTCCTGCAAGGCATTCAACGCGGCATCGTCCAGATCGATATCGTCTTGTCCCATCATCGAGCCGGCGAGTCGAATCGCAGCCTCGGACGACATCAAGTAACTATGCGTGCCGCTTACCCCTTCCGAGAAGTTCAGATGCACCTGCACCAGCGCCTCACCAATAACGGAGGCGATCGTGGCGGGAGCATTCATCTCGAGCTCGGGTCCGGTCATGGTTACCTGTGCACTAGTGAGCATCGAGAGGTTGGACTGTTGACTCTCGACAGTGCCCTGTAGAAGGTTTGCGAAAGCCTGCAACCCTTCGGGAGAAGGCGCAGCACCCCCTTCGGGAGCAGATGATCCGCCCAGATCCATCCCCGTGGAGCCTTGCAGCAATGCATCAATTTCGTCTTGGGACAGCGAACCATCGCTCATACCTATTCTCCTTCCTCAGCAGCCAACTCTTCGAAATCGTCTTGCTCGATGTCTTCAAGCTTTTCGATGATCTGCACGGCGAGTTTCTTGCCGATCTGACCCGGCTTACAGAGAAACTTGGGGCGATTCCCGATCGTGAGCCGCATAGGGTCGGTGGTGCGAGTGTCCTGAAGGCGGATAACATCACCAGGACGCAGTGACAGGACCTCCCGCACCGTCAGATCAAGCTGCCCGATCTCGGCCACCATCGGAACCGCGATGGTGGACAAGCGCTCGCGCAGGATATTGAGGTTCTCGGTAGTGGTGCCGCGCCGTACCGAGGAGTACCAGTACTGCGCCGAGAGCTTGGAGATAATCGGCTCGATTGTGAGGTACGGGATACAGAAGTTCATCATACCCTCGACTTCTCCCACCTTGGTCTCGAGCGTTACCAGCACCACCATTTCGGTTGGCGGAACAATCTGCGCGAACTGCGGGTTCGTTTCAATCTGACCCAGACGCGGTCTGAGGTCAATCACCTGACTCCAGGCCTCGCGCATGTTTCCGAGCACGCGCACGATTATGCCTTCCATTACCGAAGCCTCAATATCGGTAAGGTCGCGTGTGACCTTAGCGCCTTCGCCTTGCCCCCCGAACAGACGATCGATGATCGAAAAAGTGATAGCAGGATCTATCTCTAGAATCGCCGAACCCTTGAGCGGGTCCATATTGATGACGGCTAAGGTCGTTGGGTTTGGGATTGAACGAATGAACTCTTCGTAGGTGAGCTGATCGACCGACGCAACGTGCACCTGTACCAGACTACGCAGTTGTGCGCTCAAACTAGTGGTGGTCAGCCGCGCGAATGTCTCGTGCATGATCGAGACAGTGCGGATCTGTTCCTTCGAGAACTTGTCGGGACGCTTGAAGTCGTAGATCTTGATCTTGCGCTGATCCGCCGGCTGGGCGATTTCCTCGGTTTCTACATCACCCGATGAGATCGCGGTCAGCAGCTGATCGATCTCGTCCTGAGACAGTACCTCGGTCATTCAAATAGCTCCCCCCGGTGCGGATCAAATTTTCTCACATTTTCGCCGGTTGTGCAACGACGATTGTGCAATACGTGTCAGAATTCGACTATTTGATACTCGTCGAACGCAACCTCCTGCACGCGCCCCTCAATCAAGATGTCGTTGATCTTGTTCCGCAGCTCACGCTTCACCCTTTCGCGGTTTTCAGCTCCCTGCAGTTCCGCGGCCCTGCGCGAACTGAAGTACAAGCTAATGATCTCGCGAATCTCGATACGCCGGGCGGTCAACTCCGACAGGAGAGCGCCCCGGTCTTGAGGGTAGCCGACATGAGGCCGCACGATGAAGGTGCGGCGCGGTTCATCGTTCGTGCTACCGCGCAGCGTCTCGCCTTCACCCATAACTGCATACCAGTCCATTGGGGGACGGCGCGGTTGGTACGCATCGGTCGCCGGAACGCGGGTTTGCGCTTCGGGACGGCGGTCAAGCATGATATTCATCGTTATAACCACTACGGTCACGATAAAGATGATTGCTGCGAGAATGACACCGGTCCACTTCAGGACCTGGATCACGATTCCAGGGACGAGCGCGATACGCCTGCGTCTGCGCCGGGCATCGTCTTGGTCACCGGACAGCACATCTTCATCTTCACTAAACAGATCTTCATCCGACATAGCGGATCCCTCCCAAACAACAATCCAAAATAGCGCGACGCCCCGGAGGCCTACAAATGCCCCTCACTCAGAATGATGATGTCGACGCGCCGATTATACGCTCTTCCCTCGGGCGTGTCGTTGTCGAACAACGGCCGGTGCTCGCCAAGCCCCATAATCTGAAACTGGTCCTCGATGTCGCGTCCGGCGAAATCAAGCAAGTATCGGAACACCGCCAGCGACCGATCTACCGAGAGCTCCCAGTTCGTAGGCCACCGGCCGTCGGGATCGGTCGGGATGCTGTCGGTGTGGCCTTCGATGCGAAACAAGCGGTCTTCCAGCGCCTCGGAGCTCAACAACTGCGCCAAGCGTTGCAGCACACTGCGCGCACGCTCAATATCCACCTCGGCGCTGGCGGTGCGGAAGAAAGTGTCGGCCCCGAGCGAGATGATGAGTCCGCGCTCATCCTCGGTTACCCGCACTTGCTGACTGTGGATCTCGGGCTGAAACAGCGACACCGCCGTCTGACGAGCACGGTCTAACTGACGCCCGCGGTCCATCGACGGCAGCGCCTCAAGGGTGTTGCCGAGCTCGGCCAAGCGTCCTTCCTGCAAGGTCTGTCCGCCCGATTGAATACCAAGTCCCGGGAAGGCGGCGAGTACCAGGCGCAGCTCGTACCCGTCGATCTCGGCTACTGTCAGCAACAGCACGAAGAAGGTCAAGAGCAAGGTCACCATGTCGCCGTAGGTCAGCATGTAATCGGGTGCGCCGGCACCTCGCTGTTTCCTGGGCCGTTTTAGCGTCGGAGCCATGCCGTGCCTCCCTAAGCGCGTCCGGACTCCTGCCGCATTGCTTCGCGCTCACGCGGCGGCAGGAAGGACACAAGCTTCTCGAGTAGAATACGGGGGTTGTCTCCGGACTGGATCGAGAGAATACCTTCAATCACGATCTCTTTGGCGCGCGTTTCATCTCTATCACGGTCTTCGAGCTTACTCCGCAACGGAATGAGAACGAGGTTCGCGAAGAACACGCCGTACAACGTAGTAATCAGAGCGGTGGACATGCCGCGGCCGATAATCTCGGGGTCCGCGCCGATGTGAATCAGCATCGCCACCAAACCGACCAAAGTACCGATCATTCCGAATGCGGGTGCGATCTTGCCCCAGTCTTCGAACAGCTTGATGCCGGTTTCGTGGCGCTCCTGCAGCTGATTCAGGTCGTTATACAAGATGCTCTTAATGATTACCGGATCGGTACCGTCCACCACCAATTGAACGCCCTTGCGCATGAACTCGTCTTCTACCTGGTCGAGGTTGTCCTCCAGTGCCAAGAGCCCCTCGCGGCGCGCGCGATCCGAAAACCCCACCAGCTCGTTAATGAGCTGCTGCTCACGCCAGTCGGTGGTTCGCAGCGCATGCCCCACATAACGCATGATCCCCAGCATGCGCGACAGCGGGTTCGCTACCATCATCGCACCGAAAGACCCGCCGAACACAATCAGCACCGATTCCGGGCTGGCGTATACTCCTAGTCCCGCACCACCGATGATGATGCCCAAGAACACCATCATGAAGCCGGCAACTACACCAATAACGGTACTGAGATCCATGCCCTTACTCCTCGTTCTTGAATGCGCCGATAAGGCGGCGGTAGGCGACAATCTCGTCAAACAAGGTCTGGAAGTCCTCTGCGACGATCAGGCGCTTGCCCGAGAGCATGACCAGAGTAGTATCGGGGTTTGTCTCGATGTACTCGATCTGGTGCGGGTTTACATAGTAGGTTGCCGTACCCCCGAGCCGCGTGACCTTAATCATTGACCTCAAATCCTACCGTTTTAGCGCTTCAGTGTTAAGACCTCCTGAAGCATCTGATCCGCCGTTTGAATCGTGCGCGAGTTGGCCTGGAAGCCGCGTTGCGTCACGATCATGTCGGTGAACTCTTGCGACAGGTCTACATTGCTCATCTCCAGCGCGCCCGAGATGACGGCGCCCTTGCCGGCGACCCCAGCAGGGGTGATATCGGCGAGGCCGGAGTTGATAGTCTCCCGAAAATTGTTCTCGCCGGTCTTTTCCAGACCACCTGTATTCGTGAAGGACGCCAGTGCGACCTGTCCGAGCGCACGGTTTGTTCCGTTGGAGAACACCCCGGTAATGGTGCCCGATTGGTCGATGCGGTAGTCCTCGAGGTACCCCATAGGATGACCGTCTTGGCTGAACACTTTCGTTGAGCTCGAAGACGCGTACTGCGTCATTGAGTCGGTGAACGCGCCTACCCGACCCAGGTTGAGATTGAATCCCTGCGTAACCACCTCGCCCGGCAAGCCGGTATCCTCGTCCTCCGGAATTGCGGCCTGGGGTACTTCGAACTCCAGACTCACGAACACCTCGTCCGTATCAATCATACCACCCTCGGGATTAAATGCCCGGAGCAGCGTGCCGTCGTTGTCGAATTCCAGAATAAAGCTCAGGCCGTCGGCACTCGCAACCCCGCCAACGGCGATATTCTGTTCAACCTCTTCGTCGGCTTCAGGATCGATTCGCACCGCCGTCCGCCACTGATTCGCCTCCTCCGGCACGCGCTCGAACTCAACGCGCAGCGTATGCGTGCCTCCAAAGGAGTTATAAATGTCCTGTTCGACAATCCAGGTGCCTTCACGTACCTGCGCTGCACTCGCATCTTCCGGGATCACCGGTGTCATTTTGTTGAGGTTGCTCGCGAGGTATACCTCGGCAGTCTCTTGTGCGGGATCCTTACCGCCGATGGGGATCTGCAAATCCTCCAACTGTCCTGCGGTATTGATCACGGTCTCGCCGTTCTCACGCTCCGCCGCCCAGCCCTGCACGCGCATGCCGTTTGCGGGGTTCACAAGGATACCCTCCGAGTCGACGCCGAAAGACCCGTCCCGCGTGTAGAACCTCTCATCACCGTCTCGCATCACGAAGAACCCGTTACCCTGAAGCGCGAGATCGCTGCGAACACCGGTAGTCTCAAGCGAGCCCTGAGTGTGAATCGTATCGATGGAACCCACCCGCATGCCCAAGCCGACCTGTTGCGGGTTGATCCCGCCGACTTCCTCTCGCGGTCGAGCCGGCCCTTGCATCATCTGGTAGATCATGTCCTGGAAGTTCACGCGCCCGCGTTTGAACCCGGTAGTGTTCACGTTCGACACGTTATTTCCGATAACGTCCATTCTGGTCTGGTGGTTCTGAAGTCCGGAGACCCCGGAGTACAGCGATCGCATCATATCGTTACGCCCCCTTACTGGCTAATGCGGACAACGTCTTCGTAATCGTAATAGCTGCCGTTGAGTTTCACCTGTGGGAACTCCCCCGTGGTTACCTGCTCCACAACACCTGCAACCAGGCCTTCACCCTGTTGAACTTCAACGGTACGACCCACGAGTTGCATGGCCTGACCCTGGCTCAAGAGTGAAGACAGCTTGTGAAACTCCCCTGCAATGTTCGTCATCTGTTCGAGCGCGGAGAACTGAGCCATCTGTGCGACGAACTCTTTGTCTTCCATCGGCGAGGTGGGATCTTGATTCTGCAGCTGTGTGATGAGAATCTTGAGAAAATCGTCGCGGCCGAGCTCTTGCTTCGGGGCACGGCCGGAATGCAGGCTCCTGTTGAACTGCTCAGTTTGCGACTTCAAGCGCGACAGCTCGCTGCCGCCCATTGTTGGATCAGGTTCCATCAACAAATACTCCTTCAATCACACTATCAGATTGATCTGCGTGTCTTCACGATACATCTCGCTGAGAACCGGTACGCCCGCTTCCAGCTCTTCAAGCGCGCGACTTCGCGACGGAGCATGCTCGGCGCCGCGGTCACCTTTGGGGTTTCCTCCTACCGAGACCTCGATCCCGGCATTCTCAAAACCGCTGTCCGCGAGCTGCTGTTGCAAGCTATGTAAGTTCTGCTCGAATACATCGCGCACGCTATTATTCTCGACAATAAAGCGTACCGCGATTAGGTTGTCGTGAATTTGCATCCGCACGCGTACACCACCGAGCTCCGGCGGGTTCAGACTGAGCCGCATCTCGCCGTCATTCTCCCCGCGAATCACCATCTGCGCCTGCCGCAATACCTGCTCGGGAAGCTCGTTACGCAAGTGGCGTGCAAGCTGCGCCTCAGCCTGCTGCTGTGCCGCCGCACGGCCGGAGAACCCCTGACGCGCAGTCTCAGCGCTTCGCAGCCCTGTTGCACGGTCACCGGACAGGTCGGCGCCGTCCGAACGATCAAGGCGCATCTCAGCCCGCAAAGACCGGCCGCTGTGGTCGCTTCTTTCGGTATCACCACTTGTGCGAGCGCCCCGGTCGTCGGAGGAACGCTCTCTGCGGGCCTCCGAGCGCGGACGCAGGTCCTGTACGCGAACCCGACCGTCACCACGCTCATTCAGACGTTCACCTTCACGCTCACCGTCGTTAGTGCGTGAATCCGCCCGCGCGCTCTCCCCGCCTTCGCGTTCAAGCGCTTTGCGGTCGAGGGCCGCCCGCAGCCGTGCGACCAGCTCGGGATCTACGCGTTCGTTACCGGAACGCGCGCCGCCGTCTTCCCGCAGCCGCTGAAGAAGCTCGGCGATTTGTTCAAGGTCGAGCCCGCGCTTCTGCAGCCCCGTCGTCAGCGCCTCAGTCGCATCGCCGGCGCTACCGCCGTCCGGCAGTTGCTGCAGCTCGCGTAATTGTGCAACGAGCGTGTGCATCGTTGCGCTGCGAAGAAGCGCATCGGCGGCAGTCCCGCCGGCGTGGTTCTGTCCCTGTTTCGCACCTTGATCGGCGTCTGCTAGGAGAGCTTCGATTGACGCGAGCAGCCGGCGCACCATTTGCGATACCAACTCGGCGGCATCGCTATCACTGCCGGCAGCGGGGAGAGCGTCGCCCGGCTTGCCCGGCTGGTCCCCCGAGACAAGCTCGCCTCGGATACGCTGAAGCAGGGCCTCAACCACTGTCAAATCGAGTTCTACCTGTTCTTTTCGCTGCTCGGCTTCACCTTCAGACTTGCTCGCCGGTTCGAACGCAGCCGCGACAGCGTCCTTGAGCCGGTGGAGACGCTCCTGCAGCGCTTGTTCGCGCGCACGAGCCGCCGCACGCGCCGGCTCGTCCTCGTCCTGCCGCTGCATTCGGTCCATCAGCCGCTCGGCCGCTTCACGGACCACGTGATCGTCAAGCCGCGGTCGGGATTCGGCGTATGTGTCCGCGACATCTGAAGATTCAAAGCGGACTTGGGGGAGACCGGGAGCCCTGTTCGGTGTCGTCGCTCCGGAGCCTGGGAACAACGCCCGGTGCAGCTCAGACTCGAAGCTCCCGGTAACGGGAGCACGTGTTCCCGACGAGAATTCGTAATGAGAACCGTGTAGGCCGCCGGTCACCGCTCGCTGACCGGTCAAGTCGGAGAGCATAGCGGACAGACGGTCCGGATGAGTCCCAAAACTGTACTGTTGCAGCACCGAGCTTCCTCCAGCTCACTGTTCCGCCCTCACCGTCATCTTTCGCTGAATCTCGGCCGCACGATCGGCCGGCATTTCCGCAAGCC
>PWQX01000010.1 GCA_003556605.1 Spirochaetaceae bacterium
CGAACCCCGACGGCGCGCCGACAGTCGCCACGAGATGACGGAGAATGCGCTTAATCTCGTCTGGATCCTCGGTCCCGGGTTCAATGACTCAACGCAGCGCGTGCCGCATACACTATCTGCGTGAGGTAGCGAAAGCGCTTCCTCGGTCAGGATGTACAGCCGACGCCCAAGCGTAGCGGTTTCATTATCTGCGATCAATGCGTATGCGGTCTTTTCGGCCATACCCGGCGGGTACGCCCGCGGAGGACAAAAGCGCTCTACTCTCGCGCCTTTCGGTGATAGAATACACGGTGACAGCCAAGGTTGCCCTCTATGCGGCCGGTGGTGGTCTTTCCGCAAGCCGTCTTACGCTGGAGGCAGTCATCGCATGGCGACGGTCATCAGAGGAGAATCCGCATGAAGCAAGACAAGGCACTATGGGCTACGATCGCGATGACCGTGAGCATTGCGATCGTGCTGACGGCCGGCTGCTCTAATCCGTTTGCATCAAGCCTGGACGAGAGCGACGATTCAGCTGCGAATCCCCGGATTCTACAGCCGCAGCCGGTGGAACAGCACCCGGCGCTTGCACAATACCCTAACCCCGCAGTCATCGGCCATCGCGGGGCGCCGGGATACGCGCCGGAAAACACGATTGTGGGGTTCGAACGGGCTCTCGAGCTCGGCGCAGACGTGTTGGAGATGGACGTGTGGATGACGAGTGACGGTGAACTAGTGGTGATACACGACGCCACGGTGAACCGGACCACCGACGGCAGCGGGCGGGTGGCCGATCTCAGCTGGGAAGAGATCCAGTCGCTGGACGCCGGGCACTACTTCATGACCGGGCTGTCTGAGTTTCCGTATCGTGATCAGGGTGTAGGGGTGCCGAGCCTTCGAGAGGTGTTCACGCACTTCCCGGATACGCCGATCATGCTGGACCTCAAACCGATCAGCGCTGAGGTGGCGGTTGCGGTCGCCGACCTGATCAGGGAGTTCAACCGTGCGGACCGCACCGTTGTGGCTTCGTTTCTGACACGACCCGCCGAGGCCTTGCGCGAACACGCACCCGAAATCGCTACCGGCGCAACGGGGCGAGAGATTAGCCGATTCCTGAGGCTTAGTCTGTTTCGCCTCACCAGGCTATATAGCCCGCCCTACGAAGCGCTCATCGTGCCGGAGCGCACCCGGAGAGTACACGTGACAAGCCCGCCGCTGAGACGTGCGGCCGGCCGGTCCGGGTTGAAGCTGTTTGTCTGGACAATCAACGAGCCGGCCCGAATCCAACGATTACTCATGCAGGGGGTCGACGGAATCATAACCGATTACCCCGACCGCGCTCGCGAAGCGGCGCAGAGCCTGGGGCTGCGATAATCTGGCCAGTCGGTCAGGCCCGGGTCAAGATCAGCTGCCGCTCCTGCCCGTCTGCCCGCCTGCCCAAAATGTTTCCCTACTCCCCGGGAGAAATCACCTCAGCCTCTAGTATGAGCTTGTTCGACACCGCCTCTCTCCGCTTTTCAGCTTCCTCCGTTTCCTGAGGCTGAAACGCGAATAGCACCGACTCGAATTCCCCCGCTTCGTGGGGAGTAACCCGGAACCAGATAAAGCGTACCTTACCCTCTCGGAAAACTGCGCCTTCCGGCGGTCCGAAACTGATTGAAACGTGATCATTCTCACGCTCCGTTTCAAGCTTGATCATCTCTGAAGGAATCTCCTTCAGCGGGTGCCACTCGCGGCGCCGGGGGTCTAACCACTCCACCTCGAGACTGTCGGGAATGGATTCTCCGAAATAGCGTACACCGGTCAAGCTGTGCTCTGAGAAGGCGAACAGCGGCAGGACATACGAGTTGTCCTTTTCCCAGACGATCTCCAACCGGCTGTCACGGAGGCGCTTCTTCTCGGCCTCCGGAGCTCTTCCCAGTCCCGCGAAGGGACCCATTTCAATACCCTCAGGCACGCCCCACATGAAATTGACCGGCGGCGCATTGTCTTCACCCGGCGCCTGCGGCTCCTCCGCCGGCATTACGGCGGCGCACACGAAAAGCAGCACAATCGCTACGGGCACAAAAACACCCTTTAATCCATTCATGCTTCTATCCTCCTTTCCGGTAAGGCTGCACGTATTTCTTGGGCGTAATTACCAATGCGATACCGACGGCAGTCATCACCAAGGCCGTCCACTGAAACGGCGACAAGCCGCCGTCCACCGGCATGTGCAGCCGCAAAAACTCCATCAGGAATCTGTACGTACCGAACAGCACGAAGAAAGCGCCGGTAGTAGTTCCGGGAAAACGCGAGCGGGTATAGATCGCCGCCAGAAGCACGAAAATGCCTACGGCGGCCCCAGAAGCATACAGTTGGGTTGGATGACGCAACTGCGACCCCAGCAGGTCCGGAAACGCAACACCCCAGGGCGAATCGGTTACGCGACCGGCACAGCAGCCGTTCAGAAAACAGCCGATGCGGCCGATGGCATAGCCGATACACACGTACGGCACCGCCATATCCAGCAGATGCCGGACCGGAACGTTGCGCAAAGAGCGGTACAGCAGCAAACCCAGCATCGCGCCGGCCAGGCCGCCATGGAAGACGAGCCCACCCTCCCAAAGCTGCAGAACGCGCCGAAGCTCAGACGCATAACGATTCCAGTGAAGCCAGACATAGCCGGCTCTGGCTCCCATGACAATACAGAACACGATCAGCAGAACCGCTTCGGTGATGTGGCGCCGGAAAACACGCGGCCGGTGCACCTTCTTCAGGTATCGAGGATACCCTTGACGAAAGATAAACCCGAGCGAGGTTACGGTCCCCAGTGCCACCAAAAGGGTGTACAGATATGGCTGCATCTATAAGTAAGGGTAGCATACCTCAGCAGCGGTGGTGAAGTTGTGCGATTCGGTGACCACAACCCCGGCGTATCTGCAGCAGAAGGACTATATGTAATCGACAATCTGAACCCTAAAGACTGGACCTTACGCTATGAGACGCTCTTTCGTGAACATGAGGTGGAGCCCGTCGTTCAGCCGACCTGGACGGAATGCGATTCCCGTCTACCCGGGCTTGATCGGCGGAACGAACCGAACAGGTTCTCAACGATTACTTCTTCCAGCGTCCTCGCGCCGTTCTCTCTCGGACTCAGCTCATACGTGACCCTAACTATCGGTTTGTTCGATCGTACCACTCTCTCAAGGTCTATCGGCGTGCCGCTGAGCACAACATCCGCACTGACTGCGTTAATCGTCGCTTCGAGATCTCTCTTCTGCTCTTCACCGTATCCCATAGCCGGAAGAATTCCCTCGCCGATGTCAGGGTACTTGCGGTAGGTTGCTGCAATCGTGCCGACCGCAAAAGGACGGGGATCGACTATTTCGGCGGCACCGAATCTTCTTGCGGCGACGCTTGCGGCGCCTATCTTCATTTCACCGTGGGTAAGTGTGGGACCATCCTCGATTACGAGAACCCGCCTGCCTTTGACCTATCCTCTCACCGAAAGCGCACTATCGGCCTCGATCATGACGGCGTTCGGAGCAAGTCTCCTGCAGTTTGCCCTTACTCTCTCAACATTCTCGTCTTCTGCACTATCCATCTTGTTGATCACGATCACGTCCGCCATGCATAAGTTCACTTCGCCGGGGTAGTATGCAACCTCGTCTCCCGGTCGGAGTGGATCAACCACAACCACCTTCAGATCGGAATCGAAGAACGGAAAATCATTATTGCCGCCGTCCCAGAGTATCAGATCAGGCTCTCCGGCAGAATCTCTTTCTGCCGCCCGCAGGATGGCCTCGTAATCAACGCCCGCATAGATCACATTTCCGGCAGCGATGTGTGGTTCATACTCTTCCATCTCCTCGATGGTGCATTGGTATGTCTCCAGGTCTTTGATCGCGGCGAATCTTTGAACTCTCTGAGCAACAAGATTGCCGTAGGGCATTGGATGGCGAACTGCGACAACTCTCTTCCCAATCCGCTTAAAGATCTCGCAGATGAATCGTGTTGTCTGACTTTTCCCGCAACCTGTTCGTGCACCGCATACGGAAATAACCGGCTTAGAGGACTTTATCTTCGTCCTGTCGTACCCGAGAAGTCGCCAATCGGCTCCGAGCGCGTTTACCAGAGCACATCTGTTCATCACATACTGGTAGGGAACATCACTATAGGCGAATACCACTTCCTCAACACCGAGCTCTTTGATCAGTTCCGGCATAAGCGACTCGTCGTAGATTGGAATGCCCTCTGGATAGAGATGTCCCGAGAGTACCGCCGGATACGTTCTTCCGTCGATATAGGGGATCTGGGTCGCCGTAAAGGCGACAACGTTGTACTCTTCGTTGTCTCTGTAGTAAGTGTTGAAATTGTGAAAATCTCTACCGGCCGCTCCCATGATCAGCACTGTCTTCCTTGTCACGTAAACCTCCTCATATCTCGATCGAGCCACAAAACGGCCGAACACGCTCAATGAAAGCTGAACAAAACCGGCGGCAAGCCTACATTACCACAGTCCGCCCTCATGTCAAGGGCAGCGATTCCGTTTCTCGGTCTCAGGCTCACGCCAGCCCACGGGGCCTTAACTGCTCCGGCGGCCTTCGCGGAAACTCTCACACGGTCAGAGCAGACTTATCGTGTCGCGATCAAATGGAACGGCAACCGATTCGCCGGCGGAGAATACCCGGGTCCGTGGCTACCGCGCGTACCAGACTGAGACTGCGACTTCGCTGACTCGCCGAAATCCCTTATGAACTCGCGTGACGATCTCGTGCGGAAAACCTGCTCGATTCCGGCGTATCTAACGCATCCGGATCACGACTTCAACGCCCCACCGGTCAATCCGGATACGAAGTATCTCTGCACAAACGCGAACGACCCCACGACTGGAACAATTGAGATGAACGCCGCTGCCGAGAGCAGATGCCATTCAACCCGTCCATGTTCGCCGACAAAGCGGTACAGAGCGATTGTATACGGTCGAACGTCTGCACTTGTCGTCAAGATCAGCGCAGCCGTGAAGTCGTTCCACGCTTGCCGAAACGCCAGGACCGCGACTGCCGCAAGACCGGGGGCGGCCAAGGGTGCCACGATCCGCCGCATCGCCATTCGCGGCGAGCACCCGTCGATCATGGCGCAGTCCTCAAGATCAAGTGGAAGCGTGTCAATGTAGTTCTTCATAAGCCACGCGGTGAACGGTGCAGTCTTGAAACCATGGAGCAAGATAAGTCCCAGGTACGTATCGTAGAGCTGATACAGTATAAACAGACGAAAAACGGGAATGACAATTGCGAGCAACGGAAGGAAGTTAATCAGAAGGAGCGAGAGCAGAAGCGCATCACGCCCCGGGAAACGGTATCGCGAGAAACCATAGCCTGCACAGAAACTAACTAGGACCGTTAGAACGGCCGTGCCCAGCGATATTACCAGACTGTTGTAGAACGGTCTGAACCCGAAAACGCGTGACTCTGTGAAGATGCGCACGATATTATCAAAGGTGATCGATCGCGGCACAAGGGTCGGCGGGTACGTCATTGCTTCCGCCGGCTCCTTGAAAGCAGTCACCAGTATCCAGTATAGCGGAAGAATCGTCACGATTAGGTAAGTCACCAGCACTGAGTATACGAATACTCGTGTGATGGTGTTGGCCCGGCTACCGAACATGGGACATTCCCCTCTCGCGGCGCATAGATCGTATGTAGAACACCGCTAGCACTCCGCTGATTAAGAGCAGCATCACCGCTACAGCGGAACCAAGCCCAATCTCCCCAAACCTAAACGCGCGGTTGTACATTAGGATAGCCAGCGTTGTCGTGCTGTGCCGCGGTCCGCCGGCGGTCATGGCGAATATGACGTCGAACACATGGAACGTGAGGCCGGTGTCCAGAATCAGGTTCAAGAGAATGAACTCACGCATCAAAGGTAGCGTGATAAACCGAACTATCTGCCTGGATTTGGCCCCGTCGACAAGCGCGGAGTCGTACAGCTCGGGGTCGATGCTCTGGAGTCCGCCGGTCAGGATGATCAGACTGTACGGAACGCCTCTCCATATGTTGGCGATAATGATCGCCGGCAGCGCCAGCGATCTATCTGCAGTCCACGATTGTGCCGGCAATTCAAGAAGGCTGAGCAAGTAGTTGAGTATTCCCGCCCGAGGCTCAAGGAGAAAACTCCACGTATACCCAACCATGATGCCTGCGGTGATCCACGGCATCATGTAGACACCACGCAGAACATTGTGTCCTTTCATCCATCGGCAGTTGAGAAACAACGCGAGCACGAAGCCTATCGCTACGTGAAAAAATACCGAAGCAACGACGAAAATCAAGGTAATCGCCACTACGGAACCAAACGCAGGCGCTTCAATTCGAAACAGCGTTACGAAGTTTTCCAGACCCACGAAAGCTGCGTCTTGTATGTTTGCGAGCCGTATTCGATGGAAGCTCATCCATACGACTTGCACGAGAGGGTAAACTGCCAGCAGCAGCACTCCGAAGAGAAGAGGCGATATGTAAGCTATACCCACACTCGGTTTTCGTCGCATGGACAATCTCCCAGACGAAAAAGCGGCCGGCGCGAAGCGGCCCCCCACCTTCCACCGCTAAACAGCGCGGGCTCCGAAGCTACGCTTCGGGGCCCGCTCGCTACGAATCAGCCTGTGTCTTCATGCCCGTACATCGGGCACCATAAGTCTACCATTCGCGCTCCGCGAGAATCGCGTTTACTCGTTCCGCCGCTCGGTTCAGGGCAGCTTCCGGCGTCGTCTCCAGCGCCAACGCAGCCTGGATAGCCTCGACAATCTCCGCGGAAATCATTGTGTATTCGGGAATATAGGGCCGAAAACGCGCGTAAGGCAGAACCTCTTGCTGCACGTCAAAGTATGGCACCGCCTCGAAGAACTCCTCCTCCATTTCGACTAGAGACTGTCTTGTGGGGGTGCGCCCATCGATCAAAAGGAACTCGGCCATGTTCGCCGTCTCAGCGACCATCGTAATGAACTCAAGCGCCAGGTCCGGATGCTCAGAATCACGAGTCACCGCCCCGAGCCAACCGCCGGATCCCGTTGCCGGCTGCCCCCCTTCCGGCAGGGGAAGCGGCGCGTGCCTAACCTGCGCCTTGTACTCGTCTACAGAATAGCCCATATCTTCATAGTCAGGCCAGAACTCTCCGACTTTGATCATCATCGCATAGCGTTCTGCCAGAAACCCACGGCTAATGTCAGCTTCCGAGATTCCGATAAGGTCTTTTGGGCTCACCTCATCCTCATTCATCAGATCAACGAGGAACTGGAGCGCTTGGATACCGGCCTCACTGTTGAACGCAGCTTCAGTCATATCGTCGGTCAGTATCTGCCCTCCGCCCATCCACAAGAGCGGATACCATCGATCCGCAGTGTGGTCTGTAGAGAACGCCGGAAACGCATAGCCCCAGACATCGTCTTCAGGTCGGTTTAGCTGACGGGCGTACTCACGCAACTCGTTCCACGTACGGGGCGGGCGCTCGGGATCCAATCCTGCGGCCTCAAGCATCGGCTTGTGGTACGCCAGCATCCGTACGTCGGTCCACAGCCATAGTCCGTACGTGTTACCCTCCCATCTCGCCGACTCTTGAAATGTCTCCAAGTAATCGTCCATAAGGCCCGGATAATCGGCCGCAAGCTTGTCGGTAATGTCTATCACGATGTCGTTCGCCGCAAACTCACCGAGCCAAATACAGTCCATCATGACGAAGTCCGGACCTCGACCGGCGCCTACCGTTATCAGAACCTTCTCCCTCTGATCATCATACGGCAAGCCCTCCAGCTCGATTGTGACATGTGGGTACTTCTCTTGGAACCGTTCGACCGCCGTGTACCACGGTGGATCATAGTTCAAACTGTAGTCCCGTACCATACCCGTCAGCGTAATCGGCCGCGCTGCAGGATCCTCCGGCGCTCCGCGAGGTACCGCGGCGGCCACAACGAGCAAAGACAAGATAACTGCCAAGTAAACGACGCGTTTCATAAACCGCCTCCTTAAGCGTTAAACAGTCCCGTTAGTGTGGAACCGTTCTTTAGGGTGTAACTGTTCCTGTTATAGAGACTACCCTTCTGCCATTACCTCCTTATGGGGCGCACCGGTTTCCCGCGCTCCGGATCCCGCAAGTGCAACGCACTTCGCGCTAGTTGCTGCGGTCATGCCGCCCGCCGTCTCGCCGGCCGGAAAGATCGGCCGCAAAGCCCAGGAACGATTCCACAGTGTCCGGCGTTATCCGGTTGACAGTGTAATCGGGTTCGTACGCTTCTCCGTTCTCCCAGCCCCAGTCCGGGTGTTTGTAGCCGGTAACCAAGACAAAGAGCATACCCGTTTGTTTGCATGCTCCGTCGGCAATCTCGTTGTCGCCGAATAAGGCCGCTTCGGAGCCATCGACACCAAGTTCCCAACAGCACCGCTCAAAGATGCGCCGGTCAGGCTTCTCTATTCCCGCAGCCTCGGAGACAACAACGACGTCAAAGAGCTGATCGATACGCGTCTTTCGGAATAACGCCTCTACGCGTTGCACGCTTTCGTTTGACAACACGGCGGTTCTCAGCCCGCGGTTGCGTACGGCTGTGAGCGCTGCCACGATATCCACATCGATTGTGGAGCGAGCCATCAAGATTTTGCGATATCGCTGCAATGCTTTCGACGCGGAGATTGACGTAATCCCTAATCTGCGCAACGTGCTCTCGAAGAACCGCGCGTCTCCGAACGTATGACTGAGGAACGGTACGTTGTTGGCTCGATTCACACCGATGTACGTTGATACGAACTCTTCGCTTGAAGTGACAACCCCCTCGCAAGCGAGCTCTTGCGCCAATCTCCGGATCGATTCCATTTGGTTGGTGCGGTCGTCGATAAGAGTATTGCCTATATCAAATGCCACTGCTCGCAGTTCCATACCGGTAGTTTCCGTCTGATTTTATTCCCGAATACGCCAGAAGTCAATTAAAAGTTACAAAAGTATTAACTTAGACACCAAAATAGGAACCAAATGTTGCAATTGTACTCAAGCTGGGGCATAATGAGGACACCCTTCGTGGTATGCATTCGAATCGTGACCGGCGGGAGCGATACATGCGGCCGCATTGCCCAACGCATGACAGGCGATCGATGTTTCAGCGTAACCACAACACGGGATGTCTCAGAGGTACCTGATGAGAGTCAAACGTGAAATGGACATTATGGGGCTGCTTCGTCGTAAAGGCTTCGCCGGGATCGGCGACCTATCCTCGTTGTTGAGCGTTTCACGAAACACGGTTCGCCGCGATCTCAAGAGTCTTCAACAACAAGGGGCGGTCCGCATCACACACGGCGGAGCTGTCCTTAGCGACAATACCCCGATGGGTATACCGCTCGGCGAGCGCGAGGTTCAGTTACGAGAAGAGAAACAACGGATCGGACTGTTTGCAAGACAAATGGTGCGGGATGGAGATGCGGTCCTGTTAGACGCCGGCACCACTACGGAACAAATCGCTGTTCAGCTGAAGGACTACAAAGGCCTAACGATCATTACCAACGCCGTCAATGTGCTGCTCGCGCTTATTGACGCTCCGGATGTCTCTGTGGTGTCCACCGGGGGAGTTGTTAACACCGTCACCCATTGCTTCTACGGGTCACACGCAGAGCAGTTCTTGGCGCAGTTCCACGTTGACGTCGCATTCGTATCCGCCGGCGGCCTTACCACCGGTGGTGTGACAAACACAAACATCGTCGAAGTTCAGATCAAGAGGACGATGCTCCAGATAGCAGCCAGAACGGTACTAGTAGTCACCCATGACAAAATCGGCAAGACCTCACTCGCGCCGTTCGCACAATTGCACGAAATCGACGTGATTCTGACCGACGATAAGGCCGACCCGGCACTGCTCGAGGAGCTGCGAGGTTACGGCCCGGAAATCATTGTCTGTTGAGAGCGGGGTTCGCGCAGCGAACTGCCGAGTATGCTCGTACGACGAATACCTTGCCGAGCATCCGCCCCCTCTCGGGGGTACCGACTGCCAGGCGGGTCGTAGGCATTAGCCGGCGACATAAATGGGGCTCGACCACGCCATCTCGCCGTCTTCCTGGATTACCTTCACGTATACGGCCGCGCCCGCATCCAGCTTGATGGGCACGGTCCGCTCGACGATAAGGTCCGTCCTTCGATTCACCGTAGCAAGTCGCGCCACACGCAGCGACAAGCCGATTCCCCCTGCCGACCAGACTGACCCGTCCGCATTGATCTCCGCAACGGTCATATCCGCACATACATCGGCCGTTTCAAGGGTAAGAAAACCAGTGCGGGCCGCACGAAGGGTGGCAACAAAGCCGGCAACTCCGCCGGTGGTAATCGATCGCCACGAAAGCTCGGAGACCTCGTCCTGTAACGGTATGTGGTGTAGCGGTTGCTCCGGATTGTGGAAGTTCACCGGGACAACCGACTCGAACGCGTTTTCGCGCAACACGCATCGACCTGACCAATCGTGGGCGCGGTCCCGTCCGCGTTCGGTTGCACCGGCCCACCATACCAGAATGCGACGATCCTCAGGAGTGACCGGCGATGGTACAATGCGTTCGAGCAGCTCGAGCCCGTTGTAAATCTCCACCGCCAACACCGGACCAGTTCCTCCAACTTGAACCTTCAGGTTCATCTCATCGTAGTCTTCGGAGAGAACGGCTCCCATCGTCACCTGATCGGCCACAGTTCCGCCTTTCAGCAGTCCTGCCTGAACGTCGAGGTATATGCGCGCGCCGGTAGTGCCGTAGTGCCTTCGAGACTGGTAAGCCTCCCACACCCCGTCGCGAGTAAGCGCGGTGGTGTGCACACACGTAAGGCCGCCGTAGGAGCCGAAATGACCTCTACCGGGATGGCTGGCTCCCGGCCGTCCCTTGTGTCCATCGGAGTTACAGACCACGCCCACGTGGTATCCGTGAACCAGCGCATCGGTCAGCATCCATTCGAAAGTGCCCCACGCCGAGTGGAGCTCCACAGACTTCTCAAGCACTTCGTCATGTCGACTGAGGTCGGTGTAGCGCCCACCAACGTGTGGAATAACCATGCAATCTTCATCCTTCAGCGCTGCAAAGAGCTCTTCCACCGTGCTGCAGTCTGAATTCGCATCAAGGAGGTCAGGACAGAGGGCGTGGGAGCTCCGGCGGATCGCCCTGCCCTCGCTACGAAAGAAGACGTTTCTGTCGCCGCCGACTGCGGTATTTCCCGACCATTCGTAACCAGGGAATGTCACGAAAGCTCCCTCGCGGCAATACGCAAGTGTCGTGCTCTGTAAACGTTCCCAGAACTCGCCGGTAATCTGAAAGTCGTTTCCTTGGTGGGAAGCGAAATCCACACAGGCCTTATCCCTGGCGAAGCTGAAGTACTCTTCAATGGTGCCTGTTCCAATAGTCTCACCGGACTGCCCGTGCATATCTCCCCAGAAAGCCGCGTGCTCGTGCGTGTTGGAGACTACCAGAGGATTGGAAACGAACTCGATCCTCGCGTGAGCGTCCGCTACGATGCCCATACCCGCGTCAATGTCTCCAATCCCGTGGAGCGTGTGCGTCTGTGCCGCTTTCGCGGTAACCGTACGAGCGGTGATCCGAACCGTTGTCTGCTGTGCACAAGAAAGCCCCGAAAGGCACACAACACCATCCGACGAATCGTCGGGACCGACGCGTGCCGGGAGCCCGGCGACCGGAACATCAGACGAAAGGGCCAGCGCTGTACGAAATGCGCTGGGATTCGCCCAGCGATCATGCGCTACGATCCAGAGCTTGAACTCTTCGCAGGGCTTCACTCTGGAGGGTAGATACAGTCTGTAGTGAGTAGCGATGCCCGGAACGATGTCGATTGCTGGCGCAACCACAACCTCGTTGTACGTACAGGTAGCAACATCGTCGACCAGAAGTCGAAAACGGAAGCCGCACTCACAAAAGGTCTGCATATGAAAGCCGGGACAACCGTGCTCCGGTGAGCCGAAAAGAAACCTGACGCGCTCGCCGGGTCGAAGAAACCCTGCGGTAATCTTAACGTAGATCGTCGGTCCCCAGGGCCGTGTGTTATTCTTCGGGTCGTACCGCGGCGACAGCTTACAGTGACCATCGGTTTCCATACGAACATAGTTCGGCGCCTGCGGATCATCGAACTGCGGGCGGCCCATGTCCGAGGCGTAGCGCCAGACAAGCTTGATGCTTCCCGAGTTGTCGACACCGTAATCCCCAGCTACATACTCGACGGCGAATGACTGCAGCGATCCCGCAACGACATTCCGCGGTAACGTATGCATCGAATACCCGTGATTACGGCCGGGAGTTGTTTGTAGCATTCGCAAACCTCCTCGCCAGATCGTGCGCTCACCGATTATCGGGCGTACGCGCAAGCGCCGACCGTTTCCACGGATCGCAATTAGCTTACATTGTAATTTACGCTGCCGATCCTCTGCGTACTGTCGGCGTGAAAGACATGCATACGCAAGATGGCGATCGACACTTGTTGCCCGGGTTGTATCCCGAAAGTAGATTCCACCCGCACGCGCATGCGCCGGTCTCCGACTTCAACCTCAACTATCGCCTCAGACCCGGCGAAAAGAATGATCGCACATCTTCCACGCATCACGTGTTCACGATAGTCTTTGTCATCATCCTTGACTAGTGCAAGCTCCTCCGGTCTAAGTCCCAGTACGACTCGATCTCCGGGTGACAACATGGGTTCTGATTCTTGCAGGTGGCCGCTCAGACTCTGATTCCCGACGCCTTCCATGGTGAAGTCCCACCTGCCATCTCCTCGTTTCGACACTGCGGTTGCGTCAAGGAGGTTTATCGGAAAGTTTCCAACGAATTCCGCCACGAAGAGGTTGGCAGGTTCACGATAGAGCTCTCTCGGAGCAGCTGTTTGTTGAATCTTACCGTCCCGGAATACCGTAACTGCAGTTGAAAGCGTCATGGCTTCTATCTGATCATGCGTCACGTACAGTGTAGTTGAACCCGTTTCTAAATGCATACGTTTGAGCTCAGAACGCATTTCCAGCCGTAGCTTCGCGTCTAGGTTGGAAAGCGGTTCGTCCATTAATAACACCGCAGGATTGACGATTTGCATGCGGGCAAGCGCAACGCGTTGTTGTTGACCTCCGCTCAGTTCGCTGGGGTAGCGGTCTTCATAACCGGTTAACTGAACGCGCTCGAGAGCCTCGGCTACCCGGGTTTTCACCTCATCCCTCGAAGCCCGGCGAACTCGTAGACCGAACGCCACATTCTCGAAAACGGTGAAGTGCGGCCAAAGCGCGTAATGCTGAAAAATGAATCCCAGGTTGCGCTCCGGCGCAGGCACGTTCGAATGCTCTTCCGCGTCAAAAAAGACTTGCCCGTTTACCTGTAGAGTTCCGCCGCTCGGCTCTTCAAGGCCTGCGATCATGCGAAGCGTGGTCGTCTTACCGCAGCCCGATGGCCCGAGAAGTGTATGAAACGCTCCTTCTTCGACGCTCAGATCGATTTCATCGACCGCTATAACCTCGTTCCCAAAACGCTTTGACACCTTCTTAAGAACAATCGCCGGCATAGTTTATGAACCCTCCTGATTCGCACCACTCAGAAAGTTCGATCCTAGCATTCGTTGTGCGGGGATATACACTGCAAAGGTAAGCAACACAATCGTCAAAGCAAGAGCACTGGCCAATTGCGGGACATCGAGATCATTGTACTCAAAGACAAGCCACGTGAGTGGAGTTGTGCGCGGCGTAGCGAGAATGATGATCAAATCGAGCTCGCGCATCGTCGATATGAAAGCCAGTACAAAGCCTGCGGCAAACCCTGGTCTGAGTAATGGAATCATGATTCTTCGGAATCGATAAAGCCATCGAGCGCCGAGCACAAGCCCTGCCTCCTCGAGCTCACCGCTGACCTGTATCATCCCGCTGATGCCGGATCTGCTGGAAAACGGCAGCCGGTTAACTGTACAGATTACGATCAGCAAGATCATCGTTCCGTACAATGCGGGAATCGGCCCTCGAGGATGCGCAAACATCACGAGGTAAGCGAGCGCGAACGGAATTTTTGGGAGCAAATACGGGGAAAACGCAAGGAATTCCAGAGCCTTCGACACCAATGATCCACGCTTCTTCACAACTATATAGCCGATAACGATACCCGCAAACGCACTGATCAGCCCGGCCGGAACAGCCAAACGAAGACTGTTCCAGATTCCTCGTAGCATCGCTGGGTTTCTCAGTATCCCCTGTTCAGCCTCGGGAACAACCCCCAAGTCCGGCCTGCTGTCACCGATCCAGAAATGCGTTGTAAGGTTGTCAATTGTGTAGACGCCGGGCGCAGAGCTGAACGAGTCCCATGTAAGCACTCCAACCGGAATGAACGCTGCCATTGCGACAACAACCAGCACGAATCCAATTGCCAGCGGTTTCAGCTTACCTAGGGCCACTGTCTTTCTACGGAATCCTTTGCCCGAAATAGTCGCATAACTCTTACGCGAGCGCATTACCATAACGTTTAAGTATATGGTGATCAGACCTATCAGTGTCACGACTACGCCAACCACGTAGGCTTCGGACAGAAAGCGGTTTCTCACCAGCGAGTAAGTTATGGTTGAGAGGACGTAAAACCGGGCCGGTGGCCCGAGTATGGCCGCTACCCCAAAACTGCCTACAGCCATCGTGAATGTGAGTATGAGTGCCGACACTATGGCAGGCAAAGCGATGGGGCCTGTGATACGCCGCAGTACATACCACCGACCTGCCCCGAGCATCTGTGCGGCCTCTTCAAGTGAGCTGTCGAGACTTCGCAGCGCATTAGACACTAGAATATAAGTGAATGGGAAATAGTGCAGAGCAAGATTTATCACGATCGGGACATACCCATATGTCATCCATGGAGGCATTGCTATCCCGAAGACTGACTCCAGAAGACCCTGACGTCCACCAAAGTGACTTGAGTTTCGAAACACTGAGATCCAGGCAACGCCGGACACCCATGATGGAATCATGAATGGGAAGACGCAGAGCTTACCCGTGAGGCTTTTCCATGGTATATCCGATCGCACGACCAACCACGCGAGAGCGCTACCGATGGCTAAGCTCAGCAAAGTCACAACGCTCGCTACTCTTAACGTATTAGCAAGCGGCCGGTACAGCATATGCTGCCGAGTCATGACCCGTTGCCAGTGCTCGAGAGAGAACCTTCCGGTATCAGTAGTGAAGGTCTCAGCTAGCATTTCGTACACCGGCACGAGAATGAGAACTGCAAGCACCAGAACCATCCCTATACCTAGAATAGTGGTTGGTTCGGCTAACGCCTGTCTTAGGCTCCGAAGCACTTGTCCGGTTGCCCTCTCACAGACTTCCCACATGCGCTGAGACTGCGGTCGCTCAGGGGCGGCCATAGATGGGACTCCTTCCAGAAGGCGGGTGGTTAACCACCCGCCTTGCACGCCCGATGCTTTGCTAAGATCAGAAACCACATCCGAGCAATGGAATGGTTACTACCTACACGGTTTCAAGCCAGAAATCGATGAAGTCTCTTCGGTACTCTTCTTCTACGTCAATCGGAATCGTCTCCCAGTGGATAACCTCCAATGGATCTAGATCTCCCTCTGCCGGTCCAACGTCAACTCGCGTGCTCACGTTGCCGACAACGCGCCAAGGACTGAATCCAGCCCCCCCGTCGGCATCGCCCATGAGAAAATCAATCGCGAGGCGTGCCGCCCAAGGGTGACGCGCGTGTGAGGCTATTGCAAGGGGCGCGCCCGTCAATATGTCGTCGGGGGGGGAATATCCAAGGAACCCTGTGGGATAGACGTCGTATGCGAGTCGCTCGACCACGAGGCCACGCGGTTCGGCCGTGCGAATCTTCGAAGCGGTCACCCAGAGTCCCATCGGCGGATTCTCTTGTCCAGGGGCGCCGACGATGTTCAGCACTTCATCATCGTCACGAACCAAGCGAGCATTCTTTGCGATACGCTCTAAAAAGACGTATCCAGCATGAGGATGCTCGCCTAGATCGATCGGACTCCCAAACTCCTGTTCGTACGCTTCAGCCAATCGCTCCCCGTTCGGTTCATACAGGAACTCTGTCAGGTAGACACCTGTCGAGCTATGCTGAAGCGGATCGGCGAGTATCAATCGACCCTGATACTCGTCTCTCGTCAGAGCCCATAGATTGGTAAAGTCAGGTCCATCCGGCCACTGTTCGGTATTGTAGTATAAGACACCGCCGAGCCCGCTTCGATGCCGTAACATCCCTTCCTGTAACTCCGGCGGCACGATTCCTCGCATTCGCGGCGGCACGTACTTGTGCAGTAATCCGCGCTGCCATTGACCGATAACTTCGGGTATACCGTCTTGTAGAATCACATCAACGTTCCGCAAGCCCGCATCGTATTCGCGCTCGAACTTATCTACGAGTTCCGATGTTTCAACACGCTGAAACTCCATCGTTACACCGGGGTACATTTCGTTGAACTCGTCGACCACCCGTGCCACGCGCGACGTAGTTGCCCACACGACCACGCGGCCTTCTTCCTGCGCACGACGGTAGACTTCCATCCAATACGGATTTCGCTCGTACTCGCCGAGCTCAACCTCGCGAAGCCACTCGTCAACATCGTCCGGCACCTGCCGGCGTGCAAAGTACTCCGCCTCCTGCTCCGTCACCGGAGCAGCCAAAACGTTCAAGGGCTGAACCACCTCGACGATTTCCCTTTCAACGGGTTCGTCCGATTCCGCTGCCGTATCGGCCTGCGGGCTACAGCCGGCGAAGACGAGGACTCCTATTAGCAACGCGCTGCCCGCCCACTTCAATGACTTTGTTCTCCTCATGATGACTCCTCCTGCGCAGTGTTCTGTGGTCGGTCTGATCGAATACCGGGGGCCGTTCCCTCCGCTGCGACGCTCTGGTGTCTCCCGGCATCACGTCAAACGGCTGCACAGCCGAAAGAACACAAGAGCCTTACTCGGTCCCGAATCGTATCCACCACTTTTGTGATCCCTACTCTACCATGATCATAAATGATCGCGCAAGAGAATTCTTAGTCGTATTTGTTTATTAATGTTCGAAAAAGC
>PWQX01000239.1 GCA_003556605.1 Spirochaetaceae bacterium
CTCTACCTCATCGCCGGCAACGTTACGCACGAAATCGCCGATGATGCTGTGCGTGGCGACCACACGGAGCCGGCCGTCCTCCGGCGCCTCCTCAGCGGCGCCGCGCGCGAACAGCTGCAGAGCACCGAACGTAAGCGTTACCGTGAGACCGAGAGCGAAAACCACCCGAGCTCCGCGTACGCCCCCAAGCGAAAAGCGCGGCTTATTGTTGTGCACCATAGAACCTCCTAAAGGTGTGTGGTATTTCTTTGTAATACCTTAGGGGTTTTATACTGCTTCCGTCCAAGAAGCGTCAACCCCTAGAAGTGGTTCGAAGCTTGTTGCGGGGACAGCTGCATCTCCTTACCTCCTCATCCGTTAGCCCTGCCCGGGCGGCGACCCGGAAGGCTGACCCCAATCGGCAGGGCTAACGCCCGCTTCAGTAACCAAATACGCCCCACGGCTGCAACAAGCTTCGCACCAGTATTTGACCTAGCTTCGGCTAACACTGTATGATCAGCCATATATGACTGATTGATTCACTCAGCAATCTGTATTACTTTTCTTGAGGGCCTTATGCATATACCATATCGAAACCGTGCGTCGGTCGGTATCACGGTGCTGATCTCGGCCACAGTGATGCTGGGCGCAGCCGGGCTGGCGTTCGGCATGGGCGGAGCCGAGCGCGAAGCCTTGACGCTTTATTCCGGGCGCGGTGAGTCGCTCGTCGATCCGCTGATCGAGCGCTTTGAAGATGAAACCGGCATACCGGTAAACGTCCGCTACGGGGGAACCGCGGAGCTCGCGGTGCTGCTGCAGGAAGAGGGCGACCGCACGCCTGCGGATCTGTACTGGGCCCAGGACGCCGGCGCGCTCGGTGCGCTCGCGCTTGCCGGACGGTTCACCGAGCTACCTGAGAACATCTACGCCGAGCTTCCCACGATTTTCCGCAGCCGCACCGGAAGCTGGGTGGCGACAAGCGGCCGGGCGCGCGTCCTGACCTACTCCACCGAGCGTGTCGATGAGGAAGAGCTGCCGAGCTCGATGTTCGATCTTACCGACGAGCGGTACGCAGGCCGCTTCGGATGGGCGCCGACAAACGGCTCGTTCCAGGCCTTCGTCACCGCGATGCGCGTCACCCATGGTGACGACACCACCCGCGAGTGGTTGCGAGAGCTCGATCAAAACGGCGCGCTGCGCTACCGCAACAACACCGCCCTCGTAGAGGCGATCGGCGCCGGCGAGATCGACTTTACGATCACAAACAACTACTACCTCCTGCGATTCCTTGCCGACGACCCCGACTATCCGGCGGCACAGATGTTCTTCGATGACGGGGATATCGGCAACCTGGTCAACGTCGCCGGAGTCGGTGTGCTCGCTACCAGCGACCGGCAGGAACAGGCGCTCGAGTTCGTTCGCTTCCTGCTCTCCGACTCGGCGCAACAGTTTTTCACGAGCGAAATCTATGAATATCCGGTGACTGACGGGGTCGTTGAAAATCCGCAGCTTGAGTCCTTTGAGACCCTGCTGGAGGCCAGCCCGGATCTGGACCTCGACGCCATGGAAGACCTAGACGGGACCTTGGAGCTGTTACGGGAGCTCGGACTACTCTGATGAAATACGCCGCGCAGGGACAACGCCGACCGCCGTGGTATCTGTTGGCAACTGCCTCAATTGGGGCGGTCGGTGTGCTCCTGCCGCTGGCGTACCTGGTGGTGCGCGCGGTGGAGGCCGACATCGAGGTTGTGCGCGAGCTCGTGCTGCGTACGCGCAATCTGCGGCTGCTCGCAAACACCCTGCTGCTGTGTGCCGGCGTTCTCGCCGGAACAACCCTGATCTCGGTGCCGCTGGCGTTTATCACCGTGCGCACCGACCTGCGCTACAAGCGCGTCCTAACGGTGCTCTGCGCGTTGCCGCTTGCGGTGCCGGGGTACGTCATGGCCTACGCGCTGATCAGCCTCGGCGGGAACTACGGTATCCTCGCCCGGCTGACCGGCCTGGTGATGCCGCGCCTGAGCGGCTTGTGGGGCGCCACGGTGGCGCTCACCCTCTACACCTATCCGTACCTGTTCCTCAACCTGCGCGCGGCGCTCGCGGGCGTGGACCCGAGCTACGAGGAGAGCGCGCGCAGCCTCGGTTACGGCCGCACCGAAGTATTCTTCCGCGTGACCCTGCCCCACCTGCGCCCTGCGCTCCTCGCCGGGTGGCTGGTCATCGGGCTGTATGTCCTCGGGGATTTCGGCGCGGTGGCGCTCATGCGCTACGAGGTGTTCAGCTACGCGATCTTCACGCAGTACCACGGCGCCTTCGACCGCGTGTACGCGGCATGGTTGTCGCTGATGCTGCTCGGTGTCACGGTAGCGGTCGTTGCGCTTGAGTGGCGGCTGCTCGGGCGCGCACGCCTTACCCGCACCGGCAGCGGCGTGGGGCGACGGCCGGCGGAGATCCCGCTCGTGGCAACGCGCGTGCCGGCGAAGCTCTTCGTTTGGGGCGTCATCGCGGCCGCGGTGGGGCTGCCGGTGCTCATTCTCGGGTATTGGTTGCTGCTCTCTCCGCCGGCGATCAGCCCGGTGGAGGTGCTGCGGTCCTTCCTCGCTTCGGCCGGCGCTTCGGCACCGGCGGCCGTGGTAGCTTCGCTGCTGGCGCTGCCGGTAGCCTACACCGCGGCGCGCTACCCGTCGTTGACCGCGCGGGTCCTCGAACGCGCGGCCTATATCGGCTACGCTATCCCGCCGCTCGCGCTTGCGCTCGCGATGGTGTTTTTCGCGCTGCACTCAGCGCCGCTGCTCTACCAGACGCTGCCGCTGCTGGTGCTCGCTTACGCGCTCAATTTCCAGGCGCTGGCCTTAGGGCCGATCCGCAGCGCGGTTCTGCAGGCGTCGCCGCGGCTAGAGGAGGCCGCCCGGTCGCTCGGCCGCAACCGCGTTCAGGCGTTCGTGGCGACGGTACTGCCGCTGATGCGCCGCGGGATCATCGCCGGCTCGGTACTGGTGTTCGTGATCGCGATGAAGGAGCTTCCGATCACGTTTCTTTTGGGGCCCACCGGGTACCGCACGCTGGCGATGAACGTGTTCAGCCGGACCTCGGAAGCGATGCTTGCGCAGGCGGCCCCGTACGCGGCGGCGATTGTGGTGTTCTCGGGGCTGTTTATCGGATTTCTGCTCAAGTATGAAAGCCCGCAGTAGCGTTAGGAGTGCGGTATGCAACTGTTGAACGTTCGCAAACTGACCAAAACCTTCGACGAAACGCACGGACCGGTCGTTGACTGTGTGGAGTTCTCGGTTCGTCCCGGCGAGATTTTCGGGCTGCTCGGCCCCTCGGGCTGCGGCAAGACCACGATGCTGCGCCTGATCGCGGGCTTCGAGTCACCGGACACCGGCGACATCCTCCTGAACGAGCGCTCGATACTGGCCACCCCCGCCGAGCGCCGTGAGATCGGGCTCGTCTTTCAGGACTATGCGCTGTTCCCGCATCTGTCGGTTGCAGACAACATCGCGTTTGCCCTGCGGCGGGTGCCGAAGCGCGAGAAACAGGAGCGTATCGCCGAAGCGCTCCGGTTGGTCGGGCTCACGCGTCTCGCGTCGCGCATGCCCCACGAGATCTCCGGAGGGCAACAACAGCGCGTGGCGCTCGGGCGCGCGATCGCCGCCGAGCCGAAGATCATTCTGCTCGACGAGCCGTTCTCCAATCTCGACGCTTCACTGCGCGAGTCCACTCGCAGCGATGTCCGCGACCTTCTGAAGAAGACCGGCATGAGCGCGATTCTCGTGACGCACGACCAGGAGGAGGCGCTCTCGATCTCCGACAGGCTCGCGGTGATGAACGAAGGGCGCATCGAACAGATCGGCACTCCCGAGACGGTGTATCATCGCCCGCGCACGCCGTTCGTCGCGCAGTTCCTCGGCCGCACGAACATCGTTCACGGGACCGCCGCGGGTGACACGGCCGATACGCCGCTCGGGCGCCTGCCGCTCGACCGTACGGCCCACGGGTCGGTGCTGCTGTCGCTGCGGCCGGAGCACCTGGAGCTGCTGCGGGAAGAGGGCGAGCACCCACCGGCAACGGTGTTGGTTCGCGAGTTCAAGGGACACGACATTACCTACCGGATTGAACTGGCCGGTATCGAGTACCTTGCGCACACCGAGTACTATCGCTCGTTTCACCCCGGCCAAGGCGTTCGGGTCGTGCCGCGCGCACCGGCGGTCGTGCTGCAGTACCGCGCCTGGTGTACCGAACAGCACCCAAAGCCTGAAAACGGCAACCGCCCGGCGTACGCCCGCCTCACCGCCGAAGCCGCGATAAGCAGGCCTTAGCCGCGGCGCGCAACCCCGGGAAAAGAAACAACTGTAGGGGGTCAGGCACTTGTGTTTGTAATCTGGGAAAGTCTGCTCTATACTGTGACAAGTGTCTATATTCGCGGTAGATTTTGCACGGGTATCGTAATGCTATTGAATTGAGGAGCAGAGGCATGGGTGGCGGAAAGAAAGGTGAAGTAATCACTTTCAAGGTGGATGAGTCTCTTGCGCACGAGCTTGAGGGCATCCCAAACCGCTCTCAGTTTATTCGCTCGGCGATTCTCAACGCACTTGAAAACACATGTC
>PWQX01000075.1 GCA_003556605.1 Spirochaetaceae bacterium
GCCTTGTCGGAAGCGTCGATGTCCAGACAGCCGGCGAGAATTCGCGGCTGATTCGCAACAATACCTACGGTCTTGCCGTTGATACGGGCGAAACCCACGACGATGTTCCTAGCGTAGTATTCATGTACTTCCATAAACTCGCCGTCATCAACCACCGCGCCGATAACGTCCCGAACCTCATACGACTTGTTCGGATCGATCGGGACGATGTCCCGTAACCGCGGTACCAGCCGCTCGGGCGAATCGCGGGTATCGACCACCGGCGGATCTTCGATATTGTTGCCGGGAAGGAAACCGAGAAGGCGCCGAATCTCAGCCAAACAGGCGGTTTCCTCCTCGGAGACGAAATGCGCCACGCCGCTGTGGGCGTTATGAGTCATAGCGCCGCCGAGATCTTCCGGTGACACGTCCTCGCCGGTAACCGCTTTGATGACCTGCGGCCCGGTAATGAACATATAGGCTCCCATCGTCATGAACACGAAGTCTGTAAGAGCCGGCGAATACACGGCTCCTCCGGCACAGGGGCCCATTACTACAGATATCTGCGGTATGACGCCGGAGGCGAGCGTATTACGGTAGAACACCTGTCCGTACCCACTGAGAGCATCCACACCCTCCTGGATCCGGGCTCCTCCGGAGTCGTTAATGCCCACTATGGGTGCACCGGTCTTTACCGCCAGATCCATCACCTTGCATATCTTTTTTGCGTGCATCTCCCCCAGGGTCCCGCCCATTACCGTGAAGTCCTGGGCGAAGACGAACACCCGCCTGCCCGCGACGGTGCCATAACCGGCAACCACCCCCTCTCCGGGCGTCTCGACCTCATCCATACCAAGGTCGGAGCACCGGTGCTTGGCAAACATATCCGTTTCCACGAAGGTATCGGAATCCAGCAACCGCTCAATACGTTCCCGCGCCGTATACTTTCCTTTTCGATGTTGTTTATCGATCCTGTCTTCCCCGCCGCCCGCCTGGACGCCGGCCCGCATTCGTTCGAGCTCTTCGAGGTGAGACTCCGGCATGGCACGACCTCCTTGCGCCTCGTCAGACATAGATCACCCGCGTTCACACAGCTCCAGCAGCACCCCGCCCGTGCTTTTCGGGTGCACGAAAGCGATTCGTGCGCCTCCGGCGCCGGCGCGCGGTTGTTCGTCAATCAATCTTATACCCGCCTCTCGGGCCCGGTCGAGAGCGGCCGGCAGATTATCCACACGAATTGCCATATGGTGTATCCCTGCACCCCGCTTCGCAATGAATTGTGCGATTGGGCTGTCCCCGGTCGTGGGCTCCAGCAGCTCGATCTCACTATCCCCGACCGGAAAGAATGCCACCCTTACTTTCTGATCCGGCACGTCTTCAACTCCGCCGTGCTCAATACCCAACACGTCGCGGTACAGGATGCTCGAGGTCTCCAGGTTTTCCACAGCTATACCGATATGATCCAGGCGATTCACATTCACTAGTCTATCCTCCTACCTCGGAATCCAAAAACGGCACAACCAGCTGTTGTGCCGCAGTAAAGGGATCGGTCTCTTTGCGCAGCACTTGCTCAACCACCCGCTCCCAATGCCCCTCCCGTTGCCAGTAGTCGAAGAAGCGCTTCCGCCAATAGTCCTCGACGACCGACTGCAGCTCAGCCTCATAGCGCTCGCGACGCCGATGTTGGAGCTCCCCGGTACGCTTCAGATGGTCCCAGTGGTCACAGATAGCCTCCTTGAGCTCGTCCATGCCTGCTCCCGTGGTAGCAACGGTCATCTCTATCGGCGGTATCCATCGGTCCTCCTCCTCCTCCTGGTTCCAGCCGAACAGCGTTCGCAGCTCCATCTCGAGACCACGGGCGTTGGGCCGATCCGCCTTGTTGATGGCGAACACGTCGGCAGTTTCGAGAATACCTGCCTTTATCGTCTGTATATCGTCTCCCATCCCCGGCACCAGCCCCACGACCACGGTATCGGCGGTTTGCACGATATCAACTTCCGATTGCCCTACACCAACTGTCTCGACGAGGATCACGTCCTTTCCGCCGGAGTCGAGGACACGGATGACGTTGTGGGTAGCGCGAGCCAATCCTCCTAACCGTCCGCGCGCCCCCATGCTGCGAATGAACACTCCGGGGTCTGTCGCAAGATCCTGCATGCGAACCCGGTCTCCCAGAAGCGCCCCGCCGGAAAACGGGCTATTCGGATCCACCGCGATGATCCCAACTCGTCGTTCTTCCTTTCTCCACCGCTTTGCAAGACCGTCGACAAGTGTGCTCTTTCCAACCCCGGGCGAGCCGGTAATACCAACCACGTGCGCGTTTCCGGTATGAGGATGGAGCTCCTGAAGATCCGCCACTGCCGCTTCCGGTTGGTTTTCTATCAACGAAATCAGTTTTGCAGTGGCCCTCACATCTCCGCGCAGAACCCCCTCTGCCAGTGACACGCTGTTCCCTCCAATTCCACGGCCCGGCAGGGTCTCGCCGAGCTCTCACAGGTGCACTCTCCGTCTCACGAACTCGACCACCTCGTGCATCGACGTGCCCGGGGTGAATACCTCTTCTACCCCGAGCTCTCTCAGTGCAGAAATATCCTCCGCCGGAATGGTCCCGCCGCCGAGCACCACAATGTCGTCGGCCCCCTGTTCCCGCAACAGCTGCACCACCCGCGGAAAGAGCTCCAGATGCGCGCCGGAGAGGCAGCTCAGTCCGACCACGTGCACGTCTTCCTGCGTCGCGGTTGCCGCTATTTGCTCCGGCGTCTGGCGCAAGCCGGTGTATACCACTTCCATGCCGGCGTCTCGCAGTGCCCTGGCCAATACCTTCGCCCCGCGGTCGTGCCCGTCCAGACCGGGCTTTGCTATGAGCACCCGAATTGGCTGTTCGGCCATCGTCACTACCTCCTCATGCGCGCCCGATCCGGGGCACATCAGAATACCACTGGTGCCTCGTGTACTCCAAGCTCGGCGCGCAGCGCGTCACACATCTCTCCCAGCGTGGCGTAGGCGTTGACCGCTTCAAGGATGCGGGGCAGTAAGCTCTCCTCCGCGGCCGCCGCCGCCCGTATGTCCTTTAGAGCCTCGTTCACCCGGGCCTGATCCCGTCGGGCCCGCAATCGCTTCAGCTTCTCGCGTTCTCCCCGCTCTACCTCCGGATCCACCCGGAGGAGGTCGCTGGGCGGCTCCTCAGAAACCCTGTACTTGTTGACCCCCACTACCACCCGTTCCCCGTTTTCTATTTCCTTCTGGTATGTATATGCGCTCTCCTGAATCTCTCGCTGTATGTACCCCTGCTCTATAGCTCGGGGGGCGCCGCCGAGCTCTTCGATCTTACCGATATAGTCCACCGCCCGGCGCTCGATTTCCCGGGTCAGCGCCTCCACGTAGTACGATCCGGCGAGCGGATCCGCGGTATTGGCTACGCCGCTTTCGTGGGCCAGGATCTGCTGAGTCCTCAGAGCCACGCGAACCGACTCCTCAGTGGGCAGCGCCAGAGCTTCCTCTCGGGAGTTCGTATGCAGCGATTGTGTGCCGCCCAAAACGGCGGCCAGCGCCTGCAGTGCCACACGCACCACGTTATTCTCGGGTTGCTGCGCAGTCAGCGTGCTTCCCGCCGTCTGCGTGTGAAACCGCATCATAAGTGACCGGGGGTTCTCGGCCCCGAAGCGCTCCTTCATGATTTGGGCCCACAGCTTTCGCGCCGCCCGGAACTTGCTCACCTCTTCCAGCACGTCGTTGTGGGCATCAAAGAAAAACGAAAGCCGTGGTGCAAAGGCGTCCACATCGAGTCCCGCATCGAGAGCGGCCTGGACATAGGCAATGGCATTCGCCAGCGTGAACGCCACCTCCTGTACGGCATTACATCCGGCCTCGCGCATGTGATAGCCGCTGATCGAGATACTGTTCCAGTTCGGCAAGTGTTCGGCACAGAACGCAAACGTGTCACTGACCAATCGCATGCTCGGCTGCGGTGGGAAGATATATGTGCCGCGCGCTACATACTCCTTCAGGATGTCGTTTTGGATCGTACCCCGCAGTTTGTCCAACGGAACGCCTTGCTTCTCGGCCAATGCGGTATACATCGCCAGCAAAATGGCTGCCGGCGCGTTTATCGTCATGGAAGTACTCACCTGCTCAAGCGGTATTCCGTCGAAGAGCAGCTCCATATCGGCCAACGAATCGATGGCAACGCCCACTTTGCCGACCTCACCCCGCGACAGTGAATGATCGGAGTCATAGCCGATCTGCGTTGGCAGATCGAAGGCGACGCTCAAGCCCGTCTGCCCCTGCTCCAAGAGGTATTTGTAACGTTGATTGGATTTCTCGGCGGTTCCGAAACCGGCGTACTGCCGCATGGTCCACAGACGCCCTCGATACATGGTGGACTGGATTCCACGTGTATAAGGGTATTCCCCGGGGAACCCCAGGTCCCGCTCATAATCGGCATCGGCCACCTCGAGAGGGGTATAGACCCGATCCACGGGCACCTCGGAAGTTGTGCGGAAGCGCTCGGAGCGCTCTCCGAACCGTTTTAACGTTTTTGCAACAGGCCCTTGCTCCCA
>PWQX01000249.1 GCA_003556605.1 Spirochaetaceae bacterium
CGACCCATACCGGCGCCTGATCCCGGAGGCCGTAGAAAAATTATCTTCGAATGGGTATCTTGTACTTGAGGCCGGTAGAGATCAGCACGAGCACATCAAGCGCCTGCTGCATTCCGCCGGTTTTCGGTCAATAACGCACCACCGCGACCTAGCAGGACATACGCGGGTCACGGTCGGGGGAATGAGTTGATGGTTCGCACGATAGCGGAGCTGCATGATCTACTAACGGCGTACTCGGAGGAGGATCGCGACCGCATTCTAGATGCGGCCGAGGTGTCATGCCGGCTCCACGAGGGGCAAGTGCGCGAAAGCGGCGACCCCTACTTCGTTCATCCGCTACAGGTCGCCGAGATCCTGATTGAGATTCGCATGGACCCGGCGACAGTGATCAGCGCGCTGCTCCACGACGTGTTGGAAGACACCACCATGACGCGCGAGGAGCTGCGAAGCCGCTTCGGCCATGAAGTCGAGCAACTGGTGAACGGAGTGACCAAGATAGCCACCGTCAAAGCCAAGAACAAGAACACCCAGGAAGCTGAGACTATCCGCAAGATGTTGTTTGCGATGGTCAAAGACGCGCGTGTAATTCTGATCAAGCTTGCCGACAAGCTCCATAACATGCGGACCCTGGAGTACAAGCGCGACGAACGTCGTAAGGCAATCGCCCAAGAGTGCCTCGACATCTACGCCCCGCTCGCCGGACGCTTGGGGATCTCCTGGCTGCGCGACGAGTTCCAAGATCTCTCACTCAAGAATCTCAACCGCGACAGTTACAACCAGATCAAAACTTCGGTGGCACAGAAGCGCGACGAACGTGGCGATTACCTCGAGAGCGTCAAACAAGCGATCGCCGAGAAGGCCGCCAAGGAGAACCTGTCGGTAACCGTTGAAGCCCGCGCCAAGCACTTCTACTCAGTGTACCAGAAAATGAAGAAGCGTGGTAAGAATATCGACGAAATCTTCGATCTCTTGGCAATTCGCATTCTCTGCCGAACCGAAACCGAGTGTTACACCCTGCTCGGGCTGGTGCATCAGCTATGGCCGCCGATCGAGGGTCGCTTCAAAGACTACATCGCGATGCCGAAATCAAACAAATACCAGAGCCTTCACACCACTGTGTTGTCAACCGGCGGCAAAATGCTCGAAATACAGATTCGCACGTACCAAATGCACCAAACCGCCGAGCACGGTATCGCGGCACACTGGATGTACAAGGACGGGCGCGGCTCCCAGCAGGTAAGCGGTCACGATCTGGTGATCATGGATCGCCTCAAGAACATGAACTCCTTACGGATCACCTCACGCGAGTTCTTGGACGAAATCAAACGCGAAATCCTGAAGGACTCTATCTATGTTTTTACCCCCAAGGGTGAGGCGGTGCAGTTGCCGCGCGGCGCCACTGCGATCGATTTTGCGTATCACATCCACACCGAGATAGGACACCACACCATAGGCGCCAAGGCCGACGGGCAGATTCTTCCGCTGAAGAGCGAGCTGAAGAACACACAGGTGATCGAGATCCTCACCTCAAACAATGCCCGTCCCCACGTGAACTGGTTGCGTCACGTACGCACCTCACGCGCTCGATCGAAGATCCGGCAGTGGCTGAACAAGCACGACGAAACGCTGTTCGTCGACAAGAGCGTAGTTGCGCGCAAGAAAGTAGCCCCGATCCAACCCGAGCCGAAAACGAGGCCGGCGGGCGCCACTGAAGAGGAGTACCCTGCGCGGATCATGGACACCGATAAGATCGGCGTCCGTATCGGCGATGAGCGCAACATGATGATACGATTTGCGCAGTGCTGCCAGCCGAGCACTGGTGAGGCTATCATCGGCTACGTCTCGCGCGGCCGCGGAATCATCGTGCACCGCCTCGATTGCCACAACTTACAATTCATCGACGACTTTGAAAGCCGGCGAATCGAGGTTGAGTGGGAAACGGTTTCTCCGAAGGCAACTAAGCGCTTCCGCGTGACCGCGCGTAAGAAATCGGATTTGTTTTCCGAGATCGAGGGCGCGGTGCGCAAGTATAAGGGACACCTGATTGAGGGGCGCGTAGACGAAAACGAGCGCGGCCAACTCGAGGGCGAGTTCACCATGGAGCTCGAGAAACCCGAGGACTTTAAACGGGTAATGAAGAGTATCCGCACGGTTCCTGCCGTGATCAGTCTCAGTGACTCGGTGCAGCAATACTCATCGATGTAAACCGGCGCTTCGATTCGATAACCGCAACTACGCGCGGGGCACTCACCCTTGCCGCATACACGGCACTACGGTATCTTTTCGGCACATGATCTGAAGGAGTTCCCGATGGCGGAAACAGCGTTAGCAGGCAAGCGCATTCACACCGGCGGCGAGTTATTATCCCAGGTCGGCAAGCTCGAAACCATGATAATCTGCACCCATCCGGTGCCCCAGATCAAGCCGGAGCCCCACCTCGACACGGCCCTCGCGGCGGCTCGCGAGGATAACCTCAGCCGGATCGGGTGACATGACGCTCAGCCCGGCAGTTGTGCTGGTGGAGCCGGAGATTCCGCAGAACACCGGAAACATCGCCCGGACCTGCGCGGCCGCCGGTTTCGAGCTGCATCTGATCGAGCCCTTAGGCTTCACGATAACCGACCGCAACCTTAAACGTGCCGGCCTGGACTACTGGGATGCAGTCACGGTGGTGCGCCACCGGTCGCTGGACACATTCTTGGAGGCTACCGGCAACCGCCCACGATTCTTTGCCAGCACGAAAGGCCGTCGCGCGTACAGCGAGTTCTGCTATCCCGCAGGAAGTATGTTGGTGTTTGGAAAAGAGACTGCCGGACTGCCGAGTGAACTACTTGGGCAGTACCATGCCTCGGTTGCGCGCATTCCGATGCGCCCTGGGCAACGGTCGTTGAACCTCTCAAACTCAGTGGCCATTCTGGTGTACGAGGCGCTGCGCCAGTGGGGTTTCCCGGGATGCAGCACAGGAGGAAGGTAATGCAGAGAATCGGCATAATCGGCTTTGGTAATCTAGGATCGTCGATTGCACGCGGATTGCGAGCTAAGAATCCGAGTCTTGAGTTCTCCGTTATAGAGCCGAGTCCGGCTGCGCTCAACACTGCGGTTTCGGAGCTACAGGCCAGCGATTGCACCGGCAGTCCTGAGCGGCTGTTCGACCGCTGCGAACTGGTTGTGCTCGCGGTCAAGCCGCAGGATCTCACCTCCTCGGCCGCCAAGCTGCGCCCCTACAGCGCCGATGCCCCGCTGATCTCGGTATTGGCCGGCACCCCTATCAGGCGTATCACCGAGCAGTTAGGAAGCGAGCGGGTTGCTCGCTTCATGCCGAGTCTCGCCGCAGGTGTCGGCAAAGCGCTTGTCGGTATCGCGTTCGCGGACGCGGTTGACGCGAGGCAGCGCCAAGATGCTCTCGAAGTGGCAACTGCCATCGGAACACCCTTAGAGGTCCCCGAAGACCTGATCTCGGCCATTACGGGGGTGTCGGGCTCCGGGCTGGCGTACGCATTCACCTTCGCGCATGCTCTGGCACTGGGGGGCGTTTCAGCCGGGCTCAAGTACGACGACGCGCTGCACGCTGCTATCATGGTCCTCGACGGCGCCGCGGAGGTGCTCCGGTCAAGCGGCGAGCACCCCCAAGCGCTCGTGAGTAAGGTGTCCTCACCGGCCGGGACCACGATCCGCGGGCTCACTGCGCTCGAGCGGGGTGCATTCACCGCTACGGTGATGGAGGCCGTACAGCAGGCCGCGACGCGCGCTGACGAGCTTGAGGGATAGGCCTCCGCACCGCCAGAGGTGTTTCTCCGCTGCCCACTTCCCGCTGAGCGCGCTCTGAGGCCGCATGCGCGCAGCGTGCGTGGGGACGGACTGCGCCGCGGGTGCTTGCCCGCACGGGCTCTTTCAGCTAAGATTCGCGCACTATGCTGGACCTAAGATTCATCCGTGAAAATCTCGAAGCTGTGCAGGCGAATATCGCTGCGCGTAACATGCAGGCCGATGCCGGACTGGTAGCTCGCCTGTACGACCAACGCAACGCGCTGCTGAAGGAGCTCGAGCAGTTGCGCGCTCAGCGCAACGAAAACGCGAAGAAGATGAAGGCCAAGCCGCCTGACGACGAGCGTGCGCCGCTGATTGAAGAGGGCAAGCGGCTGAAGACCGAGATTCCCGAACGTGAGCAGCGCCTCGAGCAACTCGAACAGCGCTTGTACGGCGAGGCCGAGAAGGTCCCGAACATGGCGCACCCCGATGCGCCGATTGGCGCCGGCGAACACGCCAACCGCGAGCTGAAGCAGCTCGGCCCAATTCCGCAGTTCACCTTCTCAGCCCGCGATCACATCGCGATCGGCGAAGACTTGGATCTCTTCGATTTCGAGCGCGCCACTAAGGTCGCGGGAACCAAGTTTTACTACCTCAAGAACCACGCGGTGCTGTTAGAGTTCGGTCTGATCCGCTATGCCCTCGATATCATCTCGCGCCGGGGTTTTCGGCTCATGATCACGCCGGATATCGCCCGTGAAAGCGTGGTCGGGGGGATTGGGTTCAATCCACGCGGACCGGAAAGCAACGTGTATGCACTCGAAGGCGAGGGCACTTGCCTGATCGCTACCGCCGAGATCACGCTCGGCGGTTACTACGCCGATGAGATTCTTGCGGCCGAAGAGCTACCGATCCTGATGGCGGGGGTCTCACACTGTTTCCGGCGTGAGGCCGGCGCCGCCGGGCAGTTCTCGAAAGGGTTATACCGCGTGCACCAGTTCAGCAAGGTCGAGATGTTTGTGATCTGTACGCCTGAGGACTCGGACCAGCAGCATGAACACCTGCGCGACATCGAAGAAGAGATTTTTGGGGGCCTTGAGATTCCATTCCGGGTGGTTGATACCTGCACCGGCGACCTCGGCGCTGCGGCTTACCGCAAGTACGATCTTGAGGCCTGGATGCCGGGACGCGGCGAAAGCGGCGGATGGGGCGAGATCACGAGCACCTCAAACTGCACCGACTACCAGTCGAGGCGTCTCGGGGTCCGGTACAAGGCGCCGGAGGGCAACCGGCACGTGCATATGCTCAACGGAACCGCCGTAGCCGTGTCGCGCGCGATAATCGCACTGTTGGAGAACTATCAACAGGCCGACGGTTCGGTGCGCATACCGCGTGCGTTGGTGCCGTACGTTGGGTTCGAGCAGATCGGCCCGAACAATGGACAGGCCTGAGGTCATAGCAGAGCTCGGCTCCGGTCACGGCGGTGATCTTACGCACGCCCGCGAGTTAGTTGCCGCCGCCGCCGAGTCCGGAGCGGACTGCGCCAAGTTTCAGCTCATCATCGCCGATGAGATCATCCACCCCTGCACCGGGGCGGTTGAGCTCCCCGGGGGTGCGGTTTCACTGTATGATCGATTCAAGCAGCTCGAACAACCACTCTGGTTTTACCAGGAGTGCGCCGCAGCATGCGAACGGCACCATATCGCGTTTCTGTGCACGGTGTTCGGCCCCAAGAGCCTCGCGTTACTCAGCACCGTTCAGCCCAAGCGGGTCAAGATCGCTTCACCGGAACTCAACCACCTTCCTCTGCTGCAAGCGGTAGCCCAACGCGGAATAACGGCAATCCTTTCAACCGGAGTCTCGCGGCTTGGTGACATCGAGCGCGCGGTTGAGACCGTCGGCGCCGAGCGCTGTGAGCTGCTGCACTGTGTTACCGCCTATCCCGCCCCCGAGCACGAGTACAACCTAGAAGTTATCGGCCGCCTCGCCGTGCTATTCGGCGTACCGGTGGGGGTATCCGACCACTCAACCGACCCCCGCCTCGTCCCCGGCTGCGCGGCGCTCTGCGGGGCGCGGCGTATCGAGAAACACTTCACGCTCAACCGCGCCGGCGCCGGCCTAGACGACGCTATCGCGCTCACACCCCCGGAGTTCGGCGAGATGCGCGCGTTTGTCACCGATATCCACACCGCCGGCGGAGAGGCCGGGCGGCTTTTGCTCGAGCAGACGTTCGGCACCGCGCGAGTCTCGGCGGCTCTTGGGGACGGCGTGAAGCGCCTGGCTCCGAGCGAGCGCGCCAATTACGGCCGCAGTAACCGCTCGCTGCACGCACTCTCGGCGCTCTCCGCCGGAACGCGGCTCACCGACAAGAATACCGCACTGCTCCGAAGCGAGCATAACCTGCGGCCGGGAATCGCACCGCAGCACCTAGAAGAAGTCATGGGGGCACGCCTCGCCCTTGCGGTCCCGGCCGGCGAGGGTATTCGCTGGTGTGATCTGCTGCGGCGCGATTGAACGCCGCCGCCGAAGCCGAGCGCCGTGCCGGGTATCAGCGGGTGAAGCACCGCGCACTAGAGGCTTCAATCGACAGCGAGCTCAGCCCTGCAGGAAACGACGCAGGACAGTCTGCAGGATGCCGCCGTTGCGGTAGTACTGTACTTCCACCGGACTGTCCAAGCGTGCAACCGCTTCGAACTGCTTCTCGCTCCCGTCTGAAGCCACCGCGTTGACCCTTACCCGCTGCATCGGGCGCACATCGTCATCGATCTCGATCGTGTAGCGTTCGTTCCCGGTAAGCCCGAGGCTTTCGTATCCCTCGCCCGCGAGAAACTCCAACGGCAGAACCCCCATACCCACGAGGTTACTGCGGTGGATGCGCTCGTACGACTGCGCGATCACCGCGCGCACGCCCAACAACTGCGTCCCTTTCGCGGCCCAGTCGCGGCTTGAGCCCATCCCGTAGGTGCGGCCGGCCAACACGATCGTGGGAATGCCCTGGTCTTGATACCGGCAGGCCGCAGTGAAGATATCTGTCACCTCGCCTGTGGGGATATATGTGGTGAAGCTTCCTTCGGTACCCGGCGCCATGCGGTTGCGGAAGCGGATGTTCGCGAAGGTCCCCCGCGTCATGACACGATCGTTGCCGCGCCGGCTTCCGTAGGAGTTGAAGTCCTTAATCTCAACAGCCTGTTCCTGCAAGTAGCGCCCCGCCGGGCTGTCCGGATCAATAGATCCGGCCGGGCTGATATGATCGGTCGTAATGTTGTCGCCGGCCATTACCAGGACATGGGCATCCACAATCGGCTCGATACGCCTAGGGTCCAGCGACATATTCTCGAAGAACGGCGGCTCCTGTATGTACGTGCTGTTCGCATCCCAGGCGTAGAGATCGGTACTACCGAGCTTAATGCGATTCCAGTACGGATTGGATTCCTCCAATCCGGTGTAGCTCTTGAGGAAGGCCTCGCGGTTCAACGCTGAACGAATGTAGCCTCTCAGCTCATCTTCGCTCGGCCAGATATCGCGGAGGTACACCGGCTTGCCCTCGGCGTCTTGGCCGAGCGGATCGTTCTCGAGATCGATATCGACCGTGCCGGCAATCCCGTAGGCAACCACCAGCGGCGGCGAGGTCAGGAAGTTCGCCCGGGTGTGCGGGTTGATACGCCCTTCGAAGTTGCGGTTACCCGACAACACACCGGCGACAACCAGGTTGTCTTGCTCAACCGCTTCGCGCACCGGCGACGGCAGCGGACCGCTGTTGCCGATGCAGGTGGTGCAGCCGTATCCGACCAAGTAGTATCCCAACTGTTCGAGATATGTCATCAGTCCCGTGCGCGACAGGTACTCGGTCACTACCATTGATCCCGGCGCAAAGCTGGTTTTGACGTACGGCTTGGTGCGAAGACCGCGCTCAACCGCGTGTTTCGCAAGCAGCCCTGCCGCCAGCAGAACCGTGGGGTTACTGGTGTTAGTGCAGCTCGTGATCGCCGCGATCGCGACATCACCGTGCGTGAGCTCCGCGGTCTCACCGTTTTCGAGCGTGACCGGTGCCTTGATGCCTACCTGGGCCCGGTCTACCCCGAACCCACCCTGCTCGTGCCCGCTCTGCAGCGACTTGCTCCAGGCATGCCGCAACTTGTCGACGTCGATACGATCTTGAGGGCGCTTCGGCCCGGCTACGCTCGCGGTCACGTGCGACAGCTCGAGCTCCAGCACGTCCTCGAACTCGGGGTCGGGCGTAGCCTCGGAGCGAAATACCCCTTGAGCCTCGGCGTAGCGTCGAACCGTGTCGATCAGTTCCTCGGATCGTCCGGTGTGATACAGGTATTCCAGGGTTTGCGCATCGATCGGGAAGTAACCGACGGTCGCGCCATACTCCGGCGCCATGTTCGAGATCGTCGCCCGATCCGGCACCGTCATCGCCGAGAGCCCCGGCCCGAAAAACTCCACAAACTTCCCGACTACCCCGTGCTTGCGAAGCATCTCGGTGACTCGCAGCACGAGGTCGGTTGCGGTGATACCGGGGCGCAGGCTCCCGGTGAGGCGGAACCCAACCACCGAGGGAGCAAGCATATAAATCGGCTGCCCGAGCATCGCCGCCTCCGCTTCGATACCGCCCACTCCCCAGCCGAGAATGCCGAGTCCGTTGATCATAGGGGTGTGCGAATCGGTGCCCACGAGCGAGTCGAAGTAGGCAGTCTGCGGGCCGTCGCCCTTGGGCGCCTGTACTACCCGCCCGAGATACTCGAGATTGACCTGATGACAAATGCCGCTGGCCGGCGGGACCACCGCGAAGTTGCGGAAGGCCGCTTGACCCCATTTGAGAAACTCGTAGCGCTCGCGGTTACGCTCGAACTCCAGCTCGGCATTTCGCTGCATGGCATCCGGAGCATTGAAAAAATCCACCTGTATTGAGTGATCGATCACCAAGTTCACCTGCTGCTCGGGGTTAATCCGGCTTGGATTGCCGCCAAGACGCCTCATCGCCGCGCGCATCGCCGCCAGATCTACCACGCACGGCACTCCCGTAAAGTCCTGCAGTAACACGCGCGCGGGCTTGAACGGAAGCTCGATCTCGCCGGGATTTTTCGGATCGTACTGCAACAGCTGGTCCAGGTGGCCGTAAGTAATCTCTTGGTTGTTTACCTGTCGCAGTACCGATTCGATCAATACCTTGATCGAAAACGGCACCCGCTTAAGATGCGGGAACCCGCCTTCGATCAACCGCGGAAGACTATAGAAACGCAATCGACCCGACTGCGTGCTGAGCTCTTCGATGAATCGTGTATTATCTGTAATCGCTTGCGTTTTCATTCGGCAACTCCTTATGGGTGCGTAGATAATACTCATAGCGCCAGCTCGACTTCAACATAGTGAAGTGCTATAGTAGCCGGGTTCATTCCAGACCAAGACCAAGTTGGAGGGCAATGTGGCACGGAACGTGATTAACAACCTTGGACATAAGAAGCTCTTAGCGTTGTACCGCGCCATGGTTACGGCGCGCGAGATAGATTTGCTGGAAGAGAGTTACACCGGACGTGGAGAGGCATTCTTCCATGTTTCCGGAGCCGGGCACGAAGGCACATCGCTCTTGAACGAGTATCTGCTCCCCGAAGATTATCTGCACTGCCACTACCGCGACAAAGCGTTGATGCTTGCGCGCGGCGTGTCGGCCGAGATGTTCTTCCTCGCGCTGTTTAACAAAGACGGCGCACATTCCCGCGGGCGGCAGATGAACGCGCACATGAGCGCTCCGGAACTGAACATGCTGAGCCTCACCGGTCCTGTGGGCAACAACGCCTTGCAGGCAGCAGGGGTAGCAACAGCGATCAAACAACAGCCCGAACAGCCGATCGTGCTGTGCTCAGTCGGCGACGGTATGACCCAGGAAGGCGAGGTCATAGAGGCGATCGGCCACGCGGTGCGCGACCGGCTGCCGATCCTCTTTCTCGTGCAAGACAACCAGTTTGCGATCTCAACGCTAACCCGCGGAAAGACCTTCTACGATCGTCCCGACGGCCCGGCCGATGAGTTCTATGGGATCCCGATAACCCGCATGGATGGGAGGCACCCTCACGAATGCTACGACGCCTTCGGCGATGTGGTTGCCCAGGTTCGCACAGGCCGCTCCCCTCGGATCGTGGTCTTTGAAGTAGACAGGCTCTCCAACCACACTAACGCCGACGACCAACGCATGTATCGCAGCGCCGAGGAGATCAAGCGCATTGCTGAAACTGGTGACCCCCTGATTCATTTCCAGGCATACCTGGTTGACCGGGGGGTCACCACCGAGGCGCTGGAGCGCGTCTCGCGCGAGGTCCGCGAAGAGCTCATCCCAATAGCTGAGCGAGCCCAGTACAGTCCGGAGCCCGCTGCAGTACTCGACGCGGTCAAACCGCTGCCGAAGCACCTCACACCAAGCCACGCGGAGGAGTACCGTGGTGACGCTGAAGGGGCACGCGCACGCGGTGAAGACACCTACGTAATGCTGTCGGCAATTCGCGAGGTGCTACGCTCGCGGCTCGAGTCAGACGAGCGGGTCACTTTATACGGTGAAGATATTGAGGATCCAAAGGGCGACGTGTTCGGGGTGACCAAGGGCCTCACTACCGCGTTTCCCGGCCGGGTGCGCAACTCCCCTTTGTCTGAGTCCTTGATTCTCGGCGAAAGCATAGGCGAAGCCTTGGCAGGACGCCGGCCGGTGGCATTCTTACAGTTCGCCGATTTTCTTCCAATCGCGTACAACCAGATTTTCGCTGAGCTTGGGAGCATGTACTGGCGCACAGACGGCGGCTGGCAGGCGCCGGTTATCGTGATGATCACCTGCGGCGGTTACAAGCCCGGTCTCGGACCGTTTCACGCCAGCAGTCTCGAGGCGATCGCGGCACACACCCCCGGAGTGGATATCGTGATGCCCAGCACCGCCGGGGACGCTGCCGGGCTTTTGAATGCGGCGTTTGAATCCGGCCGTCCCACCCTGTTTTTTTATCCCAAGAGCTGCCTCAACGAGCGTGACAACGCCACCAGTACCGATGTGCACAAACAGCTGGTGCCGCTCGGCAAGGCCCGACGGGTACTGGAGGGCGACGACATCACTATGGTCGCCTACGGTAACACCGTGGGCTTGTGCCGCAAGGCCGCCGCAGAGCTCGCCAAACACGACTACACCACCGATTTGATCGACCTGCGTAGCATTCAGCCTTGGGATGTCGAAACGATATGCGCTTCGGCTGAACACACCGGCCGACTGATCGTGGTCCACGAAGACAATCACAGTGCCGGGGTTGGCGCCGAGGTGGTCGCGACCGTCGCCGAGCGTGCAAACAAACCGGTCGCATTGCGGCGCGTCACCCGCGCCGATACGTACGTACCGTGCAACTTTGAAAATCAGCTCGAAGTCCTGCCGAGCTACAAAGGCATCTTGAATACTGCAGTAGAGCTCCTCGGCGGCGAAATCCATTGGAAACCGCCGGCCGCTCGTGAGAAAGGCGTGTATTATCTCGAAGCCATAGGCTCGAGTCCGTCGGATGAGTCGATCACCGTCGTGGAATGGCAGATCGCACCGGGCGACGAAGTCAAAAGCGGTCAGATCGTCGCCGAGCTCGAAGCCGACAAGGCTGCGGTAGAGCTCAAGTCCTCAGTTGCAGGGACCGTTGAGCAGCTTATGGTCGCCCAAGGCGACTTGGTGAAGGTCGGCACGCCGATTGCAAAACTCAAGACCGCTCCATCCGAGAGTGCCGGCCGCGAGCATCTCAAGCCGATCACCCGCGAGAATCCCGGCACTCCGATCATAAGCGGCCTTACCCGGGCTACGGTCGAAACGGCGCCGCACCCGCGACCGGCCGAAATGCGCAGCACCGCGGGCGAACCGCTCATCGTTGGGGTGACCGGCGCGAAAGGCAGCAGAGTAGTTACAAACGAAGAGATCTCATCGATGTGCTCGAGCTGGTCGCCCGCGGATATCCTCAAGCGCACCGGCATCGAGACGCGCCCGTGGGTCGCCGAAAACGAGGATGCTTTGAGCCTGGCGGAACAGGCAACCCGGCAACTGCTTACCGATCATCAGGTGGCGGTAGACCAGATCGACGTAATCATCTGCAGCACCGGAACCCCGATCTACAACACACCTTCGATGGCCACGTTGCTCCACCATCGCCTGGGCGCCGACCGGCCCGAGTTCCTCGCCCCGGCGTATGATATCAATGCCGCCTGCTCCGGGTACCTCTACGGTCTTCAAATTGCCTACGACTATCTGCACAGTCGGCCCGAACACCGCGTGCTGCTTGTCACTACCGAAGTTCTGTCTCCATTGTTGAACACTGCCGACCCGTCAACCGCCCCAATCTTTGGAGACGCCGCAACGGCCACTCTGATTGCCGGCTCCGCGGGCGGCTTCGGCGCCGCCGCACGGGTATACCGCCCCAGCTTGGCCGCACAGGGCGAGCCGGGCGAGATTTTGTGTGTCCCCGGCGCCGGCGAAGGAAAACAGATTTCGATGGACGGGCCGGCGGTGTTTCAAGAGGCGGTCAAGTACATGATGCAAATGCTCGACATCGCCTGCAGCGAAGCGGGAATCCGCCCCGCTGACCTCGACCTCATGGTGCCGCACCAGGCGAATCAACGTATCATCAATGCCATACGTCAGCGGCTGAGAGCACCGCACGAGACGATGTACAGCAATATTCGGCACAACGGGAACACATCATCCAGCACTATCCCGCTGTGCCTCGAGGAGCTGCTCGGCGAGCTTCCTGCAGGCCACAAGCTCGGGCTTGCGGCCTTCGGCGGCGGATTCACCTTCGCCGGGGGAGTGCTCGAAGTCCTATAGAGCCCGGCAAGGGCGGTGGGGCGCGCCGGCTACGGTATAGTCGCGCTGTCGGCCGCAGCCCTATCGGCCTTGTCAGCGACCGATCTCCGGAGGGTCTTCCCCCTCCGGAACGAAAATCATCGCCGCAGAGTTGATGCAGTAGCGCTTGCCGGTAGGCTCGGGACCGTCGTCAAATACATGCCCCAAATGCGACCCGCTCTCGCTATCGACCACCTCGATGCGCTTGGTGAAAAACGAGTGGTCTTCCACATACAGCACTGCACCGGGCTCAATCGGTTCATAGTAGCTCGGCCAACCCGTCCGCGAATCGAATTTCGTTTCAGAGGAGAATAGCGACTGACCGGTTGCCGCCGAGTGATACGTGCCATCCTCGTAGTGACCGTCATACTGCCCGGTAAACGCCCGCTCGGTCCCTTCTTGTCTCAGCACGTAGTGCTGCTCAGACGTAAGCAATTCACGCCACTCTTCATCACTGCGCTCAATCGGAAACACAATTCGTTGAAACTGATCACGAGTGAGAATCGTACCGTGAGGAATGGCCTCAACCTTGATCGGTCCCTCGCCGTCAGGGTCAAAGTCAGCCTCGGGCGCAACCGCTTGTGCCTCCGCTTGCGGCGATGCCCAGATCACGGCGGCCGACACCGCGACGGCGGCCAAAACTACCACCGTAAAGACAGAGACCTTTTTCCGAATTTGTATCTCGCGGCGACCGCGTCTTCTGCTCATAAGCCCTCCTCAGTTTCCTTTAAGCGTCGTCCTCGTATCAAGCCACCGAGCGCCTGCTTCTCCCGGTGCTGCAAATACACGACAAATATACTCATATTGACCCGTGGAGGTAAGCAGTTTACAATGGCGGGCCAATGCGTGGAGTAGACCGGCCGATTGCGGTTATCACCGGCGCAAGCAGTGGTATTGGGGCTTCCTTCGCTGAGCAGTTGGGTGCGCGCGGCTGCGACCTGCTGATAACCGGTCGCCGGGAGCAGATCTTGCGAACGCGTGCGCGTGAGCTCAAGGAGCGGTTCGGTGTGGGGGTGCAAGTGCTGGTGGGTGAGCTCACTGATCCCGCCGTACGCGCCGGGCTTAGCGACACAGTTCGGAATCTCCCACGAATAGACTGGCTGGTCAACAATGCCGGTTATGGTCGGGGAGTAGCGTTCACCGATGATGAGTACGAGGAGCAACGCAGCCTGCTAAGCGTACACGTTGAAGCGATAATGGAGCTGACGCACGCAGCGGTTGCGCGGATGCCGGCCGGGGGGCGAATCATCACGGTCTCCTCCCTCGCAGGCTACGGCGTCTCGCGCCGCAGCGCGGTGTACTGCGCGTCTAAGGCGTTCGCCACCAGCTTCACCGAATCCCTCGCTTTGGAGCTGGCCCCGCGTGGTATTGGAGTGTTAGCGCTGCTGCCCGGCTTCACCTGCAGCGACTTTCATCGTTACGAGGCGGTCCCGAAACGCAACCGTGGTATTGTGCGTTGGATGCCCGCAGAGACCGTTGTTCGCGCGGCGCTTCGGGCGAGCGATCGGGGTCGCATAGTGTGTATCCCCGGCGGTGCAAACCGGCTGTTGTATCTCTTGATGAAGCTCCTGCCGCGCACAACGGTCTATCGGCTGATGTCCGGTGGAGTCCGGAAGATGCTCGCAGGAGACACCGGACACTCGAGCAGCCATTCTACTCGTCCTCACCCTCGATCTTGACCTCATGCACCGGACCGTCGTGTTCCCCATCGTCGGCAGCGGTGCCCGGCTCCTCATCGGTTGTCCGCGACCGTCTATGCCCGCCGGATTCTCGATTCGATTCTCCGGCGAACGCATTCTGAAACTCGCGTAACCCCTCACGCAGCCCGTGCTCTACCTGCTCAAACACGGTACGGAGCGCGGCCTCGGTATCGCCGCTGTCGAAGGCGCGGGCGGCATCCTCGAAGCGGGAACGCGCTTCGGTCACCGCGCGCTCAACACGATCGCCGGCGCGCTGTCCAAACATCGAGCCCATGGCGTCTTGGACATGACCGAACGCGGCAAACTCAACCCTCAGTTGTTCGCGATATAGCGAGCTCAACGGCGGAGCTTCTCGCAACACCCACGACAACAGGGCTCTCCAGAACACAGCACGGTCTCGCTCGCCGCGTTCTGCAGCGACCGCAGTTTCGGCGAGCGTCATGTTCACCAGACGGCCAAGCTCACGATCACGCTGCGTGCTCGACAGATCGGTACGCTGCAGGTAACGCAGCGCGGCGACAACATTGCGCTCCTCAAGCAGCTCGCTGTAATACTCTCGATCGAACGTCATACGCGTTCCCTCCCGAAGACTCTGCTGCTGATCTTCACCGGCAAATATACTACTCTCACCGGCAAACGTAAAAGCCCCGTTGCCGGGTTTTCCCGGGACGCAGCCTCGGCTCATAGTCGTCCCGCGCGAACGCCTGAGACGGCGCATTTCCGGTGATACGCTATCGAAGCGCACGCGCGCATTTTCCCGCCGGGGCTGCCTTCGCTTCTCGAATTACGGGAAAATCGCTCCGAGTGAAGCTATATTATGGCGTAGAGATGGCATCATCCGAGCAATCGGCGTGGACCCGTTCCGCGCCCTACTACGCATTCGCGGAGCGCTATGATCGTGAGCTGTTTCTCTCGAGTCTCGGCGCCTTTACCACCGAAGAACGTGAGCTCTTTCATCGCATCTGTGCTGTCTGGGAGCCCGAAATCCCCTACAGACGCGTGCTCGCTGCCGCCGGTGAAGAGTCCGGTGCCGGAAACCGCGAGCTCAATCGGCTGGTACGCAAGCTCCGCCGGCATCAGTGCGCGGTATTGACTACGCGCTGCGTTGAGGGTGAGACGTGTTCCTACGGCGTGGTGCTGTGTGAACCCGCGGCTCCGGTATTCTTCGTGACCGCGCTGGAAGAGCACCTTCGTCGAGTTGAATATGATTCGGCGCTGAGTTTACCGGTCGACAGCGATCTAGGAATCGACGCAGCACCGGCTGCGATCCGCCGCCAACTTGACACAGGCGTGCTGACAACAGCACTGATTGGCGGCTTTGAGGGCGAGCCGGGTGTGTATGCGCTGCCCCTTAGAGAACGCGGTGAGCATCTGCTGTTACCGAGCGCCGCGTTGGGCACTGCGCGCAAGTATGCCGAGCTGGTACTGCGGCGTTGTCTGGAACAGCCCGAACTGTTGTCGTGGCTCTCACAGATACGCTCTATGGGGCTGTTAGAGCTGAAGCAGCAGATCGCCGATGCCGATGTGCTCACCTGGAAGAGCGTGAGCACGGACGTCATCGATCACATCCGAGAGCTCACGCCCGGAGACGCACCTCACCATTTCTCGATGCTCGAGCCTGCAGCGGCGCTTATGTGCATCTCAGCCGAGGCCGAGCTAGAAGCGGCGGCGATGGAGCGTCGCCGTGCCGACCGGCGACAACGCGCGATAAGCCACTTGGTTGCGCAAATCCGCGAGAGCTCGGTACCCTTCCTGACGCAGACCTGGCTGAACGAGCAGCTCTCACTTCTCGAGCAACAACACCCCGAGGAATTCGAGTCGATCAAGTCTGAGTTCTACCGGGAATACGCCGGCCCGGTTGGAAACACGCGCTTATCACAGATCATGCGGATTCAGGGACGCTATATTCACCGTGACCGTATCGTAGCGGAGTTTGAGCGGCGCTTAGAGGCGGCACGCACTGAGCTTCGCACGGCGTATCACCGAGCGCTAGCGGAGGAGATTCGATCGCCGGATCGGTCACGAAACCCGGCCTTCTTTGGACCGGAGAATCTGGACCGGGACATTGCCCAACGCCTTCGTCGTGAAGACCCGTTTGTCGCGATACTCCTTGCCGATCCTCCGTTACTGACTGAGGTAATCATCCATGAAACCAAACAGCGCCGAAGCGAGAACGGCCCAACGCAGTTGCAGCGCCTTATTGACCGCCTGTTCATGCAGGGGAACATGAGTCTGCGAAGCCACCGCGAGATACTCGGAATCTCCGTGGAGGAGATTCTGCAGGAGTACATCGATGGGCTAGGCATACTGAGGCAATTATGGCTGCGCCTGAGCGGGCGCCACGCTCACCTGCAGGAGCGCTATCTAACGCCGCGCACGTCCAGACTCGTCACCGACCAAACCACAGGTCGCCGACCGGCGGCACGCGCCGAGAACGCCTTACGCGAGTCCGGCAACTCGGCGCCGGGGAAGCTTAGGCAGCGTGCCGCGTCCGTTGCACCCGGCGCGGGAGGTCGGCCGCATTCGGGTGTACCCGCAGCATCGTCCGAGTCTCCTACTACGTC
>PWQX01000066.1 GCA_003556605.1 Spirochaetaceae bacterium
CAATGTAGCTCTGCTCGTCTGTGCGAATGCGAGGGTAATTGTCAGTCCCTAGCTCAAGCTCAGCCCAGATCTCCCCAACACCTTCGACAACCGCCTCGGCATACTGCTCCGCTGCATTGATTATCACCGTCTGCTGGGGGCCTACCGCCACGGTATCGCCAATGCCGATGATGGATTGACGCTGAAGAGCCGAGTTCAGGCTGCCCGCCGGGGTATAAAACAACGCCGTCCCACGCGGGATGTCGAAGGTGTCATAGGCGCGCAGGCGATACACGAGCTGATTGGTCTCGGGCAGCACGTGAACCCCGAACTCTTGATCTTCAGGGAGTACCATGCGCCGAAGGCTTTCGGCGTCTTCCAGCTCCGATATCGGTTGGTACTCCCGCCGGGTATCGTCCTCAGCCCGGATGTCGCCGGGCAACGAGCTATACCACAGCCGTTCGGCTTCGGGATCTAGAAACCGCACAAACGAAAACGCCGGGAGCTCTTGCCGCAAACGTCCGAATAGCTGCGCGCGCGCAGCGATATCCGCCTCACTTTGATTCACCCGAAACGTTGTGCGCGCCGCCGGCTCTTCAAGAACAGTTTGAAACCGTTCCCGCCGGCGCTGATGCTGCTCTTCAATGACAATAGAGGCAGTTTCCAAGCGTCGCTCTACGACCTGTGTCATGCGCTGATCGTAAAACCTGGCTTCTATGTACTCGAATAAACCGGAGAAGGCGGCAATAGCGAAAACGCTGAAGACCACGACCGCGATGAGTAAGCTTAATGCGGTTTTCTGGACGGAGCTCATTGAGACCCGCTACGCCTCCAGCACTTTTCGTTAATCTCAAGATCGGCAGCAGGAGACAAATGTGTTAATAGCCTACTCAGCTTTAGGCTGCTCCCCGGCCTCTTCGCTACCGAGTTGCTTATCCGAATCGGCTGCAGCGCTCTTCTTGACCTTCTTCTTTTTGCTCGATGCTTCTTCACCTGCACGCGCAACCAATTCCAGGATAACCATCTCGCCCGCATCATTCAAGCGGTTGCCCATTTTGAGCACACGAGTGTAGCCACCGTCACGGCCTTTATTCCGCGGCCCGATATCCGTAAACAACTTCGCTAGCACAGCCTTATCGCCGATTGACCTCGCGATCATTCGACGGTTGTGCACCGAGTCGGTTTTCGCGCGTGTTATCATCTTTTCAGCCGTACGGCGCACCGCCGTGGCCTTTGCCTTGGTAGTTCTGATCCGTTCGTGCCGAAACAACGAGGTAACCATATTTCGATGTAATGCCTTGCGATGACTGGCCTTGCGGCCTAATCGGTTGTATCCAATCTTATGCTTCATCGTTGTCGTCCTTCTCGCCGTTTACGTTCGACTCTTCAGTCTGTTCTTGCCGCTGCTTCTCTCTTTGTTTCTGCATACGAACCGAGTTGCGTAGCTGGCTGTAATCGGTCATGCCCAAACTCAGGTCCCACTCCTTCAGCTTCTCCTTGATCTCAAGCAACGACTTCTTACCAAAGTTCCGAGTGCGCGAGATATCTTCCTCGGTCTTACCGGTGAGATCACCAATACTTCTGATATTTGCATTCTTTAAGCAGTTGCTGGACCGAACCGAAAGCTCAAGCTCTTCAACCGGAGTCTCGAGTAGCTTGCGAACCCGTTCCTCTTCCTCGTCGATATCTTCGTCGCTGTCGATTTCGTCTTCATCGAAATTGATAAAGATCGTGAAGTGATCCTTAGCGATCTTCGCCGCCTCGGCAATTGCGTCCTCCGGGCTAATCGTTCCGTCGGTCCATAGCTCGAAGCTGAGTTTGTCATAGTCCGAACGATGCCCAACCCGCGTGGCCTCCACTTCATACCGAGCACGGGTAACCGGCGAAAAGATTGCGTCCACCGGAATCGTCCCGATTACTTCTACGTACTTCTCGTTTACTTCCGACGGTACATAGCCACGGCCAAGGTCAACCTGGAACTCGAGTTCCAGATGGGCATCTTCCATCAGCGTCATGACATACAAATCGGTGTTGTATATCGAAAACCCGGTTTCACTGACCAGATCTGCAGCTGTGACGACCTTGGGCCCTTTCAACTCTACCATCACAGTCTTCTGCTCAACCCCGCCGTGCAACTTGATCTGAAACTGCTTCAGCTGGTTGATGATGTCCGGCGTATCTTCCACAACTCCCGGAACCGACTCGTATTCACTCGAAAGAACGTGCGCGTTTCCTTCAGCATCGTAACTGGTTATCCTGACCGCCGTTATTGCGTACCCTTGAATCGAAGAGAGCAAGATACGCCGTAAGGAATTCCCGATCGTTGTGCCGTAACCACGCTCAAACGGATAGGCGAAAAACTTCCCGTATCCAGCGGAAGTTTCGCTGTGCTCAAACGTTATCCCTTTCGGCTTTTTGAATCCTTTCAAAAGGTTCTTTCGCGCCATTCAATCCCTTCCTCGCGTTATACACGCCTGCTCTTTCGCGGGCGGCACCCGTTGTGTGGAATCGGCGTAATGTCTTTTATGCTTCGCACCCGCAAACCGAGCCCGCCCAACGACCGGATCGCCGACTCGCGACCCACGCCCGGACCTTTCACCAGAACGTGCACCTCACGCAAGCCATAATCCATAGCTTTTTGGGCAGCAGTCTCCGCTGTCGTTTGTGCGGCGTACGGGGTCGATTTCTTAGCCCCTTTGAATCCAAGCGAGCCGGCGCTCGACCACGACAGCACATTGCCTACCGTGTCGGTTATCGTCACGATCGTGTTGTTGAACGTAGCTTGGATGTATACCAAACCCTCGAATACTGATCTCTTATCTCTTCGTTTCCGTACTTTCGCCACGTAAGACTCCTCAGCCTACTTCTTCTTGCCGGCAACGGTCTTCCGCTTACCTTTTCGAGTTCGTGCGTTCGTTCGTGTTCGCTGGCCTCGAACCGGCAAGCCCTTGCGGTGCCTGAGGCCGCGATTACACCCAATATCCATGAGGCGTTTGATATTCAGCGACACCTCGGTCCGCAAACGCCCTTCAACAACGTAGTCGTTCTCGATGACGTTACGAAGTTTGTTGATTTCCTCCGGTTGGAGGTCGTTAATGCGCTGCTGAGTATCGATATCAGCCTTCGCACAGATCTCTGCCGCCGATGATCGCCCGATGCCGAAAATGTATGTTAGTGCAATATCCACAGGCCTGTTCGGCAAGTCCACTCCGGCTATACGCGCCATTCGCTCCCCCTGTTACTTCTGCCTCTGCTTGTGCTTCGGATTCGAGCACACAATTCGGATCACACCATGACGGCGGACTACCTTGCAGCGCTCACATATGCGCTTCACACTCGCTCTCACTTTCATTTCACATGCCCCCTCTCTTACAGGTTTCGGGACCGAATTCGTCCTTTCTTCGTCAGCCCATCATGGTGGTGCATGCGAAGATGCCCCTCGATCTGCGACATGAGGTCCAGGTCAACACCGACCATGATCAACAAGGAGGTTCCACCCATAAGAAACGCAACCTCCATGGGAAAATCAAACAACCGCTGCACCAGCGTTGGGATAATTGCAATGAACGCCAAGAACAACGCTCCCGGCAAGATGATGCGGTTCAGCACTCGCGTGAAGTACTCTTCCATCTTCTCCGAACGAATACCCGGTATAGAGCCGCCGTTCTCACGAATGTTCTTGGCGATCTCGGTCGGGTTGAGCGTCACCTGGGTGTAAAAATACGCAAAGAACACAATTAACAAGGTGTACATGACAATGTACATTGGGCCGTCCGGCCGTAGCCAGAACGCAATCGTCTGCAACCACCGTACACCGGGTCCCAAACCTTGAGCAATTTGCAGCGGAAAGGTCATTACTGATGCCGCAAAAATGACCGGGATAACACCCGAGGGGTTAATCTTGAACGGCACGTAGGTATTCTGGGCACCGTACATTCGCCTTCCCACAACCCGTTTGGCGTAGTGCACCGGGATTTTGCGTTGGCCGCGTTGCTCGTAAATGACGAGGGCAACAACCACAACGAACATCACGAACACGACGATCACGAAAACCGGGTTGAGATCACCCCGTTGGATACTCTGGATCAGTATCCAAATTCCTCCCGGCATTTGGGCCACGATGCCGGCGAAGATCAATAGCGATATCCCGTTTCCGATTCCACGCTGGTTAATCTGCTCGCCGATCCACATCAAGAAGACGGTCCCCGCAGTCACACTCAACATCGACACAAAGATGTAGGCGGTACGAGAAATCGTAATGGCGTCGGGAATGCTGTCGGCGTACACGGTAACAGCCAGCGACTGGATGATACAAACCACGATGGTTCCGTAGCGCGTGTACTTCTGAATCCGCTTGCGGCCCCCCTCTTCCTGCGAAATGCGCTTGAGGGTCGGAAAAACGACAACCATCAATTGCATGATGATGGACATCGAGATATAAGGCATAATTCCCAGCATGAAAATGGAGAAACGCGTGAACGCGCCGCCGGCGAAAAAGTCGAGGTAGTCGGTAATCCCAACACCGGCAGCGCCCTCAGTCAAGAAATACGTGCGAATCACGTTCACGTCGATCCCTGGAATCGGTATGGTAGCTCCCAGGCGGAAGATCAACAGCATCGAGAGCGTAAACAGGATACGTTCACGCAGATCGCGTATCTTAAAAATGTCCGCAATCGGATTACTAGCCATTGTTCACATCTTCCCGCGTTCGCCCTGCATCTTCCGCCGGCCGTATCGAACCACCGGCGCCTTCAATCTTTTCACGCGCGCCGGCCGACGCCTCGAGCCCCACCACGCTGAGCTTCTTGGTCAGCTTACCGTCGCCAAGCACCTTGGCAAACCGCGCGTTGCGACGCACCAGCCGCTTTGCTTTCAGCGAGTCCAAACTCACGGTTTCACCGTCCGAAAAATGACGCTCCAGGGTTCCGATGCTCACCGCCATGACCTGACGCTTGAATGGGTAGTTCGAGAACCCCCGGCGCGCAACCCGTCGATACAGTGGCATCTGGCCTCCCTCGAACCCCACACGTACACCGCCCCCAGATCGCGACTTCTGGCCCTTATGTCCGCGTCCGCTGGTTTTTCCATTTCCACCACCAGAACCGCGACCACGTACCTTGCGGCTTCGTGTTGCTCCGATCGGTGCTCTTAACTCCATTAGCTACACCTCCTCGGTACGCACTAGGTGTGATACCGCCCGCACCATGCCGCGAATGGCATCACCGGCCTCCAGTTCAACCGTCTGATTCATGCGCCGCAGTCCAAGCGCCCGCACGGTACGGCGGTGCTGAGGCTTGCACCCTATCGGGCTCTTCACAAGCGTTATTCGCAGCCTCTGTGCCATTACACTTAACCCCACATCTCTTGCAGTGCCTTACCGCGATTCTGACTTATCACGCGCGCGTCCATCAGCCCCTCGAGACCTTCGAACACCGCCTTCACCACGTTCAGCGCATTCTGCGAACCGTGCGACTTGCACAGCACATCGTTAATACCACCCATCTCCATGACGGCACGCACAGGGCCTCCGGCGATGATTCCCGTTCCAGGTGCTCCCGGGCGCATCAAAACTTGCGCACTCTTGAACTCGCCCTTGATTTCGTGCGGGATGGTTTCTTTCTTTAACGGCACACGGACCGTATTTCGCTTGGCTCTATCAACACCTTTCCGAATCGCTTCGGCGACGTCATTCGCTTTTCCAAACCCGTAACCGACCGTTCCTGCTTTATCGCCGACAACGACCAGCGCGGAAAACGAAAACCTGCGGCCACCCTTGACGACTTTCGCTACGCGGTTCAGTTTCACGAGCTTTTCGGTGAACTCTTTGTCCTGAGCCTGTTCCACGAACACCCCCTATAGTTTCACACCGGCTTTGCGTGCGCCTTCGGCCACAGCTTTGACGACGCCATGGTACAAGTAGCCGTTGCGGTCGAACACAGCTTCCTTAATCGAGTCAGCCTTCATCTTCTCTCCGAGCGCTTGACCGAGCTTCGCGGCATCGTCAACTCGCACATTCAATCCCCTCGTATCGCCTTGCACGCTTGACACCGCCGCAACCGTTGTTCCGGACTCGTCGTCTATCGCCTGAACGTAAATATGCCGGTTGCTCTTGAACACACTCAATCTCGGTCGAGCCGCGCTCCCGGAGATCTTCCGCCGAACGCGCATCTTGCGCCGCTTTCGTCTTCTGTTCCGTTCGAGTAATCTCTTCATGCTCATTTCACCTATTTGACCCCGGACTTCCCGACTTTTCGGCGGACCGTTTCTTCAGCGTACTTCACACCCTTGCCCTTATAAGGCTCAGGCGGTCGTAACGATCGCAACTCCGATGCTACCTGGCCAACCTGCTGCTTATCGCTGCCGGTAATAATTACTCTGTTGGGTGTTTCGCACACGATCTCAACCCCCTCGGGAACACGATACTCGATCGGGGTTGAGAATCCCAGGTTCAGGACGACTGAGCCCTCCTTCGCCTCGGCACGATACCCGACACCGGTGATATGCAACTCTCGGCGAAACCCTTGGCTCACGCCGTGCACCATGTTGTACAGCAACTGCCGATACAATCCATGCATAGCCCGAGCCCGCTTGGTTTCGGCAGTTCGCACCACAGCGCACTCGCCGCTGTCCATTTCAAACCGTACTTCCGGGCAATAGTCTTGACTAAGTTTGCCTTTGGGGCCTTCTACCCTCACTTGGCTAGGCCCAATCTCAAGCTTGACATTATCCGGAATCGACACCGGAAGCTTACCTACACGAGACATATCACTTCCCCTACTACCATACCGAGCACAACAGCTCACCGCCGACTCTTCGCTCACGCGCCTTACGGCCGGTGGTAACGCCGGATGACGTTGAAACGATTAGTGTTCCGAACCCGTTGTAAATCCGCGGCATTGTTCGGTACCCGGCGTATACTCGCCGCCCCGGTTTAGAAATCCTTTCAATTCCTCGGATAACCGGCGCACGCTCATCATCATACTTCAAGAACACCCGAATCACTGAGAACGAATCTTGACTCACCTTCTTGAAGTTCTTGATGTAGCCTTCGTTCTTGAGAATCTTTACTACCTCGAGCTTCAATTTCGACGTAGGGATATCTACCTTTTCGAACCGCGCGCCGCTCCCGTTGCGGATCTTGGTCAGCATATCAGCTAACGGATCAGATACGCTCATTACTATTTCTCCCCCTACTACCAGCTCGATTTCGTTACGCCGGGAATCAGCCCCTCACTAGCGAGCTTCCTAAAACACACCCTGCACATTTCAAACTTGCGCATATAGCCCCGCGGCCTTCCGCAAATGCGACAGCGATGAATCTTTCTGGTAGAGTACTTGGGCTTCTTCTGCGCCTTCACTATCATCGATTTTTTCGCCATAGTATCCTCGCTTTACTTACTGAACGGCACGCCGAACTTCGCCAGCAAGCTCTTTGCTTCCTGATCGCTTTCCGCAGTCGTAACGATGGCAATATTCATACCGTTAATCTGATCGATCTTATCGTAATCAATCTCTGGGAAAATAATCTGCTCAGTTATTCCCATCGAGAAGTTCCCGTGCCCGTCAAAGGCATTCGGGTTTACGCCACGAAAGTCTTTCACCCGCGGAAGCGCGATATCGATTAAGCGCCCGAGGAACTCGAACATCCGGTTACCCCGCAGGGTAACCTTTGCTCCGATCTCATATCCCTGGCGAATCTTAAAGTTTGCAATCGACTTCCGCGCCTTAGTCTTCACCGCCCGCTGTCCCGCAACAAGGGAGAGCTCTTGCACCGCCGAATCCAACGCCTTCTTGTTTTGAACGGCTTCACCGACGCCCATGCTGATTACGATCTTTTCCAGCCGCGGTACCTGCATGGGGCTGCTATACTGAAACTCCTCCATCATCGCCGACCTTATATTCTCGCGATACAGCTCACGCAAAGGCGGCGTATACTGTTGCTTCTCAACCTGCTGCTTTTGCACCATTACAACGCCTCTCCGGTCTTTCGAGCTACGCGCGCTTTCTTGCCGTTTTCAACTCGATACCCCACGCGCGTAGCGTTTCCCGATTTCGTAACAACCGCGACATTCGAGATATGAATCGGCGCCTCGATCTCGACGATCCCGCCGCGGTCGCTTTGACTCCGGCGCTTCATTGCCTTCTTCACGATATTGACCCGTTCGACCAATACCCGGTCTCTCTTTCGGTCAACCCGCAGGACTTTACCGATCTTACCCTTGTCTTTGCCGGCGATCACTCTTACCTGATCCTCTTTGCGGATCTTGCTTCTCTTGCGATGACGCACCGCCGCTTTCGTGCTTTTTCTCACGGCAACCCTCCTCACAATACCTCAGGAGCCAACGAGACGATCTTCATGAAGCCGCCTTCACGGAGCTCTCGTGCCACCGGACCGAAAATTCGCTTACCCTTCGGGTTGCTCGCCGGATCCAGAATTACGCAAGCGTTGTCGTCGAACCGGATATACGTTCCATCGGCACGACGATGTTCCTTTCGACAACGCACAATAACCGCCCGTTCAACGTTACCTTTCTTGACCGGCGCATTTGGTATCGCGTTCTTGACCGCGACAACCACCAAGTCACCGATCCCGGCCGAAGTACGCTTGCTGCCGCCAAGGACCTTGATGCATTGCACCTTCTTCGCACCGCTGTTATCAGCGACGTTCAGATATGAGTTCATTTGTATCATCGTTCACACCTCTATTTCGCGCGTTCGACGATTTCCAAGAGACGCCAGCACTTTTCCTTGCTGGCAGGACGAGCTTCGATTACTCTTACTCGGTCCCCAACTCCCGCCTCGTTTTCACCGTCGTGCGCCTTCACCTTCTTGGTGCTCGTCACGTACTTCTTGTACAGACGGTGTACAGCGCGTTTGGTGATCGCGACTACAATCGTTTTATCCATCTTGTCGCTGACTACAACGCCGGTGAAGATCCTTTTTCGCTTTCTCTTCGGTTGCGCGCTCATTTGTGTTTCCACGAGAAACTCCTACGATCCCTGCTGCGTAACTTCAGGATGGTTATAAATCAGCGTGTTCAACCGCGCAATCTGCCGTCGCAACATACGCTTCTCCAACTGATTATCTAAATGCCCGATAACCGAGTTGAACCGTACATCGAGGTACTTCTTGTTCAACTGTTCACGCTTGGCAACCAGTTCTTCAAACGTCAGCTCCTTGAATGAGTTTCGCATTACGCACCCTCCCAAGAAACGACCTTTGCGCGAACCGGAAGCTTACTCGCCGCCAACTCCAGTGCATCATGCGCCAGCTTTTGATTCACGCCCGCCAGCTCAAACATTACGCTGCCCACGCGTGCCGCAGCTACCCAGTGCTCCGGACTCCCTTTTCCCTTACCCATACGCGTTTCCGCCGGCTTCTTAGTATAGGGAATGTCCGGGAACAGTCGAATCCAGACTTTCCCGCCACGCTTGATATGGCGCGTCATCGCGATCCGTGCAGCCTCGATCTGTCGAGCGGTTATCCAACGTGCTTCCATGGACACCAACCCGTATTCACCGAACGAGATCTTGTTCCCGCGCCCGGCCTTGCGCCCTAAGGTCGTTTTGATTTTTCGTTGGCGCTTTCTAAACTTTGTTCGTTTCGGACTCAGCATAGCCTAGCTCCTCGCCTCGGCACGGTCACGTTGACGACGCACCAACGCGCCGGCGTCCTCTTTGCGACTGTACTTCAGCACTTCGCCGTGAAACGCCCAAACCTTCACACCGATCGTCCCGAAAGTGGTCTTTGCTTCGGCAAACCCGTAATCGATATTCGCGCGCAGCGTATGCAGCGGCACCCGCCCCTCGCGCTGGGTCTCAGTTCGCGACATCTCCGCTCCGCCCAATCGTCCCGACACTTTGATCTTGATGCCCTGCATCCCGGTTTTCATCGCACCGGCGACCCCCATCTTGAGCGTGCGCCGGAATGACGCCCGTGAGCTCAGCTGGCGGGCAACATTAAGCGCGATTAACTGCGCGTTGGTTTCCGGCCGCTTGATTTCCTTTATCTTGATCTGCAGCTTCTTCCCCGCAGCCTTCTGCAACTTCTGTCCGATCTTCTCGATATTGGCGCCCCGCGTTCCAATGATCACACCCGGGCGCGAAGTATTAATAACCAAGGTTATGCGCTGCGGATGCCGGACAATCTCGACCTCCGCGAGCTCAGCGTTACGAGTCTCGGGCAAAGTATCGAGCAACCGCCGCAGCTTCAAATCTTCATGCAGCGTGTCGGCGTACTCGCGCGGATCGACATACCACTTCGAGCGCCAGGTCTTGTTAATCCCTAATCGAATACCAATCGGATTTACCTTTTGTCCCACGTTACTCCCCCGATCTCGCGATCTCGTCTACTACCGCAGTTATGTGGCTCATACGCTTATGCAGAATATCCGCACGCCCGCGCGCCCGCGGCCACATTCGTTTCATGCGCGGACCTTCGTTCACGAGAAGCTCGCGAACGTACAGCATGTCCTCGTCCATCTGCTTATTCTGGGCGAGCGCGTTCGCCGCTGCCGATTCAATCACCTTCCGCAGAATCTTCGCACCCTTCTGCGGCGCATTCTCGAGCACGGCTACCACTTCGGTATAGCGCTTATTGCGCACCGTATCCGCAATTGGCCGGAGCTTGAACGGCGAGATCAAGATGTAGCGGGCGTGCGCACGGTAACCGGTCTGTGCTGCTGTCTTTGCCATGGTTTCCGCTCCTATCTCCGCTTACCGGCTTTCCTATCGGAGCCGGCGTGTCCGCGGAAGATGCGCGTAGGGGCAAACTCGCCCAACTTGTGCCCTACCAAATTCTCGGTGATGTAGACCGGAACCCAGGTCTTGCCGTTGTACACCGAGATCGTGAGCCCAACCATCTCCGGAATGATCGTCGAGCAGCGCGAAAAGGTCTTCACCATCTTACGATCACCGCTCTTATTCATCTGCACGACCTTGGAGTAGAGACTCTTCTCGATGAACGGGCCTTTCTTAATTGATCTCGACACAAGACGCTCCTATTTCTTCCTTCTCTTCACGATGTGTTTGTCCGAGTACTTCCGCTTACGGCGGGTCCGATATCCTTTTGTCGGCTGACCCGTCGGCGACACCGGATGGCGGCCACCCGAAGTACGGCCCTCACCACCGCCGTGCGGGTGGTCAACCGGATTCATTACCACCCCACGCACCTTCGGCCGGCGTCCCAGCCAGCAAGCACGACCGGCTTTGCCGAGCGAGATGTTCATATGATCTTCATTACCGACTGCTCCAACAGTCGCGCTGCAGCGCTTGAAAACCAAGCGCATCTCTCCCGACGGCAGTCGTACGGTCACATAGTCTTTCTCTTTGGCAACAACCGTTGCACGCGCCCCGGCCGATCGCGCCAGCTGCCCGCCTTTCCCGTGTTGGAGCTCAACGTTGTGCACCACGGTCCCCATCGGGATCCGATCCAGCGGCAACGAGTTACCGACCGTCGGCGGAGCATTCTCACCGCTCATAACCGTATCGTTCGGCTGCAAGCCTTTAGGCGCCAGAATGTAGCGCCGCTCCCCGTCACGGTACTGAATGAGCGCGATGTTGGCGCTGCGATTCGGATCGTAGGCAACGCCGACAACCTTTCCTTGAATACCGACCTTGTCACGCCGAAAATCTATTTCGCGCAGCTTACGCTTGTGACGCCCCCCTTTTCGACGGACGCTGATTCTGCCTTGGCCGTCGCGGCCGGCGAGGAATCCGCTCCCCTTCGTCAGCCGTTTCTCCCCGCCCTCAAGCGTGACTTCTTCGAACGTCAGGCCGGTGCGAAAACGGGTTCCCGGCGTGCGTGGCCTGTACTTCTTGACACCCACAGCTTACTCCTTTACGCGCCCTCAAATACGTCGATGCTTTCACCCGGCGCCAACTTGACCACCGCTTTCTTCCAGGTCGCCGTCCGGCCGGCCTTGTATCGAACCCGCCGCGGTTTACTCTTCACAGTACTGACATTACACCGCACAGGTTTGACGTTAAAAAGATCCCGCACCGCTTCCATCACCTGGATCTTATTCACGCGCGCATCGACCTGAAACACGTACTTATTCTCTTCGCGCAAAGCGTTCGTTTTCTCGCTTAAAACCGGTCGTATGATGATTTGGTCGGCTCTCATCTCACCCAGCCCCTCTATTTCTTGTCTCCGCCGTACAGCTCGGCGAGCCTCTCCGCAGCCGATTTCATAAAGATTACCCGGTCTGCGTAGTACAACTCGTGCGCGCACAGCCGTTGATACGATAGGAACCGCAACCACGGGACGTTACGCGCAGCTCGCTTCACCATCGGATCATCGTCCTTCATTACCAGCACAGTGCGCTTCCCGCCGCTGATCGGGCTCAGAATCTTCACCAAATCCTTGGTTTTCCCGCTTTCGACGCCGAAATCCTCGACAACCGCCAAGGCCCCGTCGCGCGCTTTCATGCTGAGAATGGATTTCATTGCAACCCGTTTCATGACACGCGGAAGCTTATAGCCGTAGTCGCGGGGCTGCGGACCAAAGGCTACGCCGCCGCCGACCCAAATCGGCGACGAGCGCCGCCCGGCGCGTGCACGTCCGGTGCCTTTCTGCCGCCACGGCTTGCGCGTACTGCCCCGGACTTGACCCCGCGTCTTGGTAGCAGCAGTTCCCACTCGGGCGTTTGCCAGCTCGTTGCGAATAGCGTGATAAATCGAACCTTCGCTAACTTCTCTGCCAAACACGCTATCGTCCAGCACAATGGTCTGCTTCGGCTGCCCATCCAACGAAAGCACTTGTGTTTCCATACTTCAACGCCCTTCTTTACTCCGCCGCTACTTCTTCTTCGCGCTTGTGATCTCGAGATACCCGTCGCGACGCCCGGGCACCGCGCCCCTCACGAGCAACGCGTTACGCTCCGGATCAACGCGCATCACACGCAGATTCTGAACAGTGGAACGCTCGCCACCCATGCGCCCGGCCATCTTGGTCCCTTTCTGTATCCGCGACGGCGTTGCCGCCATACCGGTAGCACCGGGGCCGCGCTTGAACTTGGATCCGTGAGTCTTCTGTCCGCCGCTGAAGCCATGGCGGCGCATCACGCCTTGATAGCCTTTCCCTTTAGTGATCCCCGCGATATCAACGAACGCCGTATTCTCAAAGGCCGATACTGTGAGGCTGTCACCAACGTTACACTCAAGCTCAAAGTCGCGGAACTCCCGAACGTAGCGTTTCGGCATAACACCTTCGGGGAATTGACCGCGCCGCGGCCTTGTCACTCTCTTGGCTTTTGCGTCGAACGCACCGACGACAACCGCATCGTAGCCGTCTTGCCCGGCGGTGCGGTGTCCAACAATCACGTTTGGTTCCACCTGTATAACGGTCACAGGAATGAGATCCCCGTCCTCATCGAACACTTGTGTCATACCGATCTTTTTTCCGATCAGCCCAATCATTGTTTCACCTCAACTGCCACTCGAAACTGCCCGGGCAGGCTCACTCCGGACGCTACTACATGCTGCTACTGCTTGATCTCGACATCTACGCCCGCCGGCAACTCCAACTTCATCAAGGAGTCCATTACCGCGGAGCTCGGCTGAATGATGTCAATCAACCGCTTGTGCGTGCGCATCTCAAACTGTTCCCGCGCTTTCTTGTTCACGTGGGGTGAACGCAGCACGGTGAACTTGTTGATACGAGTCGGCAACGGAATCGGTCCCGACACCGTCGCGCCGGACTTATGAACCGTGTCAACAATAGCTCGAGCGCTTTGATCGATCAGCTCAACGTCGAATCCGCGTAGGCGCACTCGAATCTTGTTGCTTGCCATCTTTCCTCCAAAAAAGCGGAGCCTCGCCGAAATCGGCAAGGCCCGCCATTCCAGGTCTTAGTCAACGATATCGATGACCTGACCGCTGGCCACGGTCCGGCCACCTTCACGGATCGCGAAGCGCAACCCCTTCTCCATCGCAATCGGATGGATCAGCTCGGCTTCGATCTCGGTATTGTCTCCGGGCATCACCATCTCTTTACCCTCCGGCAAGGAAACGCTACCGGTGATGTCGGTGGTCCGGAAATAGAACTGCGGACGATATCCGGTGAAGAACGGTGAATGCCGACCGCCCTCTTCCTTACTCAGGCAGTAGATTGTGCCTTTGAACTTCATGTGAGGCGTGATCGAGCCCGGCTTTGCCAATACCTGACCGCGCTGCACTTCGTTCTTGTCGATACCGCGCAACAGCGCACCGATGTTATCGCCGGCCTCGCCTTGATCGAGCAGCTTGTTGAACATCTCTACACCGGTACAGGTCGTCTGCTGCGTTTCACGTATGCCCACGATCTCGACCTTGTCGTTTACCTTCAAGACACCGCGCTCGATTCTGCCGGTGACGACGGTCCCACGACCCTGGATCGAAAAGATATCTTCAATCGGCATCAGGAAGTCTTTATCGATAGCCCGGGCGGGTACCGGAAAGTATTCGTCCATGGCCTGCAGCAGCTCGACGACGCACTTTGTCTGCTCTTCATCGTCGGGATTCGTCATTGCGCCGTAGGCACTGCCGCGAACAACCGGAACTTCATCGCCGGGAAAATCGTAGGACGTCAGAATGTCGCGCATCTCTTCCTCAACGAGATCAATCAAGTCGGGATCATCGACTTGATCAGTCTTGTTGATAAACACGATCAGAGCCGGCACGTCGACCTGTCGAGCGAGCAGGATGTGCTCCTTCGTCTGCGACATCGGGCCGTCGGTAGCGGAAACCACGACTACCGCACCATCCATCTGCGCCGCGCCGGTGATCATGTTCTTGATATAGTCGGCGTGCCCAGGGCAGTCTACGTGCGCGTAATGCCGATTGACACTCTCGTACTCAACGTGTCGAGTATTGATTGTAATTCCGCGCGCCTTTTCTTCCGGTGCGTTGTCAATATCCTCAAACTTCATCACTTTCGAGCCGGTTGTCTTCGCCGACAGCATCGTGATGGCCGCCGTCAACGTCGTCTTTCCGTGGTCAACGTGACCGATCGTGCCGACGTTAATATGCGGTTTGCTTCTCTCAAATTTCGCCTTCGCCATTACGCCCTCCTTGCGGTATCGTAATCACAGTAAATCAGAAGTTTAGGTTGCTACGGACTGCCCGTGCTACAACCTGTCGGCACACGGACTAGTTGCGCCATGCCTTATATTCGTTGCCAGCAGTGATGCGGCATGCGAATCGCTGCAGCTGTGTGGAAGTGCGGAGTGTAATTGGGACGAGCCCTTTTGTCAAGAACTCGCGATAAGAGTGGACTACTCATCTCTGACTGCAAGCGTACTCGCAGTCGGCCACCTTATCACCCGTATTTCCTACAGCGACGATACAGTCGGGATGATTGGTTTGGCGTCACGTTATCGAGCCGGCAACGCTAAGGCCCAAAGGCCGGAGACGTTACCAGCGATAGTGCGCAAACGCTTTGTTCGCTTCCGCCATCCTGTGCGTATCCTCCTTCTTTTTGAAAGCCGCGCCGCTCCCGTTGAATGCATCCATAAGCTCAGCATGCAGCTTGTCGCTCATAGAACGGCCTGCTCGGTCACGAGCAGCTTTGATCAGCCAACGCATCGCGAGCGCCTCACGTCTGGAGTCTCGAACCTCCACCGGAACCTGATAAGTTGAACCGCCCACCCGCCGACTCTTCACCTCGACCATCGGCTTTACGTTATCAATAGCCTTCAAAAACACCTCTATCGGTTCTTTTCCGGTCTTTGCTTGCACGCCACCGAGCGCATCGTACACGATACGTTCGGCAACCGATTTCTTTCCGTCCCACATCATGCGCACCACAAACTTAGAAAGCGTTTTGCTTCCATAGCGTGGATCAGGCAGAATCGCTCTTTGCGGCGCAACTCGTCGTCTTGGCATTGTTCCGGCTCTCCACTAATGATGAACTTAAGCTTTCGGGCGCTTTGTGCCGTACTTTGAGCGTGCTTTACGGCGGTCATCTACACCCAACGTGTCCTTCGCGCCGCGCACGATATGATATCGAACACCCGGCAAATCTTTCACTCGCCCGCCGCGCAGCAACACAACCGAGTGCTCTTGCAAGTTATGGCCGATACCCGGAATATAGGCAGTCGCTTCAATTCCGTTCGTCAACCTGACGCGCGCGACTTTCCGCAAAGCGGAGTTCGGCTTCTTCGGCGTAATCGTCATTACGCGAGTGCATACCCCACGCTTCTGCGGACAGGCCTGCAACGCAGGTGACTTCGTTTTCTTTATGATTGTCTTGCGTCCGTTCCGGATTAATTGGTTAATTGTCGGCATAACAGTAAACTACAACTCCTCGTTGTGCTTTTGAATGATCCTCTCCCTCTCAGTGAGCTCGTACTGTACCAATCGCCTCGGAAAAAGTCAAGCCTCGTAGACTTCGGCTTCTTCTCCCGTTTCATCCGGCTGCTGTTCGTTACGCTCGCGCTCGCGCTGCTCGACAATCTGCTGCATGTGCACGTCAAGGTCGTCGCGGTGCTCGTCGTACAAACGGATGTTGCGATAGGAACGTATGCCGGTGCCTGCCGGGATCAGATGCCCGATAATGACGTTTTCCTTCAACCCGCGGAGATTGTCGGATGAGCCCGAGATCGCAGCGTTTGTCAGGACACGCGTGGTCTCCTGGAACGACGCCGCCGAGATGAACGATTCAATATTCAACGATGCGCGCGTAATGCCGAGAAGCAGTGGCCGTCCCACCGCAGGCTGACCGCCTTCGTTCATCACTTTGCGGTTCACCGCGTGGAAGCGCGACTTGTCGATCTGCTGGCCGAAGATGAAGTTCGTATCTCCCACTTGCACAATTTCCACCTTGCGCATCATCTGACGAATGATCACACCAATGTGCTTGTCATTGATATTCACGCCCTGCAGTCGGTACACTTCCTGCACCTCGTTCACGAGGAAGCGCTGTAAGGAGTTCTCACCGAGGATCTGCAAGACCTCATGCGGGTCGCTGGTGCCTTCGCACAGCATATCACCGGCTTCAACCTCATCGCCTTCGCGTACAAGCAGGTGCTTGCCCATCGGGACAAGATGCTTGTATTCAACGCCGTAGGAATCTACAACGACCACAACGCGCTTACCTTTCGTGATCGTCTTGAACTTAACCATCCCGCTGATCTGCGCCAGCACTGCAGGGCTCTTGGGTTTGCGCGCCTCAAACAACTCGCCGACGCGCGGGAGACCACCGGTGATGTCGCTGGTCTTGGCGCTCTCACGGAGTAGTTTCGCAAGAGTGCTTCCCGGCCGCACCGTCTCGCCGTCCTCAACGTTCAGGTAAGCATTCCCCGGCAGGAAGTGAGTCGCGAGCTCACTGCCGTCCTTGGCCTGAATAACGATCCGGGGGTGCAAGCTTTCGAGCGTGAACTCGGTAATCTTCTTCTCGATCTTACCGGTGTCCTCGTTGATCTCTTCCTTCAATGTCGTGCCGTGAACGACGTCTTTCAACATCGCTACACCCTCAACTTCGGAGATGATCGGCTCGCTGAACGGATCAAACGTTGCGAGCGATTCCTCCGGGGCGACAATCGCATCTTCGGTCACTACGAGCTGCGCACCGGCGCGAACCTCAACCTTTTGCTCCTGCGTAACCAGAAACACCGAGCGGTCACGAACTACCGCGTAGGCGTTGTCTTCAGCTCGCATCTCCTCGTCGCCGCGCTTCAACACCAGCGTTCCCTTGTTTACCGTCTCGCCGTCTTTGACTCGAATACGCTCGCCCTTCTCGGCATCAACCCGCTGCAGTACACGGGCAACGTGAATCCTACCTTTGCGCGTGAAGAGCTTCGTCCCGTCGGGCAGGTCAACGGTGTGCCCGCCGATCCCGCGCACAACGACCGGATAGCGCAGGCAGATGCGGTTCTCCTCCGACCCACGTGTCGCGGCGCCGCCGATGTGAAAGGTGCGCATCGTAAGCTGCGTACCGGGTTGCCCAATCGACTGCGCGGCAATGATACCGACAGCCTCCCCAATATTCACTTGACGGTTGTTCGCCAGATTGCGCCCGTAGCATTTGCGACACACCCCGTACTTCGCCTCGCAGGTCAGCACGGTCCTGATGCGCACGCGTTCTATCCCTGCCGCTTCGATCTGTGCAGCGGTTTCGTCGTCGATCTCTTGGTTCACGTCGACGAGCAGCTCTGCGTTAATTGGGTGTTTCACCCGCTCGAGCGTGAAGCGCCCCTGGATACGGTCGGCAAGCCCTTCGACGATCTCCTCGCCGTCCTTCAGCGCACTCATCTCGATACCGTTGATAGTACCGCAATCGTCTTCATTCACAACTACATCTTGGGCAATATCCACCAAGCGCCGAGTGAGATATCCCGCGTCGGCAGTCTTCAGTGCAGTGTCGGCCAGCCCCTTACGGGCTCCGTTCGTCGAAATGAAGAACTCGATAACCGAGAGTCCTTCTTTGAAGTTAGAGCGGATCGGCAACTCGATAATGTCACCCGACGGCTTGGCCATTAAGCCGCGCATCCCGGCGAGCTGACGAATTTGACTGCGACTACCACGGGCGCCGGAGTTCGCCATCATATACACCGGGTTGAAGCCGGCGCGGTCTGCTTTGAGCAACTTCATCATGTGGTCGGTGAGCTCTTCATTGGTCTTTGACCACGCCTCGACCACGCGGTTGTAGCGTTCTTCGTTGGTGATGTGCCCGTCGAGGTACTGGTTCTGAATCGACTCCGCCTGCTGTTCGGCCGCTTCAATCATCTTGACCTTTGCGTCCGGAACCAGCACGTCATCCACACCAATGGTAGCGCCAAACAAGGTTGCGTAACGAAACCCGAAGTCTTTAATGACGTCGAGCATCACCACCGTGGCGTGCGGACCTATCTCGGAGTACACTTTGGCGATCAGCTTGCGAAGCTCCTTTTCGTCCATGGTGTGATTGACGTATTCAACCCCCGGCGGGAACGCCCGGTTCAAGAGTACGCGGCCCGCTGTGGTCTGCATCCAGCCGTCCTCGGTTTTCACCTCCACCAATGCGTTGTACTCGATACTGCCGAACTCACGCGCAAGCAATACTTCGTCTTTCGAGCTGAAACGCCGCCCTTCTCCCTTCGCGCCATGACGCCCGCGGGTGAGGTAGTTGATCCCGAGCACCATATCCTGCGAAGGAAAGACGATCGGCTCGCCGTTCGCAGGGTTCAGCAAGTTCCGGGATGGAATCATGAGCGTCCAGCATTCAATCTGAGCCGCTTGCGTCAGCGGGACGTGTACCGCCATCTGGTCGCCGTCGAAATCGGCGTTGAACGCGTGGCACACCAACGGGTGCAGCTTGATAGCCTTACCGCCTACCAGGACCGGCTCAAACGCCTGAATCCCAAGCCGGTGCAGCGTCGGGGCGCGGTTCAGCATGACCGGGTGCTCCTGAACGACCTCGTCGAGAACCGCCCATACTTCGGGCGTTTCCTGCTCCACCAAGCTCTTTGCCTTCTTGATGTTGTACACCACGTCTTTCTCAACGAGCTTCTTCATGATGAACGGCTTGTACAGCTCGAGCGCCATCTTCGTAGGAAGCCCGCACTGGTGCAGCTTTAACTCGGGTCCCACTACGATCACCGAGCGACCGGAGTAGTCCACGCGCTTACCGAGCAGGTTTTGCCGGAAGCGTCCCTGCTTGCCTTTCAGCATGTCCGAGAGGCTTTTCAAAGGACGATTGGAAGCGCCCTTGACAACGCGCTTCTTCTTTGAGTTGTCAAACAGCGCATCGACCGCCTCTTGCAGCATACGCTTTTCGTTACGAATGATGATGTCCGGGGCGTTGAGCGCCATGAGTCGTTTCAAACGGTTGTTGCGGTTGATAACGCGCCGGTACAGATCGTTGAGATCGCTCGTCGCGAATCTGCCGCCGTCAAGCTGCACCATTGGACGCAATTCCGGCGGGATTACCGGAATGACATCGAGAATCATCCATTCGGGCCGGTTATCGGAGTCGCGGAAGTTCTCGACAATCTCGATGCGCTTCAGAAGCCGCTTGTCGGCCTTAGCGCCCTTTGTAATCATCTCGGCGCGCAGCTCGGCCGAGAGCGTATCAAGGTCCAACCCTTCGAGCAGGGTCCTCACGGCCTCCGCGCCGATGCCTGCCGAGAACGCCATACCATAACGTTCTTTGGCTTCGGCATATTCTTCTTCGGTGAGCAGGTCGAGCTTGTTGAGATCGGTGTCGCCCGGATCAATCACGATGTACTTCTCGTAATACAGCACCGACCGCAGCGCGGCAATCTTGAGGCCGATCAACAGGCCCATGCGCGACGGGACCGAGCGATAGTACCAAATATGCGATACCGGCGAGGCGAGCTCGATGTGTCCCATACGCTCGCGGCGAACCTTGAAGTGCGTGACCTCGACGCCACACCGGTCACAGATTACACCCTTGTACCGGATAGACTTAAACTTCCCGCAGTAGCACTCCCACTCTTTGGTGGTGCCGAAGATCCGCTCACAGAACAGACCGTCTTTTTCCGGCCGCAGAGTCCGGTAGTTAATGGTTTCGGGTTTTTTGACCTCGCCATAGCTCCACGCGCGAATCTGCTCCGGCGAGGCGAGCTGTATCGTAATACTGTCGAAGTCCTGTATTTCTCTTATCAATTTGGGCCCCCTGAAACGAACCGTCCGGAGTGTTCTCTTAGAAATTGCTGCCCTTGCGGTTGATTAGCTCTTCATCTCGCTCGGTCAGCGCAATGCTCTTACCCTTTGTGTCGTAGATCGAGATATCGAGCGCCAGTCCGCGCAGCTCTTGCACCAGTACGTTGAAGGACTCCGGAACGCCGGCAGAGGTCGCCGGCTCACCCTTCACGATGCTCTCGTAAATCTTGGCGCGACCGTTCATATCGTCGCTCTTGATCGTGAGTAACTCCTGGAGCGTATTGGCCGCACCGTAAGCTTCCAGCGCCCAGACCTCCATCTCGCCGAGCCGCTGCCCGCCGAACTGTGCCTTACCTCCCAGTGGTTGCTGGGTGACTAGCGAGTACGGGCCGGTAGACCGGGCGTGCATCTTGTCGTCTACGAGGTGGTGCAGCTTCAACATGTACATCTGCCCTACGGTTACCTGATTCTCGAAAGCTTCGCCGGTACGCCCGTCGTACAGCACCGCCTTTGAGCTTGCCGGAAGTCCGGCCTCTTTGAGCTTCTGGGCGATCATCTCGTTGGTGGCCGACTCGAATACCGGCGTCGCGTACCACTCATTGAGCACGGAGGCCGCCCATCCGAGCTCAGCCTCCAGAATCTGCCCCAGGTTCATACGTGACGGAACCCCGAGCGGGTTGAGACACACATCCAACGCTGTACCATCGTCCATGTACGGCATATCTTCTTCCGGCAAAACACGCGCAATCACACCCTTATTTCCGTGCCGGCCGGCCATCTTATCGCCTTCGCGCAGCTTGCGCTTGGTGGCCACCAGAACCTTCACGACCTCGTCGACCCCGGGACTCAAATCGTCGCCCTCCGACCGTCGCAGACGCTGTATGTCGATCACCGTTCCGTCGGTACCGTGCGGCACTCGTAAACTGGTGTCGCGCACCTCTTTCGCTTTTTCGCCGAAGATTGAGTTCAAGAGCTTGAACTCCGGCGTAGTCTCGGTCTCGCTCTTCGGCGTGACCTTTCCGACCAGAATGAACCCGCTTCCTATCGTCGCACCAACACGCACAATCCCTTCCTCATCAAGCTGATCGAGGGATTTCTCGGAAGTATTCGGTATATCGCGCGTGATCTTTTCGGGCCCGAGTTTAGTCTCGCGCACCTCAACCGTGAACTCTTTGATATGAATCGAGGTGAAGATGTCGTCTTTCACGATGTTCTCCGACACCAGAATGGCGTCCTCGAAGTTGTACCCGTTCCACGGAACGAATCCCACCATTACATTGCGGCCAAGCGCAAGCTCACCCTGGTAGGTCGACGGACCGTCGGCGAGGACGTCGCCGGCTTTGATTTTCTGCCCCACCTTCACAACGGGCTTCTGCGTATAGCAGGTGTCCTGGTTAGTACGCTGATACTTCATCAGCGGATAGGTGTCGCTGTCCCTGTTCGTGCCGTCGTCGGCGGTTTCGACCTCAATGAGCTGCGAGGTGACCTTGCGCACCACGCCGTTGCGCTGCGCCTTGATCACAACGCCGGAATCGTAGGCTGTCTTGGCCTCCATTCCGGTTCCCACACGCGGCGGCTCGGGGAACACCAGCGGTACGGCCTGCCGCTGCATGTTGGAACCCATCAGAGCGCGGTTAGCATCGTCGTGCTCGAGAAACGGAATCAACGACGCCGAGACCGAGATAACCTGTTTCGGCGAGACATCCATATATTGAATGTCCTCAGCCGGCTTGGTTGTGTAATCCCCTGATCTCCGCACCGATATCATCCTGCCTTGAAACTGACCTTTCTCGTCGATCTCCGCGTTGGCCTGCGCGATATAGTGCTTCTCTTCATCCATCGCCGACAGGTATTCGATCTCGTGCGTCGCAACGCCGTCGACAACTCTTCTGTAGGGGGTTTCGAGAAATCCGTACTCGTTCACGCGTGTATAGTTCGCGAGCGAAACAATCAGCCCGATGTTAGGCCCTTCAGGCGTCTCGATCGGACACATCCTGCCGTAGTGCGTGTAGTGAACGTCGCGAACCTCAAAGCCCGCACGTTCGCGCGAGAGCCCGCCGGGCCCCAGCGCGTTCAACCGCCGTTTGTGGGTTAGCTCAGCAAGCGGGTTGACCTGATCCATGAATTGCGACAACTGACTCGAGCCGAAGAACTCCTTGATCGCGGCGACAACCGGCTTAATCGAGATCAGGTCCTGCGGCTTGATGGTGTCGGTCTCCTTCAGTGACATGCGCTCCTTCGCGATGCGCTCCATGCGACTGAAAGCGGTCTTCAGCTGATTCGCGAGCAGTTCACCGACCGAGCGAACGCGCCGGTTCCCGAGGTGATCGATGTCATCGACATTTTCTTCGCCGATATACACTTGCACGAGATAGCGCATAGTGTTCACCATGTCCTCCCGGGTTAAGACATGATCCTCGGCAGGCGTCTCGTGATCGAACTTCTTGTTAAGCTTATACCGGCCAACGCGTCCGAGATCGTATCGGCGCGAGCTGAAGAACATCGCGTTGAAGTCCTTCTCGGCACTCTCAACCGTGATGGGCTCACCGGGCATGATTACCGCGTAGACCGCCGATAGTGCATCGTCCTTTGAAGGCTCGTCTTTGTCGACCTCGTCCTTCGTAAACCTCACCTCTTCACGCTCAAAACAATTGAGAATGATCTCCGAGTGCAGCGAGCTCGGGTCAGCCAAGTCGATAATGCAGATCTCCTGCACCCCCGAATGAATCAGCTGATCGATATCGTGCGGGTGCAGTTTTTCGCCGGCGCGGTAAAGCTTCTTACTTTCGACACCCTCGGTCACCCACACCCCTTCAGCCAAGACTGCACCGACCAGCGCTTCCTTGTCCTCCTGTGAATCTTTGACCGCAACCGCCTTGGTAATGTAAAACAGCTCAATCAGCTTTTCGCGCGTATCATACCCCAGCGCGCGCAAGAAGATCGTCCCGAGGATGCGTTTCTTGCGGTCGATCTTGGCGTAAATCAGCTCTTTCTTCTGATCGATCTCAAACTCGAGCCACGAGCCGCGATACGGGATGATTCGTGAGGAGTACATACCTTTCTCGTGTGAGAAGATAACACCTGGACTGCGGTGGATCTGGCTGACCACCACCCGCTCAGCCCCGTTGATCAAAAAGGTACCACGGTCGGTCATCAGCGGGATGTCGCCCATGTAGATGTCTTTTTGGCGAATCTCCCCGGTTTCGAGAAACACCAGATTGATCCGGGCTTTGATTGGAATGGCGTACGTGTGCCCTTTCTGTTTGCATTCCAACTCCGACATCTTGATACCGGTCTCATCGAGGATGTAATGGTCATACTCCAGGCGCATGTCCCCGTTCTGACTCTCGATCGGGAATACCGCCTGAAAAACCTCTTCCAGGCCTTGGCTCAAGGGAGGCTCGCCCGACCGCATCCGATTCCACTGCAGGAACCGCTCGAATGACCGCACCTGAATATCTACCAGATCCGGCAGCTCCATCACACTCGGACCGTGCGTCCCGACAAAGACCCGGTTAACATCGGTGGTTCTGTCAAACATCTCACCTACCTCCCATGAATCACAGACCAGGGACACGACAAAGCGACGCCTCCGGCAATCCGGACTTGCCGATGGCGTCGCGAAGAGTACAACCGCATGTGCCTAGCCAAAGGGCTATTGAACTTCAACAGCAGCGCCCGCCGCCTGCAGCTTCTCTTGGATTTCGTTGGCCTCTTCCTTCGAAACGCCTTCCTTGACCGGCTTGCCGCCGGCTTCAACCAGCTCCTTGGCCTCTTTGAGTCCCAGTCCGGTGAGTGCGCGTACCTCTTTAATGACTGGAATCTTTTTGCCATCCGCGAAGCTCTTGAGAATGACGTTGAACTCCGTCTGCTCTTCTACCTCTTCAGCCGCTTCGCCACTGCCGGCGGCACCCGCACCCGCCACGGCAACAGGCGCCGCCGCGGTAACACCGAACTTCTCCTCCATAGCCGTTACCAACTCGGAGACCTCAAGCACCGTCATGTTTGCGATAGCCTCGAGAATATCGTCTTTTGAAAGTGTCGCCATATTACCTTCTCCTTTATGTTGTAGTCCGAAGCGATAGCATGGCACACCCTCGGAAGACTAACGCTTCGGTTATTGACATAGTGTGTTATTCACCCGCTTTTTGATCGGCTACCGCCTTGAGCGTCCGAACCAGCTTCTGCGGAACAGCGTTCAAGGTGTATACCAGATTTTGTAACGGCGCCTGCATAGACCCCATCAGTTTTGCGAGCAGCTCATCGCGCGTCGGTAGCTTCGAAAAAGCCTCAGCCTGTCCGTGATCGAACACGTTGCCTTCGATCAGTGCACCCTTTACCTTCAGGGATGTGTCTTTGCCGAAGGCAAACAGCGCTTTAACGATGGCATTGGATTCCCCACGCGCGATCGCCACCGCCGTTGGACCCTCAAAGAACTGTGCCAGCTCATCGGGAGCCCCCAGCTGTGAAAACGCCAGCTGCGCAAAGCTATTCTTGATAACCCGGTACTCGGCTTGCTGCTCGCCGAGCTTTTCACGTAATTCGCTGATCTGGGCAACATTCAGCCCCCGAAAATCCGTGAATACAAAATCCTTTGCACTTGCGAAGCGTTCTTTATACCGATCAACCGCGTCAATCTTATGCTGCTGCACTTTGGTTTGATACTCACTCATAACGATTCTCCTACTCAGCGCTATTCGCTACTTGCCGGCGGCCACGGTAGGTGCAAACCACACGCCGGGGCCCATCGTCGAGGCCACAGACGACGACAACACGAACTCGCCCTTCGTATCCGCCGGTCGGCGCTTGCGAACCTCGGACACGACTTCCTGGATATTCTCAACGACTTTAGCAGCATCCATAGAGACTTTGCCTACGGCTAGGTGCAGTACGCCGGTCTTGTCGGAACGAAACTCAACGCGCCCTTTCTTCAGCTCGGCGATCGCCGCAGCGAGGTCGAAGGTAACGGTCTGTGTCTTGGGATTGGGCATCAGCCCGCGCCGCCCGAGCACCGGACCAAGGCGGCCGACATCTTTCATCATGTCGGGAGTTGCCACCGCAACATCGAAATCCAACCAGCCTCCTTTGATCTTCTCGATCAATTCGTCGTCGCCAACGTACGTTGCCCCGGCCTCTTCAGCCTCCGCGGCCTTATCACCTTTCGCAAAAACCAGGATCCGCTTATCGGCACGAAACTGATGCGGCAGCACCAGGGTGTCGCGCACGTTCACACTCTTCTTGAGATTGAGCTTCAAAGACAGCTCGATGGTTTCGTCAAAGCCGGCGAAAGAGATTCCCTTGACCAGCTCGATCGCTTCCAGCGGTGAGTACAAGTGCTCACGGTTTACCCTTTCTAATGCCGCTCGATATTTCTTGCCGCGCTTCATGCCGACACCTCCGTCTCAACACCCATACTGCGGGCGGTTCCGGCGACGATTCGCATCGCGGCACCGATGTCCTTGGCGTTCAGATCAGGCATCTTGGTTTCGGCTATCTCCTTGAGCTGTGCGTTGGTGAGCTTACCCACCTTCATGCGCCGGGGTTCGGCGGAAGCCGTTTCAATCCCGAGCGCCTTTTTGATCAACACCGCCGCGGGAGGTGTCTTCGTTATGAACGTAAAACTCTTGTCCTGATAGACCGTAATCACAACCGGTATCAGCAACCCCGGTTCGTAGTTTTTGGTGGCATCGTTAAACTGCTGCACAAATTGAGGCGCACTGACCCCATGAGGGCCGAGTGCCGGACCAACCGGGGGTGCCGGGGTCGCCTTACCGGCCGGCACTTGCAGTTTGATCAGCGCCGCGACTCTTTTCTTTGCCATATTATGCTCCGTTGGTGGTAATAGCGTTGCCGCCGTCTACACGACAACTCCCAGCTTGGTTCCAGCGCGTACCGCGCTAGATCTTCTCAACCTGGAGGAAGTCAATCTCCACGGGAGTTGATCGACCGAATATGCCGACCATCACACGGAGCTTGCCTTTCTCGAGATTGACCTCATCAACCGAACCGGTAAATGATTCAAAAGGACCTTCGATGATTCTAACCGTCTCACCAACCACGAACTTCTGCTTCGGCCGCAAAGTCTGATCGCTCTTGATTTCGCCGGACTTCTGGAGGATCTCACGCGCCTCTTCCGGCGATATCGGTTGCGGCTTCATTCCCGGGCTGGCTCCGACGAATCCGGTGACGCCGTTGATTTTCTTGATGCGCGAGCAGATTTGCTTCCATCCTATGTCCGGCAAGTCCATCTCGAGCAGGATGTATCCCGGCAAAAACTTCTTGGAAGAAATCTTCTTCTTACCTTCACGAATCTCGACCACCTGCTCGGACGGCACCTTTACATCGGTGACCACATCGTCGAACTGGCCTTCGTTCATCATGACGCGAATGGTTTTCTCGATCTTGTTCTCATACCCCGAATAGGTGTGCAGAACGTACCAGCTTTTCGCCATAGTTTTATCTTTCACCCGTCGCGGTGGTTACGGGCAGAACAGCGCGACACCATCAACACGACTACCAACTGGAAACTAGAAAATGAAGTCGACTGCAGACAGGAGTAAGAAATCCGCGAGACCGAGAATCGCTGCGAATATCGCAACCGACACGAGCACGACTTTGGTGTTAGACACTACCTCATCGCGCCCAGGCCAAATGACTTTCTTCAGCTCAGCAAGACTATCTTTAAAGAACGTTACGATCCGTTTCATTTAACGCCCCCGCAGGTGTGCCCCAGCACTAAAAACAGGCCAGGTAGGATTCGAACCTACAACATCCGGTTTTGGAGACCGGCGCTCTAGCCGTTGGAGCTACTGGCCTTTGATCTACTTCACCTTCGTTTCTTTATGCAACGTATGCTTGCGCTCGAAGCGACAATACTTCATCAGCTCAAGTTTACCCTGAATATTACGCTTATTCTTCTTTGTCGTATAGTTGCGGCGTTTACAGCTCTCGCATTGCAACGCGATCAACTCAACTGTTTTGCCTTTCGCCTTGTTTCCCGCCACTGAATTCTCCTATAACCGCCGCCATTGAGAGCGTAGTATACAAAACCTCACAAAATGGTGTCAACCGCAACGCGAGCACGACTGGAAGAGCCCCCGACCGGACTTGAACCGGTGACCCCATCCTTACCATGGATGTGCTCTACCGACTGAGCTACAGGGGCACGTGCATGTGAACGAACAATATCAAAGCGCCGGGATTTGGTCAACACAGCAAACACGCCTGAGTGAGCCGGAGAAGCACGGCTGAAAGATGCGCCGCAGCTCCCGTGCCATAGCGAGACACGCTTTGCGCTCTTATCCCCGGCGCTGCCAATCAGCCGCTGTTAAGGGTCTTAAGCAATTCCCGCAACATCTCTTCGGCCCGTTCGTTCGCCACCTGACACGTACCGGCGCCCGCGTGGCCACCTCCTCCGTGTTTGAGCATGAGTTCGCCGATATTAACGCTGCAGGTCTTGTTGAAAATCGACTTGCCAAGCGTGAACACGGTATTTTGTTTCCTAAAACCCCAGATCACTTGAATCGAGACGTTGGCTTCGGGAAACAGCGCATACTTGATGAACCGATTGCCGGCATAGACAACGTCTTCCCCGCGCATATCCACAACCAATACGTTGTCTTCGACACGCGCACAACGGCGCAACTGTTTCTTGAACTCCTTCTCGTGTTCAAAGTAGAGCTTCACACGCTCAGCGACGTCGGCAACGTCGAGGATCTCTTCGATGGTGTATTCACGGCAGTAGTCGATGAGGTCCAGCATCAGCTGGTGATTAGAGATGCGGAAGTTCCTAAACCGCCCGAGGCCGGTACGAGCGTCCATGATGAAGTTCAAGAGATTCCAACGCTCGGGATGAAGCACCTCTTCTATAGTGAAATCGGCACTATCGGCTTTGTCGACCGCCTCCATCATCTCGGAAGAAATGTTCTTGAAGCGCTCCGCGCCGCCGTAGTATTCGTAGACGACACGCGCTGCCGACGGTGCATCCGAGTCAATGATATAGTTGGCATGCGAACCTGAGCGCAGCGCCTCTGAATGATGATGGTCAAACGCGAGGTGCACGTCTTCGACGTACGGAAGATTGGCAATGATGTCCCGCCCGGTGATCTGAATCAGTTTGTCCTGCATGTCTTTCGGGTGGACGAACTTGATCTCGTCAATGAGACCGAGCTCCTTCAGCAGCACTGCGCAGACCAAACCGTCAAAATCGCTCCGCGTGATGAGTCGGTGCCCTGCTGTCCGTCCGTTCTCGCTTTCGGCATGGGTCATAGGCCCTCCGGGAAAGCTGCCATGCTACTCCATCTCTGCCGCATGGGCAAGCATAACCTACCGGCGCCTCGGCTTGATCTCACGCACTGTCCATAGTATATAGAGATTATCTATGCTGCGGAAAGCGTTGGACAGGTACGATGCATTGATTCTAGCCGGCGATGTCGGCGGCACCAATACCAGCCTTGCGGTAGTCGGCAAAAGAGGAGACGTGTTCGAGATTATCCGTCGATTCCAGGCCCCGACTCCCGCGCTCGAGCGCTTTGAAGATGGCTTGAACCAGGCGCTGGAGGCATTCGGGACTGAAGTGGACACGGGCGAGATCAGTCTGTGCTGCATCAGCGGCGCCGGCCCGGTAGTAGATGACGAGTGCCGGCTGACGAACGCTCCGTGGTCGATTCGCCGCACCACGGTTGAGCGCATCACCGGCGTGCGGACATACCTCCTCAACGACTTCAGCGCAATCAGCTACGCTCTCCCGCTGGTCGACCGCGATAATCCCGACCACATCACCAAGCTTCCCGGTCTCGACGGGCGGGTCGCGTTCGCCGGAGATGGGATCGCGGCCGTTGTGGGCGCCGGTACCGGCCTCGGCGTTGGATTCATTGTATGCGAAACCGGTCGATACCGAGCTTGGCCGTCGGAAGGCGGCCACACCGACCTCGCTCCCTACGATGACCGCACCGACGCGCTCGTGGCGTATCTGCGCTCTGAGCTCGGGGGCCAACCGGACTGGGAACACGTGGTGTCGGGAAGCGGTATCGCCAACGTGTTTGGATTCCTGCATAGGCACGAGTTTCCAAATCACACGGGTGACGTCGTTGACCAGATCCTTCGGCTCCCGGTGCGCGAACGGGCCGCCAAGGTCTCAGAGGGATCCGCTTCTGACCCACTTTGCCGCGCAAGTATGGAGCTTTTCGTTGATTTGTACGGCCGCGCGACCTCCGGGGTGGTGCTGCAGCTGTTGCCGAGCGCCGGCGTGTATCTCGCAGGTGGCATAGCGCCAAAGAACCGGCAATTCTTTTTAGAAGAGCATCGCTTCATGCGGAGTTTCTGCCAAAGCTTTCACGCGAAGTTCCGGGAGATACTTGCGGAGACCCCAGTCAGCATCATCAATGACTACGAGATTTCACTGTACGGTGCAGCGCACGCGGCGACGGTGCTCGACCGTGCCGCCGCCGGTTCTACTACCGGCGGGTAATAGCGGCAAAGCGCCTGCCGACGAGGGAGTTGCGGATGCGTATAAGCGACGAGCTGCGAAACAGCATGCGCGAACAGCACATCGACATCGCTCTAACCGAAGAGATCCTGGCGAACTACAACGCCGGCCGTTACAATCATGTCGCGCCGGTTGAGGTGCAGCGTCTACCGCAGATCGACGGTGATACGGTAATCGACATGACCGGTGCTGTTGCGCTCACTCTGGCACAGGAGAGTGTGCAACAGCGCTTGAACGAGTTCGGCTCCGCCATCGGTATACGCATGGAGGCAACCGAACACGCCTCGCCTGCCGCCGACGGGATGGTTCGCTTTGACCGTGCACAGTTGCACCGATTGGGGCTGCGATTACTGCCTTTGGTCGCATACGGGGTATTGAACGGCGGCTCGGCGACCAGCTATGCCGACAGCAAGAAAAACTCCGAGTTCAACACCGAGTTGTTTGAGCTGTTACGCCCCGAGCTCGAGCCGCTCGCCGAGGCCGTCCGCGGCAAGCCGAAGGGCGTTACACCCGCCTTTCTTCAACCCAACGGCGCGGCGGGTCCGAGCTTTCTCGAGCTGAAGATGCGTTCGCTGTTGATCCAGGCTTTGGAGTACTACGATCACTTCGGGAACGCCGGGCCTCAGGCGCCGAACGCGCCGATGTTTCAAATGACTAGCGTTCACAACACCGGCGAGGTCGCCGAAGCCTACCGCGTGTATCGGCATCGGTCACCGCTATTGACCGAGCTCATCGAAACTACCGAGATAGACATAACCGAGCCGCTCACCGGTGTGCAGCCTCTGCTCGCCGCCCTCACCCACTCTCAGCAGGGTCGGCCGAAAGCGGTGTTTTCCGAGGCGTTTGGACGGAAGAACACCGCTCTACCGATTCCGGGAGGGCATGGGCAGAACTTCCACGTCTTAAGGGATATCTACCGCAAGCTGTATAGCTCCGGTAAGCGCTTCGCGTACCTCGGTAACGTCGACAATCTGGGATTCACGGTAGATCCGGTCTCGGTGGCGTATCTTGCGCTCACCGGAAAGCAAGCCGGCTTTGATTTTGCGTTCCGCACGCCGGTAGACGTCAAAGGCGGCATCCTGGTTATCGATCAACACGGTCGTTACAATTGCGCCGACATCGGACCGGCGATCAGTAAAGACGAGGTACTGAAGGCCGAACAGACAGGAATCCCCATTCTGTTTAACTGCGCCACCGGGCTGTTCGACCTCCGCTACCTCGCGGAGAACATCGACGGTATTGTGAGGAATCTCCCTGTGCGGATCTCGGATCAGGACAAGGACGCCGGAAAGTATGCGCAAGCCGAACAGGTGACCTGGGAAATCATCGGAATGCTCGACAGCTTCCTAGTGTTCGGTATAAACAAGTACGATCGCTTCCTCGCAGCCAAGCTGTTGATTGAGACGCTGATGACCAGCGGCGTAAGACTCGATGATCCGCGTTATCCCGGCGACAGCCATCCTGCACGCGACCTTCGCGGCACAGCGGGCAAGTTGCACAGCGGCCTTAAACACGCTCTGCAGCACCGCTATGGGATGCGGCTTCAGGAGAACAGCTGGCGACCTTTGTCGGTTGCCGAGCTGCGCGCCGCTCGCGTATCGCGTGAGGACTAACCCGTGTCCGACACGGTCTCGGCACCGGCGACGTGCTCTGACCGCGGCGTTCGTGAACCCCGCGGCATTTGCGGCCGCTCGCTCCCGGGGTCTATACGCTTTTACAGCCGTCCTCGCGGCTGCCTGTGCTACCGCACGGTGCTTCTATTACTGAGCGGTGGGGGGCGATCGGTGTTTCGCAGCGAGCCGCCGTGACGCCGGTGTGCCGACAAGCCTCCGCACTGCCGCAGGCGCGGGTCACCCGGTGGGGAACTCCTTGTACAACAAGCTATGCTGAATTCCAGTGTTGTTCTGATACTTACCGGAACGATAGCTCTCGTACTCACCATGAATGGTATGGTAGAAAATCTGGCAGATCTGTATCCCGGCGTAGATTCGAATCGGCTGCACGCAGAATATCTCGAGTGTCCAGTACCCACGGAACCCGACATCCCCGAAACCCGCCGTTATATGCACAAAGAGACCGAGCCGGCCGATAGACGACCTCCCCTCGAGCATCGGCACCAACCCATTTGTCGCGGTGTATTCCATCGTCCGGCCGAGATACAAGCGCTGCGGCTCGAGCACCAGACCCTCGCGGGGAATCTGAACTACCGACGAAGTGTTCTCCACACGCATGTCGAGCTCGTGTGAGTCGTATACGCGTAGCTCATCATGCAGGCGGAGATTGTAGCTGTTGGGGTTCAACTGCTCCGGAGCAAACGGATCTATTACAATCTCGTTACCGAGAGCCGACTGAATCTGCTTCCCGGAAAGAATCATAGCAAAAAACGCGCCGACGAAGCGGCGCGCCGTTACCTTACATCAAATCGCGAGGTTTGCGCGCCTGATTCCCGGTCTTCTCGCAAACCGCAAAATGGCGCATTCGACCGTTTTCAAAAACCGACTTCACGACGATCTTGCCGCCCCACTTGCTCACGATCTCTTTCGAGCCGTCGCGACGAGCGTTCTTGGATACCTTTCCAGCCATATACGTTTCCTCCTATAAGCGAAGCTATTTATCACACACCGTTGCTGTCAAGCGGTTTCGCCGGCACCGTTCTGACGCGAGCCGCTACCGGCAGGGGCGTGTTATATCACGGGTCGCCGCACATATTCAACCCGTACCGAGCCGGCCGTCTGACTGCACTCGCTCGAGCGAGACCGTCGTTTGTTCCACTCCACTGGGGATTTCTCGTTTGGAGATCGCGATACGCACCGTCCGGACCTCCGGATACTCAGCCAGTACCGCCTCGGCACATTCGGCGGCCGCACACTCCAGCAGCCTTCGCGGCCGTGCACCCATGACCGCGCGCAGCGTCTCTGCGATCGCGCCGTAGTCAACCGCATCGGAAAGCCGGTCGTTCCGCGCGGCAGCCGCGGCATCGTAGCGCACCACGCAGTCAAGTCGCAGTCGCTGCGGTACGGCGCGTTCGGAGTCAAATGCGCCGATACTGGCGGTTACCCGAAGCCCGCTGAGCGTTATTGTCGCATCGGTCCTGCCGGCGTCAGACATCCTTAGATATTCCGGGTGACAAACACACCGCCTTCCGGGCTGAGTTCCCCGGTAGCAAACCCGGGAGCGGCGCCGGCGGTGACGTGAGCTGCGCGCACGACAAACCGGAATCGATATGCATGCTTATCGTTCCTTCAATCATACGTGTATACCGAAAGGCTCCGCCGGCGTCAACGGTCCAAAAACACCATATCATCCGGGCGTGCGATGATCCCGCTGAACTCTTTTCCGAGCATGCTGCGAATCTCACGGCTGCGCTTACCTGCGACAGTCTGAAGCGTGGCACTATCCAAGTTGGTGACGATCTTGGCGCAGTCGTTGATTAAGACAACCGCACCGGCAGGGAATACGCCGTGAACACTGCGAACACCGCTGGCAAGCAGGCTGTTACGATTGCGGATTGCTTCAACAGCGCCCTCGTCAACGACAATGCGCCCTTGGGGCTCGCTGTTGAGCAACCATCGGAGTCGATTCTTTACTCGCAGCCGTGCACCGAATACGGTGCCGAGCCGCTCACCCGAAATTATGCGTTCGAGCACCTCACGCTCGCGCCCGTGCGCTAACACCATACGACAGCCTGCGGTTTCGGCAACACGCGCAGCCTGCAGCTTGGTCTTCATACCGCCGATTGCATGCGCCGAACCGGCACCTGACGCAATGCGCTCGAGCTCAACGGTTACTGTCTCAACCTCGGGAATCAATTGCGCTCCCGGCTCGCGGCGAGGATCCTTGTCGTACAGTCCGTCGATATCGGTGAGCATTATCAACAGGTCTGCGTCAAGCTTACTCGCCACAAGGGCGCTTAAACGGTCGTTGTCACCAAAGGTGGAGCCGATCTCAGCAGTTGAGACGCTGTCGTTCTCATTCACAACTGGAACGACCCCGAGCGACAGCAGTCTCTCCACCGCGTTGCGGAGATTCAGGTAGGTACGGCGGTTGTTCAAGACCTCACGCGTCAGCAGCACCTGCGCCACTTTCAACTCAAATGCCTGAAACGCGAGTTTGTAAGCGTGCATCAAAACCGGCTGCCCAATCGCCGCACACGCTTGTCTCATCCGCACATCGGCGATTTTGCCGCTGAGTCCGAGCTCGCGCGCACCCATCCCGATCGCACCTGAGGTCACGATGACCACTTCGTAGCCGCGAAAGCACAATTTCGCAACCTGCCGCGTAATATCCGAGATATAGGTTGTATCCATGGCATCGCCGCAGCTCAGTACATTAGTTCCGATCTTCACGACGATACGCCGAACGCTATCGAACGATCGCACCAGATCTCCTTCTAAGCCTTAGACGCTCAGCGTATGGAAGCGCGTTCTCGTCACCGGTATTCCAACGGCAACTCACGGTGCGTGAAGCGTTTCGCCCCCGAGCCGCTGTAGGAGGTCACAACCTGACCGTCGCCGTAGAGCCTCCACGCGTAGCTCATCAAACCTTCCAGGCCGACGGGACCCCGCGCGTGAATCTTCGACGTACTGATACCGACCTCGGCGCCGAGGCCGTAGCGATATCCGTCGGCGAAGCGAGTTGAGCAGTTCCACATCACGCTCGCCGAGTCGACTCCGTTCATAAATCGTTCCGCCTGACCTCGATCATCGGTAAGTATCGCATCGGTATGACCGGAGCCGTAGGTGTTGATGTGATCAACCGCCTCCTCGAGAGAATCCACGACCTTGACCGCGAGAATATAATCCAGATACTCAGCTCCCCAATCCTCTTCAGTCGCCGGGGCGGCGTCGCTCCACAACTCGCGCGTCCGTTCGCACCCGCGCAGCTCTACACCGGCGTCTTTCAGCCGCTGCCCCACCGCCGGCAACAGGCGCTCGGCACCGTCACGGTGTACCAGCAGCGTCTCGATCGCGTTACAGACCGCAACGTACTGAGTCTTGGCATCAACCGCGACCGAGCCCGCCATCTCCAGCTCGGCGTCATGATGGAGATACAGGTGACAGACGCCGTCGGCATGGCCGAGGACCGGAATTGTTGTCAACCGCATGATCTGGCGTACAAACTCGTTGGATCCACGCGGGATGACCACATCAATGTAGCGGTCGAGCGCGAGCATCTCGGTCGCTTGAGCGCGTGTTTCAAGCAGCTGTATCCAGCCGTCGGCAACGCCTGCCTGCCTGCTCGCTTCGTGGACGATCTCATAGAGGATGCGGTTTGTAGCCCGAGCCTCGCTGCCGCCTTTCAACATCACCGCGTTACCGCTCTTCAACGCAAGCGCGGCGATCTGTACCAAAGCATCGGGCCGAGACTCGAAGATCATGCCGATTACCCCAAGTGGGCAGCTCACCTGATATAGCGTGAGCCCGACATCGAGTTCCCGGGCCGAGCGAATCTTGCCGACCGGATCGGGCAGCGCTCTGATGTCGTTCAACGCCAATACGAGATCATCTATCTTCTCCCGGTTGAAGCGCAGGCGTTTCACCAGCGGAGCGGCTACGCGATCTTGCGCGGCACGCTCCAGGTCGACTTGGTTCGCTTCCTCGATTCGCTGACTCTCGCGCTGCAGAGCACCGCCGATGCGGCTCAGCGCGTCATTCTTACGTTCCGCAGATAAGGTCGCCAACTGCAACGCCGCCCCCGCGGCCGCCTTGCCCTGCTGTTCGGTCGTTTCGCGGTTCATTCTAATTCTACACCTTTGTTGATCTCGCCAAAGCATACTTCGAATGCTGCGGCTGCATCAAGCGAGCGGGCAGCTATGGGAGCGCCTAATACCCCCGACTTGACGAGGGCAGAGGTTTGCGGTAATGGTTTTCGTAGTATACCGGGTTTCAAAGCACAGTCAGACGTTACCCGCGGCACGGAGGCAGCACACGATGATTGACGGAGGCAGCAGACCATGAAGGCAAAATCCGACATTGGGTTGTTAGGACTGGCGGTGATGGGACAAAACCTGGTTTTGAATATGAACGATCACGGCTATACAGTGAGCGTATTCAACCGGACTCCGGCGAAAACGCGGGCGTTTAAGAGCGGCCCCGCTGCAGGGCGCGATTCCGTTATCGCCGCCTACGATCTCGAGGAGTTTGTCCAGTCGTTGAAGCAGCCGAGACGCGTTATGCTGATGGTCAAAGCTGGACACGTAGTCGATAACTTCATATCAATGCTCGTGCCGCTGCTCGATCCCGGAGACATCATTATAGACGGTGGCAATTCGCACTTTCCCGATACTACTCGCCGGACCCACGATCTAGCGCAGAAAGGGCTCTTGTACATCGGCACGGGGGTCTCCGGCGGCGAGGAGGGCGCACGCCACGGGCCGTCAATTATGCCGGGGGGTAACAAGAAAGCCTGGCCGGCGGTGAGAGACATTTTCCGCAGTATTGCGGCCAAGACACCCAACGGGGAGCCGTGCTGTGACTGGATTGGGCCCGACGGGGCAGGACACTACGTGAAGATGATCCACAACGGTATCGAGTACGGCGACATGCAGCTCATCGCCGAGACGTATCACCTACTGCACGCCGGCTGCGGGGTTTCCACCGAAGAGCTCGGGGCGGTGTTCGAGCGCTGGAACTCCGGAGAGCTCGAGAGTTTCTTGATCGAGATCACTGCCGAAATCTTGACGGTCAAGGACACCGACGGGACTCCCTTGGTTGAGCACATTCTCGATGCCGCCGGTCAAAAGGGAACCGGCAAATGGACCGGAATAGACGCGCTTGAGCTTGGTGTGCCGGTAACCTTGATCGTTGAGGCGGTGTTTTCCCGTGCGCTTTCCTCCTACAAGAGCGAGCGGCAAGAGGCCTCCCGGCACTTCAGCGCCCCTAACATCCCCTTCAGCGGCAGCCGTAACGCGTTCGTAGAGAAGGTGCGCACCGCGCTCTATGCAGCCAAGATTGTGTCGTACGCTCAAGGATTCATGCAGATCAGCGCAGCCGCGCATCAAAACGACTGGAAGCTCGATTACGGGAGTATCGCGAGGATGTGGCGCGCCGGCTGTATTATTCGATCTCGATTCTTAGGGGAAATCACGCGCGCATTTGAAGACAATCCAAAGCTGAAGAACCTTTTGCTTGCTCCGTTCTTCGCCGATGCCGTTCGGAAGGCCGCACCGGCGTGGCGGGAGGTCGTTATCGAGGCTGTGCGGCTCGGAATTCCGGTGCCGGCACTCTCAAGTGCGCTCGCTTTCTTTGACGGGTACCGCAGCGAGACTTTGCCGGCGAACATCGTACAGGCACAGCGGGATTACTTCGGCGCGCACACCTACGAGCGAACCGACCATCCACGCGGCGAGTTTTTTCACACAGACTGGACCGGCACCGGCGGCGACGTCAGCGCCGGCAGCTACAACGCATAGCACCTCGGGCTGCGGCGCCGCGGTACGCCGCGGCACGCAGCGGCGTGCCACCCGCAAATGTCGCATCTGTCGTATCAATCATAACTATTCTTAACCGGCCGCCGAGTCGAGATCGGCAGGTTAGCCGCGCAAGCTGCGGTCCGCCCAGCGCAGCAGCTCCTCGGTCTGTTCCCACCCTATACACGCATCGGTGATGGACACACCGTACTCAAGCTGCCCGGGCCGCTCAGGAATCGGCTGTCTGCCTGACTTCAGGTTACTCTCGAGCATGAAACCGATAATCGCGCTTTGACCCTGTGCTCGCTGGCGCACCACCGAACGCAGTACCTTCTGCTGGCGGCTATGATCACGCCGACTGTTCATATGGCTACAGTCGATCATCACACGCGGCGGAAGCTTCGCCTCTTCCAACGCCGCCGCGGTGTCCTCCACTTGCTCATCGTGGTAGTTCGGGCCGCTTCGGCCTCCGCGCAGGATCACATGCCCCATCTCGTTACCGGTGGTATTGAGTACACAGGTGAGTCCGTGTTGATCGATACCGATAAAACTATGCGGGTGCATCGAGGAGGAGAAAGCGTTTATCGCGGCGTCGATGCTCCCGTCGGTTCCGTTCTTGAACCCGACCGGTACCGACAACCCGCTCGCCATCTCGCGATGCGTTTGCGACTCGGTCGTGCGCGCGCCGATGGAAGCCCACGAGACCAGGTCGTCGAGAAACTGAGGCACAATAGGGTCGAGCATCTCCGAACCAGCCGGCAATCCAAACCCGATGATGTCCAGCAGGAGCTTTCGCGCCACCCGCAGCCCCCGCTGAACATCCCCGCTGCCGTCGAGCGCGGGGTCGAGGATCAAGCCTCGCCAGCCGAGCCGCGTGCGCGGCTTCTCGAAATACACCCGCATTACGACATACAGGGTTTCAGAAACCTCCTGCCGCAGCTTTGCCAGGCGTTCGGCGTACTCGAGTGCGGCTTGGGGATCGTGAATCGAGCACGGACCTACCACCGCGAGCACACGGGGGTCTTGACCTTTGAGGATGGTTCCGATCACTCGACGGCTTTCGAAAACCCATCGGCTGATCTCCGGCGTCACCGGGTACTCTTGTTTGAGCTGTACGGGCGGAACGAGCGGCTTTAGCGAGGCAATGCGTAGGTCGCTTGTCTTGATTGTCGTATTCTGTTGTGACATGCGTACTGCGTCTATCCCTATCCGCGAATATGGTTGGCTTTGATCACAGCCGGGTACACTATACTCCGAAACCCTTTGTCGCTACCAGGGCCCAGCAGAGGGCTCGCAGTGCTACGGACCGAAGATTGACGGTTGGTCGCGAGGTGTGCTACTGGTAGGCGATACCGTCGCAAGAGGAGATACCATGCAGTTCAGCTTTGAACAGACCGTACGCGTGGCCGACGCGCTCGCCGGCTCAGGACTCGGTGAGGACATCTCGGTACACGGCTGGGTTCGCACCAAGCGCAGCAGCAAATCGGTAACCTTTGTGGAACTAAACGACGGTTCGTGCATGAACAGCCTACAGGTGATCTTTGCAGAAGACACCATGGTTCCCGCACCCGAGATCGAGCGTATGCAGACCGGCGCGAGCCTGGAGGTGACGGGAAAGCTCGCCGAGAGCCCGGGAGGACGGCAGACACTGGAACTGCAGGCGGCCCACGCACGTGTTCTCGGCGAGGCACCGGCCGACCGGTATCCGTTGCAGAAGAAGCGCCACAGCTTCGAATACCTTAGAGAAATCGCACACCTACGCGCCCGAACCAACACCTTTGGGGCGATCGCGCGCTTGCGTAACACCCTCAGTATGGCAGTGCATCGCTTTTTCCAGGAGTACGGATTCTACTATCTCCACACCCCGATTATTACCGCGAGCGACGCTGAGGGAGCGGGCGAGTTGTTTCAAGTCACTACCTTACCGCTGGATGAGCTGGCCGCCGAACAACGCGAGATCGACTATGCTGAGGATTTCTTCGGCAGGCGGGCGTATCTCACCGTCAGCGGGCAACTGAACGCAGAGATATACGCCTGCGCGCTTGAGCGTGTGTATACTTTCGGCCCGACTTTCCGCGCCGAGAACTCTAACACCAGCCGCCACCTCGCTGAGTTCTGGATGATAGAACCGGAAATGGCGTTCTGCGATCTGGATGGAAACATCGAGATCGCCGAGCGGTTTCTCCGCGCCTTGATCGAAGCGGCGCTGCGCGAGGCCACCGAGGACATGCAGTTCTTCGACAAGCGCATCCAACCGGGCCTGATCGCCGAGCTAGAACGGTTGCTTGCCGCAGAGTTCGCGCGAATGACCTACACTGAGGCGATAGACGCGCTGCGGCGCAGCGGAAGAACGTTCGAGTACACGCCGAGCTGGGGCTCCGACTTGCAGTCCGAGCACGAGCGCTACTTAACCGAAGAGCTCTATAACGGTCCGGTCATCGTCACCGACTACCCGAAAGAAATCAAGGCGTTCTATATGAAGCTCAATGATGACGGGAAGACGGTCCGCGCAATGGATGTACTCGTGCCGCACCTCGGCGAGATCATCGGAGGAAGTCAGCGTGAGGATGATCTGGAACTCTTGAAACAACGCATCGGCGAAGCGGGATTAGACCCACGGGCGTACTGGTGGTATCTCGACCTGCGCCGCTTCGGTTCGGTACCGCACTCCGGTTTCGGCCTCGGTTTCGAACGCGTGGTGCGGTACATCAGCGGCATGCAGAACATTCGCGACGTCATCCCGTTCCCGAGAGCGGTCCGCTCGGCCGAGTTTTAGGCCGATGCGGCGTTCATATGCCTATGCGCGCCTGCGAAGCTCGCGGTCGAGCGCGTTCGCAAACAACTGCGTTGCCCTGTTGTCGTGGATTTCTCCGGAACCGCGGTACAGGCCGGCGTCACGCAGCTCCTTGCTGAAGTCGCGCAACGACAAACGCTCCCGAACGTTCTCGCTTGTGAAGACCTCGCCGCGGTCATTGAGTACAACCAAGCCGCGTTCAACCAACTGCGCCGCAAGCGGGATATCGCGCGTTACCACGATGTCGCCTGCCTGCGCCTCAGCGAGTATTCGCATATCCACCGCCTCGGGCTGACCGGGCACCACTTTCAACCACACGTACTCGGAATCCGGCAGCGTGATCTCACGGTTCGCAAGGTAGTAGGCCGGAATACGGCAGCGCTGTGCCGCGCGTGCAACTACCTCGCGAATCCGGCGCGGGCACGAATCGGCATCAACCCAGATCGCCGCGACTGCGCTATCCATCGGCCTCCAGGGTCCCAACCCGTGCGCGATAAAGCAAGGCGCTTCCGGAAACGCTGTAGCTACCGGTATCGGCGGTGACGAACGCCGATTCCCCGGGCTCCAACCGGATCACCTGGTCATCGAAGCGCAGGTCGCTGTAACCGTCGAGGCTCAGCAGAATCTCGAGAGTGTTGCCGGTCTCCAGCCGCACCGCCCCCGCGGCGCCCCCCAGGTGTTTCGGCGCCGGCAACGACGGGGTACTGTGCCGCCATAACTCGAACTCCGGCACCGGAGTGCGATACACGCGCGAGGTCCTGTCGACGACCTCGGGATCGATAATCTGAACATCTGTGCGCTCGAACCGCAAGATTCGCCGAAGCTCATCGCGATCGATGTGTTTCGCGGTGAGTCCGCCGCGCAATACGTTATCAGAGCTCGCCATGATCTCGATCGCAGAACCGCGTAAGTACGCGTGCAGCTCACCGGCCGGCAGGAACATACCGTCACCAGGCCTGAGCTTAACGAGATTTAGATATAGGGGCGCCAGCGCACCGAGGTCTTGCGGGAAACTGCGCGTCAGCTCATGCACCCAGTACCACATCACGTCCTGACGCTTTACTTGCGCGATCTGATCGGCCTTCGCTAACAGCATGTCGACTTCTTGCTTAGGAATACCGAGCAACGCCTGCACCAATGCAGCGTATGCCTGCTGCTCATCCGACATCTCCAACGCCTCAAAGGCTCCGCTGAGGATCTGAGGACACTCAATACTCCCGAGCCGGCGGCGGATTTCCGGTATCGGCCGGAAACCACGCAGGGCCCAGAACTCTCCCATCGCGACAATCAGCTCGGGCTTCGAGTTCTTGTCCCGATAGTTCCGCTCGAAGGCATCGATCGGGATCCCCGCCCGTTCTTCGCGTTCAAAGCCTTCGCGGGCCTGATGCTTCGTAGGATGAGCTTGTATCGAAAGCGCGGTGTGCACCGCCAGAATTTTGAACAAGAACGGCAAACGCCCGTCGAAGCGTTCGGCAACCCGCGGCCCAAGACGCGTAAAAGGATCTGCTGCGATGTACTCCCCGAGCGGCTGCAGTTTTCCGGGCGCAATCTCCACCTTTGAAGGTGCTTTGGGATGCGCTCCCATCCATAACTCGGCCATCGGCTCACGGCTTGGATTGGACAACCGCAGCAAACGGGGGATGGCATCCAAAGAACCCCAAGCGTAGCGTTGGATCTCGTTTTGCAACCGTAGAATAGGCATGATGGATTTCAGTGTAGTCACCCCAGGCGGAACCGTCAACGTGCTTACCGATCCCTGCGGCACCGATGTACGCCTTGATATTCCAGCGGTACGCCAATACAATCGAGGTAGCTTCGGCACTAACCTGAGATTAACGAGGATAGTAAACTATGAGCATTTCACCGTTACAACAAGCACGCTACCAGTACAAGCCCAAAGTCCCAGCCGCCCTGGCCGAGAGTATCGATGAACTCGGTGCCGTACAGAGCGGCGAGCCGATCGGGACTGATTTCCCGGCTGAGATTCGCGAGCATTTTCCTCACACCTTAGGACGCAGTATCCTGCGGTTTCGCATTGGTGAAGGCCGCTCGCCGAAGCGCAACCCGTTCCGAGTAGCGGTGATTCTTTCCGGCGGACAGGCCCCGGGAGGACACAACGTGATCGCGGGCTTGTTTGACGGACTCAAGAAGGTACACCCTGAGTCCCAGCTATTCGGCTTTCAAAACGGTCCCGGAGGAATACTCGACGACGACTGTATCGAGCTTACGGGCGAACTCATTGACCGCTACCGCAACACCGGCGGGTTCGATATCATCGGGTCCGGGCGGACGAAGTTAGAAAGCGAAGACCAGTTCAAACGCACTACCGATGTATTCCGTAAACGCAATCTGGACGCGTTGGTGGTAGTTGGAGGAGACGACTCCAACACGAACGCGGCACTGCTCGCCGAGTACATGGAGCGCGAGAAGACCGGGATACAAGTCATCGGGGTACCGAAAACCATCGACGGCGACCTCAAGAGTGAGCACGTGGAGGCTTCGTTCGGCTTTGATACCGCTTCTAAGTCCTACGCCGAGCTCATCGGGAACATTGCGCGAGACGCCGCCTCGGCGCGCAAGTACTGGCATTTCATCAAACTGATGGGCCGATCGGCCTCCCACATCGCACTCGAGTGTGCGCTGCAAACCCAACCGAATATCTGCATCATCTCAGAAGAAGTCGCCGAGAAAGGACAACAGCTTGAAGAAGTTGTATATCAGATCGTCACTACGATCGTGCGTCGTTCGAAGCGCGGCGACAACTTTGGAGTTGTCCTTGTGCCCGAAGGCCTGATAGAAGCGATCCCCGAGATTAACGCACTCATTTCCGAGATCAATGTCTTGCTCGCCGAGAACGAGCATTACTTCACCACCTTGAAGACCTTCGAGGACCAGGCCGAATGGGTGAATAAGAAGCTCAACCGCGACCTGTCGTACCTGTTCTCCACGCTTCCGAACGAGATTCAGCGGCAGCTCTTGATGGATCGCGATCCGCACGGAAACGTGCAGGTTTCCCGGATCGACACCGAACGCCTCTTGGTGGACATGGTGGAAACGCGCCTGAACGAAATGAAGTCACGGGGGGACTTTCAAGGGAAGTTTTCTCATCAAGACCATTTCTTCGGTTACGAAGGGCGTGCCGCCTTTCCGAGCAACTTCGACGCCGATTACTGTCAGACTCTCGGTATGACCGCCGGACTGTTGATCGCGTGCGGAGCGAACGGCTATATCAGCGCGGTGCGCGGGCTCGCGCGACCGAGCTCGCAATGGGAGTCCGGCGGAATCCCGCTGGTCGGCATGATGACCATGGAGAAACGCAAAGGCAAGATGAAGCCGGTTATCGAGAAAGCACTCGTCAAGACCTCCGGAAAACCGTTCACGACCTTCGAAGCGCAACGTGAGCACTGGGCGGTAGAGACCGCGTATCGGTACCCGGGTGCGATCCAATACTTCGGGCCGGCGGAGATCGCCGACCAGCCGAGTTTGACCTTACAGCTGGAGCACCAATCGTAAGCGCGGCGGCTCCGGGTGGGCTTGCCGTGACTAACAGACCGTCGTAGCGGGTACTCATAAAGGAGCGCTGAGCCTGCACCGCTTATTGAAGCGCACTCGCCGCGCGGAGCGCGCGGTAGAGGGCGACCATTCCGGCAGTATCCCGCCGGCAGTACCGCCGCAACTCGGCGAGTTGCATCTCGGCCTTGTCCAGCGGCGATTGCCGGAGACACAGCTGTACATACAGCTCCGCAGCCTGCCTGCCGTCCTGCACCGTGAGATCACTCCAGTTGAAACCGCAAAGCAAGGGAAGTATCGTCTTCATCGAGTATCTGCCGCGCTGTTCAAGATGGTAATACCATAACGAACGAAACGGGACGAGCAGGTCGCAGATTCGGGCGTTGATCGCGCGCAGCGAATCGGCGAACTGCGGGGATCGACCTGACAAACCTGCGAGGACAGCTCGCTCAAAAGTGGCATCGTACACCACCACGGTCTCAATCGGTAGCAACGCCGCTACCAGCGCTCGACATAGCTCTTCGCGATCATCAGGACCAGGCTTCATGATGTACTCCACCGATTGCGGCTCGGAATCCGGCGTTTTCAGAATCTGAGAAGAGAACAGAAACGGAACGCGCTCGAATGGCCCAACGTCCTCGTACAAAGGTAGCGCGCTGCCGAACGCCTCAAAATCCAGGAACGCAAGCGGGAATGAAAGCCGCTCTAGGAAGGACTGCAGTGCTTCGCGTTGGATCTGGGGATGCCCGCTAACAACGGCGTGACGCTGTACGTGCTGCTGCCGGTCGAACGGCAGATCATCAGGGAGCTCGCTGATGCGGCGATACCCGGCGCGGTACCATTCGCGCACCGAAGCACGGCGCCCTCCCAAGGTGCGCAGATCGTCTCTTGACATCTCGTGTCTCGGACCGTCGCACACGGGACAGTGTCCCAAACGCGAGCAACGCGGCAGTTCGGCGGGCCGTTCAGCCCGTGCAGCCTTCAACAAATCGGGGACCCGCAGGCGCGCGCGGTCACGCATCCGCTGTGCTGCAGCGGTGTAGTCGCACAACCGAAACAGGCGCGCCGGCTCGAGTTTTCCCCGCCGCCGATACGAACTGTCGAGCAGTAACAACCACGTCCGCGAGAGACGCACCCCGGCTTCTTCGGCAGCGTACATGAGAAAACCCAACTCGGTAAGATCAATGTCGCGAGCGCGGGTGCCGGCCCGTACGAGTATCGCATCAAAGCACTGTTCGTTGTACTCGAGCGCGAGCGGAATCTCGGCACACAATTGTTCGGTTACGAGCGACAGCGGTGAGTGCTCGTACGGCGCCGAGCCGAAGGACAACTCCGCCGCCGTGCGGCAAAACTCAACTGCAAGCGCATGAAGCTCTCGCTGCTCTGCAGACGAGTTATCGCCGACCGGCGCCTCAGAAGCGGCGGCGACTCGCACCCGGAACTCGCGCAGGCAGCGCAGGCCGGCTCGATAAGCCTCAGCGTCGATCCGCACGGCATTATGACCGGTGCTCAATCAGCCGCGCCGTTTTCCAGTTGTTCGGCAAGCCTGACATACGCGAGGCCGAGATTATGGTGTGCGTTGCCGCGATTATAGAACAGCTCCGGGACGGTGTCATCGATGGTGATTGCGTGCGTGTAACGCTCAACGGCTTCGCCGAGCCGGCCGTCGGCGTACGCGCTTTCGGCTTGTTCAACCGCTCTCCGGAACTCCGCGGCCACCGCCGCCGTCGCCACCGCCAGTAGCATACCCGCCGCAGCCACTGCGGCACTTCTGTCCACCCCTCGATTCACGTGCGCCATACCCCCTTGCTGGAACGCAAGTGTACCCCCAAAGACTGCGGCCCGTAAACCGCCGTTGTGACACTGTCTCTCGCTGTGCTACCATGCCGCATGCCCTCTCAGCTGGCGCATGTGTTCTTTGCAATCGATAGTATCGCTCATGCGCTTCCGAAGGACGCGGTCAAGACAATCATGCAGCACCGCGGCGCGCTGGGTCTCGGGGCGCAAGGGCCGGACATTTTTCTGCATAATCGTCGCAGCAAGCCCTCGGCCCTGCGCTACGGCGCGCGTCTCCATCGCGCTGACTATGGGAGTGTTCTCGCCGACGCTGCGGTCGCTGCATACCGGCGCGGTGCCGATCCGCTCGGTCAGACCGCGGCGTATCTCTATGGCTTCGCTACCCACGCCACGCTTGACCGGTTTTTGCATCCATACATCAACTATTGCAGCGGCTGGTTCGACCGTGATCGGCCCGAGACCGCCACGCTCCGTGCCATGCACGCGTTTCTCGAGCGCTTGATCGACACTGCGTTGATGCGGGCGCGGCACGGAACCGCCCCGAGCGCCACTCCGCTGCTTGAGTACCTCGACTTAGGCGCTGAGCTGCCCGAATCAATCGCGCGGGCCCTGCAACGCGGGCTGCACGCGCACATTCCGGGCGCACGAACCGACCCCGAGCTCGCGCTGCGCGTGCACAACGCCTACCGCGATGCACGCGGCTACTACCGCTGGGCTCATCACGACCTTACCGCAGCTCGCCGCGCCGCAGCGCGCTCGCACGGCTCGCACGAACAACGAATGCGCCGGCTTACCATCTTACATCCCGATGCAGTGCCGGTTGGTTTAGACGTGCTGAACCTCCGACGACGACGCTGGCGCGATCCGTGCCCGGACGGGCGGACGCGCAACGAATCGGTGCCGCAACTGTATCGACGCGCACTCGACCCGGCCGCAGCCGGAGTAGTGGCGCTGTATCGCCTTTTGACGACCCCGCATGCCGCCGAGGTCTCACCACACCGACGCGTGGTGCTGCAAAGCGTGGGAAACAGCGACTTGAGTGACCATTATCACCGCCGGTTGCGCTGCAGGAAGCGCTTCAGCCGCCCATTACCGCTTCGTCGCTTGCTTGAACTGCTGTACACCGAGCTATCCGCTGAGCATCCCGGCCTGTGAGGGCGCGCGCGCCTACAGCGGTCTACAGGATACCCACCAAGCGCGCGTAGTGGCGATAGAGCAGCAGCACCGAGCGCACATAGTTCACCGGCTCGTCACCACGCGCGTAGCCGTGCTTCACCACGTGGTGTTGGAAATACTCGGGTATCTTCTTCTTGCGCATGAAGCGCTCCACGTTCGATTCCCACACGGTAGGATCAACCCCATGCTCGGACGCCAGGCGCCGTGCATCCTCAACGTGCCCATGCCCTACGTTGTATGACGCCAGTACAAAGCGCAGTCTCTCGTCCTCATCCGGTATACGCTCGTCCCAGTAGTCCTGCAGCCAGGCAATGAACCGGGTTCCGGCCGCGATACTCTGACGCGGGTCATCGGGATTACGAGCACCGAAGGCGCGCGCGGTCCCCGGCATCAATTGCATGAGCCCGCGCGCGCCGGCCCACGATCGGGCGTGCGGCTGAAAACGCGATTCGTGAAAGATCAGCGCCGCCAGCAGCCGCCAGTCCCAGCCGATCTCAGCAGCGAATTCTTGAATGATCTCGTCGTACGGCGATATCTGCTGCAGCCCCACTGCAAAAAAGCCTTCGTCGATCAGCTCTCGCGCCGCAGAGCGCTCATGGAAGTATCGCCGGTATATGACGTGGTAATCTGCTCCTCGCTGCTCTTCTTCAAGCCAGGCGTCGATTGCCGCCAGTAGCTCCGGCGCTCGCGGCGACACCGCCCACGCAATCCGCTGCGGTAGACTGAGCTGGGTGTCGATGTCAAGATTGGTATGGTACGCCTGCGAAACCCTGGCAATGTTACGGTCGGCAACTGTATACTCCAGCGAACCCACGGCGACGCGCCGAATCAGCTCGTCGGTTGTGAGATTCTCCGGCGCCTCGAACAAATCGATCATAATCCCTAATTCTTCCATCAGATTACGCAAACGCGTAACATACGCCGAACCGCGACGCACCACAACGGCCTTGCCGTCAAGCTCAATGGCATCGCGTACCAGCGCCGCCTCAATCGCATCCGCAGTCATGCTATGACGCTCGTCCGGCAAGCGTTGCACC
>PWQX01000033.1 GCA_003556605.1 Spirochaetaceae bacterium
CTCGCGGAAGACGGCCCGGCTGAGCTGCCGGAGCCGATTCAACCGCGCCTTCCGATATCTGCGGCGGCAATTGCGAATGTGACCAGATGGCTCAGCGGCAGCCTGAGCGCATCAGCCGAAGCGAAACCGGAACGACGGCGCGCCGCGCACTCCGGGGCTGCAGGCAAGCAGCCTGCCGGCGAGGGGGTAGCGGCCGTGTTCACCGGCGTCCATCGCGATCGAGGCGGTGGTGACGAACAGCGTCTCGAGCGCTGCACCGCCGAATGCAACCGAGGTGACGTTCTTTGCCGGCATCGCGTAGCGGCGGAGCAGCGCGCCGCGGCGGGGGGCGATGCGAATCACCGCGGCGCCGTGGAACAGCGCGACCCAGAGCATGCCCTCGGCGTCGATCGTCATTCCGTCGGGCGCTCCGAGCGAGTCATCGACGCGCAGCACGGTGCGGCGGCCGGCGATATCGCCGCTTTTTAGATCGTACTCAAACTCATCGACGCAGCGCGTCCCGGTGTCGATGTAGTACATGCGGCTGCAGTCGGTACTCCAAACGATGCCGTTGGAGGTCGTGACCCCGGAGACCATCTCGACCGGATTCAGGTCGGGGCCGATTCGATAAAGCGCTCCGGCGTTCGGCTGCTTCTTCATCGACATAGTGCCGACCCAGAGCCTGCCGGCGGGGTCGCACTTGCCGTCGTTACAGCGGTTGTGCTCACGTTCTGGTTCGATCTCGAGGAGTTTCTCGAGCGCCCCGCTTTCCAGGTTCAGTTCGGCGATTTGAGACTCCATCGCTGCCAGCAGCGTACCGCGATCGGTCGGTACCACGGTTCCAACTTGTTCCGGCAACTCGTACTGCCGGTTCAGTCTCGTACCCGGATCGAACGCGAAGACGCGCTTTGCGGCTATATCAACCCAGTAGAGAACCTGGGCTTCGGCATCCCAGATCGATCCCTCGCCGAGCTCGGCCACATACTCAGCGGCCGTTTCGATCTGCAGATCCTGCGGCGATGTGTTTTCGGTCATCCTTCGTGCCTCCCCTCCGGCTCGCTGCTGGGGTTCAGCGGCGCGATCATGTGCGGTACCTCGGCCTCCGGCATGTAGAACTGCGAATGCATTCCGCCGTCGACGTAGAGTACCTGACCGGTAATATAACTCGCGGCATCGGACAGCAGGAACGCCACCGCGTCGGCAACCTCGGCCGGCTTGCCCTCGCGCCCCAGCGGAACGAGCCGGCGCCTGCGTGCCAGCTCTTCGTCAGTGATCGATTGCCACGGCTCGGTTCCGATCATTCCCGGCCCTACGGCATTCACGCGGATGCGGAGCTCGGCGAGATCGAGCGCGAGCGCGCGCGTCTGCGCCTCTATCGCTCCCTTGCTTGTTACGTACGGAACGCTTCCGCGAAACGCTCGGGTTGCTGCGACCGAGCTGAGGTTGACGATCGCTCCGCCGCCTCGCGCCTTCATGAAAGGCGCTGCAGCGCGCGAGCAAAGGTACGGGCCGTACACGTTGGTGCGGATCACCGCATCAAACTGCTCGTCTTGAAGCTCGGTGAGCCACCGTCGCTTTATGATCACCGCGGCATTGTTCACGAGCAGCTCGGGGCTGCCGTACTCACCGGCGCATGCGGCGAAAGCCGATTCAACCTGCGGTGCCGAAGATACGTCGGCCTCGAACGCGGTTACTCTGCCGCCGGCATCCCTGAGCTGCGCTTGCACCTGCTTTAGCGCCTGTACGTCGCGATCTACGAGCCCCAGCGCGCATCCTTCTTCGGACAATCGCCGAGCTATCGCAAGACCGAGCCCGCGGGCGGCACCGGTCACGATCGCAATCTTGCCGCTGAGATTTCCTCGGGTCATACTGCCTCCTGAAGTACCTTGCGACCCCGGGTTCGTCGCCGGGCGCCCCGGCGCTCGCGCCTAGCCTTTTATGCCGGAGAACGCCAGCGCATTCGCAATCCGCTTCTGCGCCACGATATACACCAGCAGAATCGGCACCACCGACATGGTGGTGGCCGCAAGCTGCAGATGCCACAGCGGAACACCGTACGCGTCACGGAAGTTGTTCAGCGACAAGGGAAGGGTGAACAACTTCAGCTCGTTGATGAACACCAGCGGTTCCAGGAACAGGTTCCAGCTGTGCAGGAACGTGAGTATCGTAACCGCACTGATCGCCGAGCCGGCGATCGGCATCGCAACGCGGATGAGAATTCCGAAGTTGCTCAGCCCGTCGATTCGCGCGGCATCCTCGACATCGGAGGGAAGGGTGAGAAAGTGCTGCCGCATAATGAAGGTCGCCAGCGCCCCGTGTGCGCCGAGCACCGCAAGCAGGATCAGCGGCCAGTGGGTGTTAGTCAACCCCAGATAGTTCATGAGAAAGAAATTGGGTACTATCGTTACCTCGGCCGGCATCATCAACGAGCTGAGTATGAGAACGAACAGGATCGACCGGCCGCGAAACCGGAGCCGGGCGAACGCATAGCCGGAGAACGAACAGATGAACACAGTGCTGAACGTTACGATGAGCGCGATGTACACGCTGTTGAAGTAATGCCGAGCGAACGGTTGGTACTGAAACGCACCGATGAAGTTTCGCCATCGCCAGACCGACGGGAACAGCGAAGGGTCGGCAAACACTTCGGTGGCGGTCTTGAAGGACGAGGTAATCATCCACCAGAACGGGAAGAAGAACGGAACCGCAATCAAGAGGAGAACCGCGCTGCCGAGCAACGGCGCGAGCACGCGACGCGGCTGGAACCGCCTTCGAGCCGTCGCGGGCGCATCAGGTCTCATAGTGGGACAACCTCTTGCGAACCGACCACTGCGCGATCGTCAGCGCAAACACGACGGCGAACAGCAGCACCGACAGCGCGCTCGCATAACCGGTGCGAAACACCTGAAACCCCTGGAAGTAGATGTAGTAGACCAGAACGGTAGTTGCGTGTCCGGGCCCGCCCTGGGTCATCAGCATAATGTGGTCGAACACCTTGAACGAGCCGACGATCGTGATCACGAGCACCATCATCGTGGTCGGCATGATGAGCGGAAAGGTTACCGAACGAAACTTGCGGACGGGGCCGGCCCCCTCGATCGTCGCCGCCTCGTAGTAGTCTTCAGGAACGTTGGTTACCGCCGCGAGGAAGATGACCATGTTCAGTCCGACGTTCTTGATCACCCTCGTCACGATTACGCTCAGCATCGCCCAGCCGGGCTCCCGCAGCCAGTTCGGTCCCTCGATCGACAGAATGGCGAGGTACTGGTTTATCAGCCCTCGATCGGCCTCGAGCAGAAAGCGCCAGACGATTGCCCAGGCGACCGCAGAGGTTACCACCGGTGCAAAGAAGACCGTGCGGAGGGTGGCAAGGCCCGAGCGGGGACGGCTGAGCGCCAGCGCAAGCGCGAGCGCCAGCGCTATATTGAGCGGTACCAACCCTCCGGCGAACACCAACGTGTTTCGCATCGTCACCAGGAACAGCCGGTCATCGATGAACATGCGCCGGAAGTTATCCAGACCGATGAAGGCCGACTGTCCTGTGAGCAGACTTCGGCTCTGCAGACTGAAGACGAACACCGCAATGATCGGGCCGAGCACGAATATAACGAACCCGAGAAACTGGGGAGCGATGAAGAGATATCCGCTGATGCTCTCCCGTTGTGCGCGCGTCATCTCGCTTATACCTCGCCTGGCTGCGATTCTACATCACGATTGCTCGCCCGATCGACAGATCGACGTACTGCTGCGCCTGCCGGCGCATCAATTGCCGCCCCTACTGCCGCACCAGCGGCTCAATCACCTCCGCGACCTCGTCTAACGCCGTCTGCACGTCTGCGTCTCGCCTCCACAGCGAATCGAAGGCACCGCGGGACTCGAGGTCAATTTCCGAGAAGTTCGTATGAAAGCTCAAGACGCGTCCCACGCGGATGCTGTCGGCGACCACTTCGCGCATGAGCTCCGGCGGAATATCGGGATTGGCGGTCAGAAACTCCTCGGACTCGAGTACCGACTCGCGTGCCGGCGGAAAGAACTGCGCCAGGCGCGCCACGTTCTCCTCGTTCGTCATGAACGCAACGAAATCTGCCGCGATATCGCTGTGGCCACCGGCACTGTAGGCCACCACGCCGGCCTGCCCGATCACATCACCGCGTCCCGCCGGGCCTTCCGGCATCACCGCCATGCTCCACGAGAAATCGGCATCCTGAAGCTGCGGTACGCGGCTGATCTGTCCGACCGTCATCGCCGCGTCACCGACGTAGAAGTCGCTGCGGTCTCCCGGGGGCACTACGCTCTCGTCCACGAACACCATATCGTGAAACAGCTGGACCGCGCGCACCGCTTCGGGGGTATTGAGAAGCACGTTATTGTCCTGGTCCCAGACGTCGGTACCGTACGACCGGAGGATCGGCACGAGCGTGTGCCAGACACGGATGTCGTAGCCCTGGCCGTCCATTGTCTGAAAGCCGTACACCCCGGTTGCTTCGCGGATTTGCCGCGATGCGTCAGCGAATGCCTCCCATGTCCACTCTCCGCGTTCCGACAGCTCGCGCGGGGTAGGCACACCGGCCTGCGCAAACAGGTCTTCGTTATACAAGATCAGGAAAGGCGAAGTGGAAAACGGGATGCCGAACAACTGATCTCCGCGCCGCCACAGCTCCAGGGCGGGTTCGAACCAGTCACCCATGTCGTACTGCGCGGCCTGGGCGCTCACGTCCATTACCACACCGGCATCGATGAACTCGGGAGCATTCGTCTCTACGAGCCAACCTGCGTCGGGCCGATCCGCTCCGGCGAGCTGTATCGTCACGTTCGTGACGTAATCGGCGAACGGGATCGTGACGAACCTGACCGTGACATCCGTATTCTGCGCGGTGTAGTCGGACGCGATCGAGTTCAGCAGGTCGAGGTGACCTTGTGCACCGGTCCAGACGGTAAAGCGCAGGTCAACCGGCCCTTCGGGCTCTCGAGCACCGCCGGCGGACACCACCACCGCCGCCGCACAAACGATGACGACGGCGAACAACAGCGTTTTCTTCGACATGTTACAACCTCCCCCTTATCAAGATCTAACAAGACTCGAGGAGTCTTATTAAATCCTAACTATGTATTTAAATTGCACTGTATACCCACTTCGACGGGCAGTCAAGTTACATTTTTCGCCGCTTGGTTACTTACTCCTTCAAGTGCAGGGTGACGATGACTTTCGCTGTGCGGTCGCCGAGCTCGGCGGTGAGCCGCAGCCAGTTGCCGAAATGGGTGGACCGCACAAATGCGGTCTTGTGTTCGCCCGGAAGGTCTAAGAGCGCGCCCTCGTTGCACCAGTTCATACCGTCAGGCGATATCTGCACAAAGGCCTGCGTACCAGAGAGACTGCCCTCGAGGCAGCGAACGAATATGATCGCTTCGCTTGCCCAGCCGCACTCGTACGGCTCGGTATGGAACAAACCGGAAGCTTCCACGTTTCGCTCGACTACCGCAGTATAGGACGACCGCATGTTATCGCTCCCCCGATAAGACTACTGAATCCAGGTACCCGAACACGCGGCGATCGGCGTCGGTTTCCACGAAAAAGGCGAGGTTCAGCATACACCACAGGTTGGGCATCGCCGGGTTGCGGATCGAGTCGAGCCCGGCTACCTCCGGAACCGTGTCGTTGCACTGCAGCTCGAGAAACCGCATCGTCGCCAGGTCGAAATCGAACCTCAGATAATGCCAGTTGTGTTTGGTGGCGATCTCGTTGTAACACAGGCGCTGCTGTCCGTTGGGAATGTCTTCCCAGCCCTCCGGCGAGAGATGATAATGCGAGACGGTTTTCCCTTCGGTCCCGATTGCGGTAAACGGTTCGCGCCGGCGCTTGTACTGCCACTTCTGCTGCAGGGAGCCTTCCAGCGCGTTCAGATAACGCACATGCGGCATAACCCGCTCGGAGTTGTTCTGCAGATCGAACAGAAATCCGAACGAGCGCGGGGTCTGATCGCCGAGGCGGAGTTCTTCGGCCTCGGGTTTGAAGTAGAACCATGCTTCCATACGAATGCGCGACAAGCTGCGAAATGTTGAGCGTTTTATCGTCACAGCCTGATGTCCGCGGCGGGGCCGGGTGGCGATCTTGAGCGCGTACATTCCTTCCAGTGAACCGGCCGAGCCGGTGTCCCACATCGAGAGCGTCGAGAGCTGAGGCGGCCGATGGTCGCGGTAGGGCTCGAGCACGGTGTCGAGACTGCCCTCGTAATTGCCGATAAGCTCGGTCCAGCCGTTGATGCCGCGGTCGAAATCGTCAAAGAATAGAAGCCTCGGCAACGGATTGAACTTCGATAGTGTGTTGTGCTCGTATCCAACCACACTCACACGCAAACTCCCGGCTCGCAAGCGCCGGCAGCGCTGAGTACGGCCGGCGCGGGGCGGCGCAGTGTAATCGATGCTTGCGCCGCGGCGAAATGCCATGTATAGTACCAGTGACACATGTTTATATACATTATGTGTATTTTAACATGGCTCCAGGAGTCATGCAACAGCGTTTTTGTCAAAGAATCCGCCGACAACCGGCCGCGTGAAGAACGAAACGGGTAAGAGCGTGACAAACGAGGAGAGAGCTGACCGTTATGAAGATCCGTAAGGTAACCACCTATCCGTTGAGCCTCAGCTTGGAGCGACCCCAAGTAACGTCGCAGGGGGCCTATAACCGGGTGTCGATCTGCCTGGTACGCATCGACACCGACGATGGTCTTTGCGGCATTGGGGAGTGTCTGGCGCGCTTCGGCCCGGGGGCCTACGCGCGACTTATCGACGACCTGCTGGCGCCGGCGCTAATCGACCGTGACCCGCACGCTGTCAAAGAAATCTGGGACGATCTCAGAAGCAAGCTCAACGGGCGTTCGGGCGGCATTCTGTTCGAGGCCATCGCCGGCATCGATATCGCGCTGTGGGACATACGTGCAAAAGCCCTGGGGGTACCGATGCACCGCCTGCTCGGCGGAATACAACGGCGGCGCGTGCCGGTTTACGCATCCTCGATAATGGTCGGGGAGGACGTCCCGGCGGCGGTTTCCCGCATCCGAGATCTCGGATTCGACAAGATCAAGATCAAGGTCGGCGACACGGTTTCGGTCGAGAGTGCCCGTATTGCCGAGCTGCGCGCCAACGCTGGTCCGGAATGCGAGCTCATGGTCGACGCCAACTACATTTACGATGAGCACGAAGCGCTGCAGCTTGCCGAGACGGCCTTTGAACACTGCGTGAGGTGGCTCGAGGAGCCGATCAATCCCGAAAACAGGGACGGGTATCGGCGTCTTGCCGCCCGCTCGCGCATTGCGCTTGCCGCAGGCGAGTCGGAGTTCACCGCTCATGACATAGCGGACCTGATTACCTCTGGCGCCATCGGGTACGTCCAACCGGACGTCACGCGGCACGGGGGCGTTACCGAGTGCTGGAGAACGATAACGCTCGCCGACATCTTCGGCGTACGCTTTGCACCGCACGTGGGGTTCTCCGGCGCGGTGTGCGCCGCTGCGGGGCTGCATCTAGCGGCGGCGGCGCCGAATACCTATGCGCTGGAGTGTATGGTGACACCCAGCGCGTTCCGTGAAACGATCGCGCTCGATCCGGTCGGACTGTGCCATCAAGTGGAGAACGGCACCGTGGAAGTTCCGCAGGGCCCCGGACTCGGTATCGAGATTGATTGGCCACAGGTCGAACGGCTTCGCGCAGATCGATAGGACGGCACAGAGCTTTCCGATGAGTCGATGCGGCGGCGAGCACACGGGAGCATAGGTATGCGCAGCGGTCAAAGCGTGGTCAGCGTGGATCGGATCTTCGAGCCCTCAAACTGCCGCGTCAAGGATCAGGAGAAGGCCTCGGTCTTCCGGATCATTCAGGGGCATTTTCCCATAAGCCAGAAGCAGATACTGGAGACCTACAAGCTGCGCCCGGGAGACCTTTCGGGTTCGATCAAGGAGCTCGCCGCCGACGGTCTCATTGAGCAACTGTCCCAGTTGTCGAACCGCGGTCGAGGCCGTCCGGAGATATTCTTCCGTCCCCGAAACGACCGTCTGGTGTGTCTCGCGCTGTACACCGATTCGTGGGTCTTCCGCGGGGCTGCGATCGATCTGGGAGGAAACGTCATTCGGGAGGCGCACAGCCCGGTCTCGCCTGACGAGGATGCCGCGACGCTTTGCGCTGTGCAGTGCGAACTTCTCGAGAGCCTGAAGGCGGAGCTTCCCGAGTACACCGAGATTCTCGGTGTGGGCTTGAGCCTGCCGGGTAATGTTAACGCAGCGAACCGCATATGGCGCGACAGCCGCCGGTGGCCGAACGTCCGTAACCTGGATTATACGGACCTGGAACACAGGCTCGGTCTTCCGGTAGTGCTCTCTCGTGATCTCGACGCGGCGCTCGTCGATCAACTGATCCGCAACCCCGCGTTCAGCGACGAGCTGGTGGTCCTTGTGCATTGGGGGATTGGGCTCGGGATCGCGTTCTCTCATCGCGGCATGGTCGTCAAGTCGAATCACGGGCGCTTCGGGACCTTCGGCTACATGCAGTTCGACCCCGGGCATCTCGATCATGTCCGCACGCCCGACCTCGAACGCCTCACCTCGTTGCGGTTTCTCATCGATGATCTCAGGCAAGCGTATCCGAACCTGCCGTTGGACGAGCGTGCGCTTGCACGCGTTGCAGCGGCCGACAGCCTTGAGCATATTCCGAGCTTCAGACGTGCGATTGAGTACGTGGGGCTAACGCTTCGGAATATTTGTATGGTGTTTTACCCCGACCGCATACTGCTTCTGAGTCCGTTCGCGGAAAACGCGTCAATTCTCGACCGGATTCGCGAAGCGTTCAGAACCGGCCGCCTCATCGACGATCTGCAGCAGCACGTACCGGTAAACGCGGTCGAACGCGGCTATCATGGTTGTATGTTCGGCGCCACGCAACAGCTGTTCACCGATCGGCTTCGCGACTTCCTGAGAGCCCGCTACTGAGACCGGTTCGTGTCAGATCCGCCATACTGTATGTCGCTGTGCGGCCTCGTGTGCGGTCCTCAATCGGGAGGCGGCTCTCCTGCGAGCGAGACGCCGTGGGCGAACGAGAATCTCGTGTGGAGCGCATTGTCCTACAGGAACCGCGCGCAGCGCTGGACGCCGCGAGTACTGCCACCAAGGTGCTGCAGCCGGCGATCGTGCATTCTCAGCTGCCGGAGTGTTAGCGCTTGCTAGTACGAAACACCTTCACGCCACCTGCCGAGTAGTAATTGAGACGTGGTATTCGAGCCTCTCCAGCTTCCGGCGGTGGTAGTTTGTGAACCGAGGGCCGTTGCGTTTCTCAAAGAAGTGCTCTCCGAGCTCCCGGTATGGCACTTCGTTCTTGATCACGTGATAGATTACGACCAGTATTGAACGGTCAACCGCGACCAGGGCTCGTTTTCGGCCCCGCCGGGGCGCCAGTCGTTTGAATTGTGCAGAGAAGTACGTCCCTAGGTTCGTGAGGCGCTCCAGACGATTTCAGCCAACTTCGAAACCACAGTATTGTCACAGTTCCCCTAGGGTATGCCCAGCACACTCGCTGCGCCTGCCGGCGCGTGATTAAGGCGTCGGTGGGCTTAGCTGCCCGATCCCAGGCTGAAGCCGCCCTTCAACCGCCTGGCGGGCACGCATGAGTGCTCTCTGAGTTTCCCTTGACTGCCCCCAGTAATTATCTTCTCAGTAGTCACGGAGGTCGACATGCTGAGGCGCGTTTTAGTTCTGGTAATTTTTGTTCTTCAAGGTATGGCCGGGTTCTCGCAACAGGACACCGGGAGTTCCTTGCTTCTCGATGATTTCACCCGGCCGGATGGTCGATCACAGGTCTCAACCGAGTGGGAGGGCTTCACCGACCGCGTCATGGGGGGACGCTCCGATATGAGCGCCCGGGTAGAAGAAAGCGACGAAGGGCCGGCACTGCGCATGACCGGTAGGGTCTCGCTCGAGAATCGCGGGGGCTTCATCCAGGTGCGCCTGCCCCTGTCTGAGGAGGGCTCGATGGATGCGAGTGAGTACAGCGGCGTAGCCGTGACGGTCCGCGCTGCCGGCCACCACTACTACCTTCACCTGCGCACTAACCGCACACGCTTCCCGTGGTCTCACTATGCTCAGAGAATTCCGGTTAGCGAAGATTGGAAGCGCATTGAGCTGCCGTTCGCCGAGTTCGAGCCGCGCTATATGCTCGGCGGGGGCTCGCCCAACGTCTCACGTCTTCGATCGGTTGCAGTTGTAGCCGGCAACGCCGAGTTCAATGCGGACGTCTGGGTGCGCTCGATAGAGCTCTACAAGTGACCCCGGCCGCAGCCGAACCGTAGGAACCACCTTTGCAGAGCTGTTTCCGCCCGGTCGGCCCGGGCCGCTTTCCGCCTGCATTCCGCGGTTTGCGGCCGAGCTTCTGAACCTCACCGCGCTGCCGGACGCGCACATGTCCGAAGCTCCGGAGCCGCTTTCGGCGGCGCTGCAGGCGATGAAGAGGGCGAGCGAACGGCCCGGAGACTGTCGGCGCGTGCTCTTGACGTAAACGAGGTGTCTGAGATTACCGGTTTGAGCAAGTCCTCGCGTAGGGTGTATTAGATACACGGTTTGACATCTCAAGCGGCTCGGTAAGAAGTGCCGAAAGCCGTCACTACTACTATATCAAGAAAAACAAGAAGAACGTCCCGGGCAAGCTAGAACTGCGCAAGTATGACCCGGTGATTAAGCGGCACACACTGTACTGCGAGTCCGGCAAAGCATAGGGGAAGATCAGCCGGTCAGCTATTAGCTGTATCGTGCGGGTCTGCGTTTCTTTTCAGCCATTCGCGGGCGCCGCCGACGGCTTTCCAGGCGGAGAATGCCAGGTTCTCGTAGACGGTTGCCTCGCTGATGTCACCGGGAACGTATCGGCTCGGCATCGGCTCTCTTACGCGGTCGAGCAAGCACTCGGGTACGTAAGGGTTAACCTGCAGCGCCGATCGCATCGCGCGGATCCAGCTCAAGCAGCCACTTGTACTCGGCGAACGCTTCGTCGTAGCGCTCGAGCTTCTCGAGCGTCTCCGCCCGGAGGAAGTGCAGCCGCATTACACCGCGAAACTCGTGATCGCTCCAAGGGCTCATGCCTTCGGGCGTATCGGGAGCTCGTCCGGCCGACACGGTTATTCCGCGGTCAATGATTGCAAGCGCGGTCTCGGGCGCCTCGGCGTGTATATGCGCCCAGACAACGTAGGCGTCGGGGTCCTCGGGGCAGCGTTCGATCGCGCGCATGCAATAGCCCTTCACGTACCAGCGGATAGCGCCGTCGTCCTCAACACCGATCTCGTGGATAGCGTTCATCCAGCGCATGGCGGCCTGCTGCGGGCGCATGACTCCATGTGGCGGCGGGTCGGCATGCCAGCGGAATAGGCGGGTGAACAGCGGTGTTCGGCGCCAGCGGCCGAAGCGGTCGTAGTGCTCCTCTCCAGTGTCAATCGGTGGAGCAACCGAAGGTCCCGGCGAAAACAGTCCGAACGGCACGCCGAAGCGCTCAAACATTTTGAGTGCAACGGCGCGGCTGAGCTCTTCGGAGTCGAAGATCGTGCCCTCGGCCACCGCAGAGAGGAGTGCCGCAAAATCCTCCTCGTATAGGAAATCATGGTTGGAGTCCCGGGCGGCGAAAAGCAGAAACGGAAGGCTCCGGCCGATGACACCGCCATCCCCGCAACGGTCGTAAGCGTCGAGTATCTGCGGTTTGCGAAGGTGACATTCAAGCAGCAACCTGTAGATCTCGGAATAGTTCGCTGTTTCTACCGCAGCCCGGCCGGCCTTGGTAAGGCGAAACTCACCGTTTCGAAAAGAAAGCAGTCCTCCGAACTGACACAGGCGGCGAGTCCACGAAAGCATCAAGCTGTCGTCTTCCCGGTTTGCGCGAGTAGTTAGCGACCGGGCATCGGCAAAGGCACCTGAGTGGAGGGACTTGACCATGGCCGCCGGCAGGTTGCCCTTAGCGGTTGATCTCACCGGCTCATCGTCATAGATGGCGCTGAGAAGGGCGTGGGCGTAGCGCAGGATTGGAACAGACGCAAGATCGGCTCCGGTGAGCTGCGGCGCGATCTCGACGATCGTTCGCCACGAAGCCGGATCACCCGAGACAAGCATGTCCACCTCGCTGTCGGACAGCCCGAGATCGAACAACATCAGGTTTGGATAGCGGCCGCGAGCGAACGAAAACCCGCCGCGGGCCTCGTCGTCGTGGGAATTGCTGCCGGGAAATTGAATGACCTTAGCCATATTTCGAGCGTACTTCGGATGAGGGCGGTTAGGCAATTGGAAATGCTTGTAACCGGCGGCAATGTGATCGTGCACGCCACAGTCCAGGATGAGCGTAAGCTATCTTGATCATCTTTGACTGCCGCGGTATTACGACTCTGCGCGCATAACCCTCAATACTCGTGATGATTTGATGCTCAAGCTGAAAGAAAGAGCGCGAGAACGTAATCGGAACCTCATCAGCTTGGTGAACGAGCTTCTTCAAAGCAGTCTTTCACGGTCCTTAGCGCTCCAAGAGCCGGTTCGCCAATAGACGTTGCTCATAAGGGCAGGAATTGCTACTGCCGGTTTGCTGCCGGCATACTCCGGCGTTGCGGCCATGTCGTCGGCGATCTCGCGTCAGATTGCTTTGGCGGTCTCCACCATCCGGTGCGGAAAAGGGCCAGTGCGCTGCGACAACGCTGCAAGGACTTCATCCCTTGTCATGTCCGTCATTGGTGCAGTATAACTGCTGTGGTTGAGGTTACTTCGCGCTGGGAGCCCGTGTCGCCACATTTCTCGGTATCGTGGACAACGAAAGGGGCCCGCGTCTGAGGATTCGCCGAGGGGACGGTTGGGGGGGCGCAGTATTCAGGCTCCAAGAATCGTGCTTGCGTAATGTGAAGGACGCTTATGAGTAATGTCGTAGAACTCGCCCACGAAATCGTTATGGCTCTCACACAGCTATTGATTGCGTTGTTTGAAACTCTTGGGGCCGTCATCATTCTATATGTAGGTATCATCACAGCGTACCGGTTTTTTCGGTTGCAGTTCACGAAGACATCTACAGAGCTTCGTATACGATTCGGCCGCGGGATTGCTTTGGGGCTGCTCTTCTACTTAGCCGCTGAGATTCTCCGGCTTATCACTGTGCGTGATTACCAGGACCTCGCCATTGTCGGCGTGATTGTTCTCCTCCATGTCATTATTTCAGTACTCATCATCTGGGAAGTTCAGCAGGGTCTCAAAACGGTAAAACAAGAGCAGGAAATGGACCGCGAATGTGACAGCTAACACGATAAGCCTTCCTTATCTGCTTACTTCACATTATATTGCTTCGCGGTCTTACCGCTAATCGCACGCATGAGTGAATAGTCCGGTCCCTGACCGCGCGAGCCCCTCATGCACGGTGGCAAGTCGGTTTTCCACACCTGCGGTAGCGTTCGACCAGCGAGTCGGGAGGGAAGGGTTCGAACTCGCTCAGTTCGTCGATATATAATACCGCGATGGCGTATCATGCGGCAGACATCGGAGGCAGCGATGTCGAGATCGAAAGATCAGAATAAGCAACGTAAGAGGCCACAACGCTCCGGTGCTCCCACGGTTGCCGCTCGCAAGCAGGAAACCAAGCAGGAAGCCAAGCAGGCGCGTATCCGGCAGAAGAGCGTGATAGAAAACTATGGGGCTTACAGCCACTGCGGCCGTATTATACTGCTGTTTCTCGCGGGTCGCGAAAGCATTGTCTGTCGGTCGGTGTAGTATTCCGGAACACCGGACTCTCTTTAACCTTGTGCAGCGGCCGAAAACTGATACAATCGGATGCTGAGGTTCGTATGCCGCGCGCCTGCGGGATGCCGGCATGGGAGCGCAACCGCAGCCGAAGCTGGTTGCAGATTGGAGTCGGGAGTCGCGGATGGGTGTTGGAACTCTGGTAATCTTGTCGCTGGTGGTTGGCGGCGTCCTTTTTGCAGTGATTAAAACGAAGTCCAAGGCAGTGGCTCCGAGTTGGATCCCGATCGAGATCCGGGTTACGATTTTGCCCGAGGAATACGACCAGGACCTGCAGGTTTCCTCGCCATCGTCTAATGAGAGCCATACGGTGAATCTGTACCGTCTTGCCTGTTCGTGCGCGGACCAGCAGGAACGCCGGCGCTACCATCGCGGCGATCTGCGCCGGCACTGCGCACATCTAAACGCGCAACTCAGAGCTGGGGACTTCACCAGGCGAATGCCGCCGATGGCCGCGGCGGTGATTGACGGAGGATACACGCTTGGCCGGCGAACGGAGATGTTTCAAGTGCCGGCGAGCGAGGAGCCGAACAGCTTTGTACCGGTTCTCATCTCAGTGGGGGATGTCAATGATTGGGCTAACGTGTTCGGCCCTGATAATAGCGGTGGGGTCCGGCAATTCGGGTTTGATGTGCACGCTGGCCAGTGGGCCGATGACGCCGCCCCGGTAGCCGCCGATCGAATTGCAAAGTACATCCTCTCCACCGTACGGTGACGCCGGCCGCGAATTGTCGCGTCAACCATATCTCGGGCAGGTGTAAACACTCGCAGTGAAGACCCTTCCGTTACGCTTCATGCTCAAATCGTTACACGCTCAGCGGTGCGCGGGCTGAGCACCTCAACTACCAGATTGGGCGCGCCGGTGAGGAGTGACTTTGGCCCGGCAGGCGGTTGACCGCCGCGTATCCACCGATAGCGGAACCAGATTACCGGCAATAACAGCGAGATCGCCATTGCACGGCGGTCCGGAAACCGTTCGGCCACCAGCGCCGTCCCGCACGGATGAAACACCGCGTTTCCGCAACGCGCCGGAAATGCCGGCGCCAACAGCACGCCGAAGGTACTCACCTGCGCCATCGAGAAAAATGCACCCGACGCAAGCGCTAGCCCGGCAACGAACGGTTCGAGCCGGTTTCGTCTGAGGTCGGCGATGAGCGAAACGGGAAGTATCAGCAGGAACGTCGCAACTCCGGGCAGACTGAGCAGCAGTACCGCCTCAAACTCTGACAACCCGAACTCGATTACGATGAGCGCCGACACCGGGGCCAGTAAGCCGTTGAACCGGTCACTGAATCCATGACTAACTGAAATGATGCCGAGATCGAAATACGTTTTCCGGGCGTTCCCCGTGGCCCCACTCGGAGTCCGGAAGTGTCGGACAATCGAGGTCGTCGGCGGAGCTCCGGACCCGGTCGCGCATCGAGCCGTACGCGGGTTGCTTCTCGACGACTTCTTCGGTGAGTACCAGGTTGCCCTCACGAGTCTCGATGATCACGGTCTCTCCGGCGAGTGCTGCCCGCCGCACGCGAGGGAACTCTCTCAACAGGGTGCTTACGTTAGTTCGCATGTCAAATAATTGGTCAATTATGAGGCGTGAGGTCAAGGGGTATTATCAACACAGTCTAGGCGCGACGCTGCTAGGTTGAACACCACCAGATCTCACGTATACTGTTGAATATGGGTATGACGCCGGACGACATGATCAAAGAAATCGCGGGGCGTCCTTCAAACATGCGCACCCGATCTCGAGTTTGCCTGTCTGTACGGATCCTGCGCCCGTGGAGAGATGCGGCCCTACAGTGATATTGACATTGGGATTTATCTTCCGGAAGACCCAGACATTCTTAGCCTCGGAGACTTGGTGGGTTGTTTGGAGTCTGCATTGGGACGCCCGGTGGATATCCTTCTTCTCCGTGGCTTGCCTGAACGCAACTCGCAACTCGCCTTTCGCGTAGCCAATGAGGGGATTCTCATTACCGAACAGCAGCGCCACCGCTACACACAGTTTAAGAAGCAGGCGTTTCTCTATTATCTTGACACCGAATATCTACGTAGGCTCACCCGGCCCGCCCTGCGACGGCGCGTTTTAAGCGGCAACATGGGAAGACGGAACTATGTCCGACAGAATTGCCCGCCTTGAGCAGAACATTATCACGTTAGAGGAAATGCGGGGCGGTCCATTAAACCGGCTGCGGCTCCTGCCTTAGAGTTGTCTCGTTCACTACCTCGTACGCATCGCCCGCGTGATAGGCAGCGATGCGGCTCATCTTTTCGCGCTCGAGATCGCTCTTCACCGTTCCGGTGACGCGAATGTACTTCCGGCGTCCGAGAATCCCCTTGCTCTGCAGCTCCACGCCGAGACCGGAGACCTGGAGTGTAACGTCTTCCTCAATGTCACGCATGATCATGGAAACAATGTCGGACATGCTCATACCTCCCTGTGTTGCTGCAGAGGCGTGGTTGAAAGTCAATGACACATTGTACACCCTTTTTGCCGGACACACAATTCAGGAATGGTCGAGTCGAGTCCGCCTGCGCGAACCCCGGAGCGCACACGCTTCCGAGCAAATAGGACAACCGACCTTCCGCTGCAAGCAGTGAGCTCCAACTCCCCCTCGACGGCGTCATCAGGAAATCCCGCTTTTGGATTCGCGCAGCCTTAAGGAGCGCTTCTCCCAATTCAGTCGCATGGCCCGCGAGCTTCTGAGTGACTTCCGGGCGGTGGAGCACAACTTCCGCGAGCTGGACCGGAGCGTCCGCGAGCAGATCGCCGAGTGGGCGGGGGAGAAGAGCGAGATGCTCGAACGTATCTTCGGCGAGCATGACGCGATTACCGAGAGCGAACAG
>PWQX01000224.1 GCA_003556605.1 Spirochaetaceae bacterium
CGCTGAGTTCGGGTTCGGTCAGGACCTCGATCCCTTCCTCGAGCCGGATGTCCCCGACGTGGACGGAGTCTCCGATCTCCAGCGCCGAGACATCGACCTCGATCACCTCGGGGATGTCGGCGGGCAGGGAGCGGACCTCGATTTCCCGGAGGGTTTGTTCCAGGATCCCCCCGTCCCGGGTGACCCCGACCGGGTCCCCGACCGCCTCGACTTCGACGGTGGTGATAAGTTTTTCCGTCAGGGAGATCTGCTGGAAATCGATATGGAGAACGGCCCCGGAGATATGATCGACCTGGATATCCTTGACGATCGCCGACCGGGGCCGGTTGTCCCCGCCGCCCTCGATCTCGAGGGAGACGACCTGGTTTTCGTGGAGCGCTCCGGATTCCTTCTTGATCCGGGCCTGGTCCAGGGCCAGGGAGATCGCCGCTTCTCCGCCGCCGTAAAGAACGGCCGGGATCATTCCCTCTTTCCGGAGCCGCCGGGGGTGGTTACCCCCGATCCCGGAGCGTTGTTGGGCGGGTATGGTGAGCTGGGCCATATCTGGTTCTCCTTGGGATATGCTTATTCCCGGCCCGGAGGCCGGCTGCCGGGAGGCCGGCGCTGCGCTGGTGGTGGTTGACGACTGTGCGCTGTCGGGTGTGCGCTTTCAGCAGTTCCTTGCACGTACCACAGCATCGCGGGTTATCTTCTGCCCCCTATTTGCTCCTCCTGAGCTGTGCCGCGCCGTTGAGCGCGCCGAGCCGCGTGTGCAGGCGTGTATCAACGGGGTGGACCTGCAGGACGTTGCCCCCGAGCTGCACGGACAGCGGTATCCGCAGTGGCGCTCGCGCGGCAGCAAACGCATGGGTGAGTACGGCTACTGGATTGGATACCCGGAGCACATTGCCTTTGCCTGGAGCGAGCCGGAGACGAGCTACTGGAACGCCGAGACCGAACGTTTTGAGGTTGGGTGGAGCGTGCTGCCGCCGGAGCTCACGCTGAGCCGCCGCCGTCCCCGGCCGCCGGAAGCCGGCGGCACTCAGGAGCGTGCGGCGGCGTCGGCTCTCTGTCTGCAGGAGGACGGCCCGGGGCCGGTGCGCACCGCCGATCGAGTGTTGTGGACGGAGTTTGATTCGGGAATCGCGGTTGCGCGTCTGGCTCACAGCCCGTTGGAGGAAGCCTCCCCGGAGGAGGGGGCAGCGCGCTGTTACCGGCTTGAGGGTGCGGCTGCCGACATGTGGCGCTGCCTGCTGCAGCACGGAACTGTTGAGGGTGCCGAGTCGGCGCTGCTTGAGCGGTATGACGTGAAGCTGCAACCGCTGCGGAACGACCTTGCCGCGTTTGTCGCCGAGCTTCAGAACAGCGGTATCCTCACCGGCGCTTAAGGAAGGCCGTTCGCCTGCAGCGGGCGGCGAGCGGGCCGCGCGTCCTACCGGCGGCCGGTGCGTCTGCTTCCTGCAATTGACAAGCCGTAGGTCTACAGCCCAAATATCGCCAGTGTTGCCACGATGGTTGCCAGAAAGCCCACGCCGGTTGCGATGATCGGGAAGTGGCGGTTGAAGTTGTACACAAAGTTGTTGCGCAGCACCTCAATGTGATCGCCCGCTTCAATCGGCGCCTCATCGGCTTTGCGGTTGCCTTGGGAGTCGTACACGCGGAACTGCTCGTTGGTGTTGAGCTCGCGGTCAAAGCCGCCGGCCTGGCGAATGTGGGCAAACGCGTCCATGCCGGCAAGCACCGGATACTGCCCCGGGGCGCTCACCCCGCCGGTGATCAGCACGCTCGGCTCGCCGTCGGGCGGCGTGCTGGGGTCGCGCGGCAGCACAATGCGGTCAAAGGGCTGAAGCTCAACGTCGTGCTGCGGCCGGTAGGCGTAGATAAGCTCTTCAAAGCTCACCGCCAGCTCCACCGGCTGCCCCTCGCGGATCAGTTGTGCGCGGGTGAGGTCTGCGCGTGAGGAGATGCCGGTGTAGAGCCTGTCGAGCACGCCGTAGAGCGTTTCGCCGATGCCGATGGGCACTACCGCGCGCCCGTATCCGGGTGTCTCCACCAGAGCGGGGTCGGCTACCCTCTCCTCCTCGTCCACCTGCTGCGCCTCAGGCACCGTGATCTGCCCCTCTAGGTAGACAACCGGGCGCTGGGTGATGCGCGAGGGAACCGAGATTACATCGCCGTCCTTCAGCGTAAAGTCGCTCTCCCGGTCGCTGAGGTCAAGGAAGTAGGTGCGCGTCGTGTCCTCTTCATCGCGCGTTACGCGCACGCGCCGCAGGTCGCCCTTGGCGGTGGTGCCGCGCACGTAGCGGGTAATGTCGCTGATGGTATCATCGGCGGCGAGCTCAATACGCCCGCGCTGGTTCACTTCACCGCCCACATACACCAGCCTGCGGGTGCGCGCAAGCTCTACGGTGTCGCCGGGGCGAACGTAGGGGTCCTGGCTTTCATCGCCGAGGTCAAGCGCCCGAAACAGGTCGTACACTTCGCGCTCGCCGGTTCGTGCGATGACCGCCACGCTGCGGATTGAGGAGTAGGGCGCGAGCTGCCCGCGCAGCACGTCTGAAAGGCGCGAGAGCCCCCAGGCGGTGACGCTGCGGCTCTGCGCCAGCGCGCCGGTCAGGCGTACCTGAAACACCCCCACCGACACCAGCGACAGCGACGGCAGGCTGCGCGGAATTGCGTTTTCTATGATCTGCTCCACCCGCGGCCGCAGCTCGGCGAACGTCAAGCCGGCTGCATCAACCTCGCCGAACACGTTGAGGCTGACGGTGTAGTCGTTCTCAACGGTCACGTCGCTGGTGACAAGCTCTCCGGCACGCAGGTAGGTGATGCGGTAGATATCGCCCGGGGTAACCGGGTATTCGCTGTCGGCGGTGGCAAGCTGCAGCCGTTGGGTTACGTCCACGATGGGCTCGCCGGCGATTACCGCCGGTTCTCTCAGCAGCCGCTGCTCGCGCGTTCGCGCGGAGGCCGGCAGCGCCGGGCCGCACAGCAGTACAAGGGCTAAGGCGCCCGCAACTGTCAGGCGGGCGGCCGGTTTGATAGGTTTCATCGGCTATGCACTCTTCTCGGTTTTGGCGGTTTTCTTCTTATCCTTCGACACGCCGGCCTTTACAATACCCATCAGCTTAGGGTCGCGCCTGAGCACTGTCAGCCCGTAGTGCGCAAACGCCAGCGCGATGCTCGCGCCGAAGGCGCCGAGGGTGACCCTCATGCTCAAATCCGCCCGCGAAGGGCCGATCTTTTCATCGGGAACTTCGGCGCGCTCGAGCACCGTGAACCCCGGGCCCGACTCGGCGGCGAGGCGCGCAACCTGATACTCCTGATGCAGCGAGTTGCGGATGCGCTGCTGCAGCGCAAGGTCGGTCTGCAGGCGTCCTAAGCGCAGCGACAGCTCCGGCAGCTCAGAGCGCGCCGGCATGCTGCGGTCGCCGCCGGCGTAGCCGGCTTCAATCTGCTCAATGAGGTCTGCCACCGTGTCGCGCTCAGCGCGCATGCGCATCAGCTCCGGGTCGTCTTCAATGCGCGTGCGCTCGGTGTAGGTTCTAATGCTGCGCTCCAGCTGTACCAGCTCGGTCTCCAGGCTGCGCACCATCGCCGACTGCGAGCTCGCCAGCTCCTCAACGCTGAGCACGCCGTACTCCCGCTGAAACCGGCGGATCTCCGCTTCTATGCCGGCAATCTCCCGGTCTACCTCGGCGAGTGTCCGTTCCAGAGACTCCAGGGTGGTTCCCCGCCGCGCGCCGCCGCGCTCGCGGAAATAGCGGTCCAGCTCGTCGACAATGCTGTTGGCAACCTCAGCGGCGTACTCGGGAAGAATATCCTGATAGCTGATCCTGAGCCTTCCGGTACGCCCGTCCAGATTAAAGCGCGCATTGGCCAGCACAACCTGCCGGCGCCGCGTGCGGTTGGCGTTGTGCATGTTGTAATGGTCCAGCATGTTGTTCTGTTCAATGATGCTGTCGATAAACGAGCGGCTCTGCAGCACCTCCATCGCGAGGCGCCCGGTAGTGGTTCCGGCATCCCGCGGGGCACTCATGCCGAGCGACTCCAAGACCGACTGCGCGCCGCCGCCGGCGTCTTCTCCTACCAGCAGTGTGGCGTACGCTTCGTAGCGGTTGGGCAGCGGGCTCTCCTCCGGCGGGAGCGTGAGGCTGTAAATGGAGAAGCCCACCACCCCGGCGGCGGCCGCGGCGGTGACAATGAAGATAAACAGCCAGTAGCGCAGCAGGATCGCGAGATAGTGCAGCGCCCCCTCAATCAGGGTGCGCTCGGCGCTCTGCGGCGCCTCAGATGGCCCGGGCGCCGCGTTGTGGTTGGGTGAGTTACCGTCTGTCATTGCTCTTTCTATTCTAATGCTTATCCTATTCGCATTCCGGCGTATGTGTAAAGGATCGCGAAAGTACCAAAAAAAACATACGATAGTATGAGCCCGGTCGTATTGATGTTCACCCCCTGGTCGTATATACTTCATC
>PWQX01000251.1 GCA_003556605.1 Spirochaetaceae bacterium
ATGGAGATCGACCAGCAGTTCGTAAACCGGTACCTGAACGAGGGCTTCTCCGGAGGCGAGAAGAAGCGCATGGAGATCCTTCAGCTCTTGATGTTGAAACCGGAGTTCGCAATTCTCGACGAGACCGATTCCGGACTGGATATCGACGCGCTTAAGGTTGTCGCGCGGGGCGTCAACCGGCTGCGCGGCTCGCAGTTCGGCGCATTGGTGATCACGCACTATCAGCGGATACTGGATCATATCACTCCGGACTACGTGCATATCATGTACCAAGGGCGGGTAGTCACTTCCGGTGGCGGCGACCTGGTCGGTGAGCTGGAAAGCAGAGGCTACGACTGGGTGCGAAGAGAGTACGGTATACAGGAGGAGAATAATGAGCAGCCAACCGCAGGCAGTTGATTTAGGCGAATACAAGTTCGGATTCCATTATCCGGACCGCAGCGTATACAAGGCCGACAAGGGCCTCAGTCAGGCCGTTGTGCATGCGATCTCCGATCAGAAGCACGAACCCGACTGGATGCGGGCTTTCCGCCTGCGCTCATTGCAGGCGTTTCTGGCGAAAGAAATGCCGAACTGGGGCGCAGATCTGTCGGACATCGATTTCAACGAGTTCTATTACTACGCGAAACCAAGCGATGAGCAGACGCATACGTGGGACGACGTGCCGGATGAGATCAAGCGCACCTTCGACCGTCTCGGGATCCCGGAGGCCGAGCGCAAGTTTCTCGCCGGTGTCGGTGCGCAGTACGACTCCGAGATGGTATATCACAACATTCAGGAAAGCGTAGCCAAACAAGGGGTTCTGTTCAGCGACCCTGAAAGCGCGGTGCGCGAGCATCCCGAGTTGGTGAAGAAGTATTTCGGTACGGTGATTCCGCCCGACGATAACAAATTTGCAGCGTTGAACTCGGCGGTATGGTCGGGAGGAAGCTTCGTGTACGTTCCAAAAGGAGTATCGGTTGAAGTTCCGCTGCAGGCGTATTTCCGCATCAACAGTGAGAACTTCGGGCAGTTCGAGCGTACTTTGATCATCGCCGACGAGGGCAGTTTCGTGCACTACATCGAGGGGTGTACCGCCCCAATCTACTCCACCGATTCACTGCATTCGGCTGTGGTGGAGATTATCGCTCTACCGGGTGCGCGGGTGCGCTACACTACGATTCAGAACTGGTCCAGCGACATTTACAACCTAGTTACGAAGCGCGCCGCTGCTTACGAAAACGCTACGGTGGAGTGGGTGGACGGTAATATCGGTAGTAAGCGCACCATGAAGTACCCTTCCATCTGGCTGATGGGCGAAGGCGCACATGGCGAAGTGCTCTCGATAGCGTTTGCCGGTACCGGTCAGGAGCAAGATACCGGCGGCAAGGCGGTGCACGCAGCGAGTAACACCAGCTCGGTTATCACGTCTAAGTCAATCAGCAAAGGCGGGGGGACTGCCAGTTATCGCGGGCAGATCAAGGTTGAGCCCAATTTGCAAGACGTAAAGAGCCACGTGGTCTGTGATGCGTTGCTGATCGACGCGGATTCCACGAGCAATACGTATCCTTACATGGATATTCAGTCCGACGACGTCTCGATGGAGCACGAGGCCCGCGTGAGCAAAATCAGTGAGGAACAGTTGTTCTACCTGATGAGTCGCGGCATGGACGAAAACGAGGCAGCGTTGACGATCGTCAACGGGTTCTTGGATCCGCTCGTGAAACAACTGCCGATGGAGTACGCGGTGGAACTGAACCGTCTGATAGAGCTTGAAATGGAAGGCTCGGTGGGCTGAGCCGGAACTGCCGGTGGGGCTGGGAAGGAGATACATGAGCAATACACAACTGAAAGAGTTTCGGGCAACAGAGCAGCAGGAAGCGTATGCGGCCGCTTTAGGCTCGCCGCAATGGGTGCAGAGGCTGCGCGCCGAGGCACGCGGTCGCTTCGAACAGACGGAGTGGCCAAGCACACGCGATGAAGAGTGGCGAAGGTCGGATATTTCAAGTTATGATTTCGATGCCTATAGCCTCAAACTGCCGGCACACGCAGCACCCGAGTCGCCGAGCGAATGTGAGCGTGATGACACTTCCGGAAAAATCGCGTTCGACAACGCGAGCTGTACCGATTGGGCCCTGAGCCGGGAGGCTCAAGATGCAGGCGTGTTATTCGTACCGCTGTACAGAGTGCTCAGCGATGCGAACCACGATGCGCGGATGGCCGAAGCACGCAGCGCGGTCGAACGCTTGTGGCGCAAAGCCGTACGGCAGGCCGAAAACCGCGTGCAGCTGTGGCACTACAGTGTGCTTAGCCACGGGGTGGTGCTGTACGTGCCGCGCTTTGTGGAGCTGGACAACCCTTTTGTTATCGACCTGCGTTACGATGATGACCGCGCGCTGTACCCGCCGCACGTCTTTGCGGTACTGGAAACCGGAGCGCGCGCCGCGGTCACGATGCGCACCGCCGGTGCCGACGAGGGCGAAATCTTGGCAAACGCGGGCTTTGATGTTGAGGTGGGCGACAGTGGAGCGCTGCGTTTTGCCGAGTTGAGTACGCTCAATATCGACTCTTCCCTCTTCAGCAACGGCAGCGCCTATCTGGGCCGCGATGCCGCCTGCCGGCATCTTACGGCGCAGTTCGGCGCGATGTTTACCAAGGTCCGTGTTGACGGCCATCTCAACGGTCCCGGGGCCAACCTGCAGCTCGACGGGATGTATTTTGGACTCGAAGACCAGCATATGGATCTCCGTACGGTCCAACGGCATAACGCGCCCAAGGCGCTGAGCCTCGCGCTCTACAAAGGCGCGGTACTCGATGAGGCGCGCTCGGTGTATCAAGGGTTGATTTACGTCGACCATGCAGCAGCCGAAACCGACGCGTACCTTACCAACAACAACCTCTTGCTGAACGACGGCGCGCGTGCCGACTCAATACCCTGTTTGCAGATTCACACGAACGATGTAAAGTGTAGCCACGGGTCTACTTCCGGCAAGATCGACCGAAATCAGCAGCATTATCTGCAGACCCGCGGCTTCAGTGAGGCTGAAGCGAAACGCATGTTGGTTGAGGGCTACTTTGACGAGGTCATCACCCGAGCTCCCGCGATTCTGCAGGATGAGCTGCGCACTATTGTCGGGGAGCGCATCCTTGAGACGCTGAAATCAGATAGCGAATAAGCTCAGGGTAGCGGCCGGCCTACATTGCACCGTGAACACCGCAGCGTAATTGGGTGGAGGAGTACAGTCGTGGCGCGCTGGCAGAAAGTAGTAAAACCGTCGGAGTTCATGCACACCTATAAGTTTGTGCACCGGCGAAAAGAGATTGCGGTGTTCAAGCTTCAAGACGGGATCTATGCAACTGAGAACTCGTGCTCCCATGAATACTCCCCGTTAGCGGAGGGGATGATCGTAGACGGGGACGTGTATTGTCCTAAGCACGGGTCTCGGTTCGATATTCGTACCGGAGCTGTGAAGGATTTTCCGGCAACACGCCCGGTGCGCACTTTTCCCGCGAAGATCGATGAAGAGGACGGCTACATCTACGTGAAGTGCTGAGTGGGCTATGTGGCATCGCACTGAGCTCATACGCTCTGAGAATCTCCACCGGGCCGGCGAGTTGATCAAGCTCGGTCGCTTAGTTGTGTTTCCCACCGAAACGGTGTACGGAATAGGCGCCGACGCCGGTAACCCGGACGCCGTGGCGGCAATCTTTGCGGCGAAGCGGCGTCCCGCCGACAATCCGCTGATTGTTCACATACCGGCACTCGCGGAACTGCCTGTGGTAGCGTCCGCGGTGAGCACCCTGGAGTACGCCTTGCTGGAGAGCTTTGCTCCGGGGCCGTTTACCCTGGTGCTGCCGCGGGCGGCGGCGATTGCACCGGATGTCTCGGCGGGGCTCAGCACCGTGGCGGTGCGGGTGCCCCTGAACACGGTAGCGCAGCGCTTCCTCGCGGTTGCCGGGCGGCCGGTTGCTGCGCCGAGCGCCAACCGCTCGGGCGAGCCGAGCCCCACGAGTTTCGCCGCCGCCCGGACAGCGATGAGCGGCCGGGTAGCGGCGATCATTGACGGCGGCGACTGCCGCTACGGCATTGAGTCGACAGTGGTGAAGGTCGACAGCGGGCGCCGCCGCGTGGTTGTGCTGCGGCCTGGATCGGTAACGATCGAGATGATAACGGCCGCATTGACCGAGCTTGCTGTTGACGCGACCCGTTCCCGCAGCGATCCTGATCACGAGAGCTGGTCAAGCTATCGGGTGTGCTTCGCCGGTGACCTCGGCGCCGGCGGGGATGATGCTGCAGCAGCATCCCCGGGAACCCGGCACCCGCACTATCAGCCGCGCGCGCCGCTGTATCTGCTTCCGGGTGACCGGCGAGAGCTGCTGTGCCCCAATTCGTTTGGTTGCAGAGTTGGGATGCTGTTGCTTGAATCGCTACCGGACCGATTACACCCCACCCCACTCGTGAAGGTCTTTCGCGATAGCGAAGAGTACGGCCGGCTTCTGTACCGCAGCTTTGCGTGGTTTGACAGCGTGGGTTGTGATGCGATTATTGCGCAGTTGCCGCCGGCCGCCGGTGTGGGACTGGCTGTCCGCGACCGCCTCACGCGAGCTGCCGGCGGGCGCCTGGTCCCACTGCAGCCGCGTTAGATCGACAAGTAGGCGGCGCGTGAGCGCAGCTACCGGATGCCCTTAACAAGGTTCAGCAACTAGTGTAGCCCCCAGCACCGGGTCGGTTCCGGTTCGCTTGCCGGTGATCACAACGTCTACAAAGCGATTCGCCTCAAGCCGAGGGTAGCCGCTGGTTTCGGCTCCTGCGGGCTTCACCGCGGTCGCCACGTAGTGCTGTCCGTAGCCGTGTCCTACCCGTCCCGCGCCGCGTGTCTCGCTGACCTGCTCGAGCAGCACGCGCTGCGTCTGACCGGTAAGGCGCTCGCCGTACCGCCGTTGATTATGCTCCGAGATCTCACGGATCATCGCCGCGCGTTGTCTCTTGACCGCAGCCGGCAGCTGTTCGCTGCTGCTAGCAGCGCGGGTTCCGCGGCGCAGCGAGTAGGGAAAGGTGTGAATATGGCTGAACTCCAGCGCACGGCACAGCGCTGCGGTCTGGGCGAAATCCTGATCGCTTTCGCCCGGGAACCCCACAATCACGTCTGTCGTTAAGTTAAACAGCGAATCGGCTGCACGGATGCGCTCGGCAATGCTGCGGTACTCGGTGGCGGTGTATTGCCTGCGCATCTGCAGCAAGATGCGCTCACTGCCGCTTTGGAGACAGAGATGCAGGTGCGGACAGAGCTTCGGATGCTGCAGCAACGCGAAGAAACGTTCGTCGAGCAAATCGGGCTCGATTGAGGATATCCGAACCCGAAAAGCTCCGGGCGTCTCCAGAACACGCTCGAGCATTGCGGAAAACCCAAGCCCATCGTCTTGGTAGCGCGTCATGTTGACTCCGGTGAGAACCACCTCACGATAGCCGCTTTGGAGAATTGCGCGTAGGTTTTCGATAATATCGTCGATCCGGCGGCTGACCGCGCGCCCGCGGACCCGAGGTATGATGCAAAAGCTGCAGAAATTGTCGCAGCCGTCTTGCACCTTGAGCATGGCGCGCGTGCGAAACACGTTGGAGCTAGTGGTGTACGAAAACAGATCGCGCTCGAGCTCATTGAGGTGCAGTATCTCGCCGTGAAAATGCGCGTCTACGAGCTCGAACACCTTCCGCTTTCGGTCGTTTTCGAGTACGTAGGTGACACCTCTGCGTTCAAGCTCTTCGCGATGCTCGTCGGCGAAGCACCCGGTTACCACTACCAGGGTTCCTGATCCGGTCGCCGCGCGCACTGCGCGGTTGACGGCGTTACGGGATTTTCGGTCGGCCTTGCCCGTTACACTGCAGGTGTTCACAACGTAACAGTCCGCACGCCGGCCACCGGCGACGATCTCGTACCCCGCGTGCCGGAACTCGCCGGCGAGCGCCTCGGTTTCAAATTGATTCAATTTGCACCCGAGTGTGTGAAACGCGATGCGGCGCCGAGTCACAGGATACGCTCCCCGGCAGCCGTCGCCGCTGCTGGAAAACTCCCGTGACGTACCGGTTCTGCCGGAACGCCTTCCAGCGACAAGGGGGCACAGTCGGTGATCCGCACCGTCACAAAGCTCCCGATAAGCCGCTCGTCGGTGCCGGCGAACCGCGTTACAAGCCGCCCCTCGGTTTTGCCGCTGAGGTAGCCGGGCTTGCGGTCAGTGCCCTCGACGAACACACGAACGGTACTGCCGATCAAGCTGCGGTTGTACGCTGCCGAGATGCGCTGCAACTCGCCGGTCAGGCGATGGAGCCGCCGCTTCTTTTCCGCGTTCGACACGTTGTCTTTCGTGCGGCTGCTGCGCGCCCCCGGACGCGCGGAATACATGGCTATGTAGGCCATGTTGTACGCGAACTCTTGCATCGCTTCAACGCTGCGCTCGAACTGCTGCGCGGTCTCGCCCGGGAACCCCACGATGATATCGGTAAACAAGGTCGCTTCGGGCAAGATCCGGCGGATGTTTGCCACAACCTCCCGGTAGCGGCTCATGCTGTGTTTCCGGTTCATCGCCATCAACACCTTGTCGTCGCCGGACTGCAATGGCAGATGGATCTGCTTGCCGAGACAGCGGTAGCGCGCGATTGTCTCGAGTACGTCGGTCTGCATGTCGCGGGGATGCGGTGAGGTAAAGTACACGCGGAACTCGCGATCGCTTCGCTCGCCGATCTCGCCGATATGGCGGAGCAATTCGGCAAAGCTGATCTCGCTGCCGGCACAGTCGCGGCCGTAGGAGTTGACGTTCTGTCCTAACAGCGTGATCACCCGGTATCCGTGCTGTACGAGCTGCTGCACTTCAGCGAGGATCTCCGCGGAGCTGCGCGACACCTCGCGCCCGCGCGTATACGGAACCGCGCAGAAGCTGCAGAACTTGTCGCAGCCGTTCTGGATCGGGACGTAGGCTTCAAAGCGTGAGCTATGTTGCGGTGTGATCTTCCAGTACTCGGTGTTTTCACTCATGCTCCCAACCGCGCCTGCGGCCGGCTGGAGTTTTCCATTAGGGTGTTGTGCGGCGCGAACCGAGGCTGCGGTAACCACGCCACACTCACGGATAAGCTCCGGCAGTTGCGGCAGCTCAGTGATCGCGAAAACCAGGTCGAAGCGGTCGAGCAGCTTCTCACGATCGGTGGGAAGAACGCAGCCGGTCAAGAAGGTGAGGAGGGAACGCTCATGCTTCCAGCGGTTCCATTTGTGAATGCGCGAGTAGACTTTGTCGATTGCCTTCTGTCGAACCGAGCAGGCCACAACACCAAGCAGGTCGGCGTCCTCTTCGTGATCAGTGGCACGATAGCCCATGTTTTCCAACACGGTACGCAAACGTTCACCGTCGGATATGTTCATTTGGCAGCCGAGCTGCACTAGATGATAGGTCATAGGCATATGCGATTCCGGTAATTCGTCGGTCTTGATCAGTAGTACACTCCGGCGTACAGGTGCTCGGGATCTACGCCGCCGCGTCGCAAGATATCGAACGCTCCGCGAAATCATATCGCACTTGCCGCAAAGATAACAGGGGGTATTCCGATGCAGCACCGCCCTGTGCGGCAGCGGGTAAGTCTCCCCCGGTAGTCACCACTTGTCTCCGGGTCACGCACGCGAGCGTGTGATCCCGCGAATCACGTACCGCCCGGCCCGGGTACAACTGCAGATCACTGCATCTGAGCCGCCGGATTGCTGACCGCAAAAGTAATAAAAGGGTGGGTAACGGTCTTTCCTTCTGAGCGCTATGGCGTTACACTGGACTCGTTAAAGGGAGCCTGCTGATATGCGAAAGAGTACCCGTGTTGAGCGCAAGCCCGACTGGCTGAAAGTCCGACTTAACACGAACGATAACTACAAATACATTAAGGGTCTGGTGCGTGAAGGCCGTTTGAACACGGTCTGTGAGGAGGCCCGCTGCCCGAACATACACGAGTGTTGGGGTGAGCAGCGCACCGCCACCTTCATGATTCTGGGAGACATCTGCACGCGTCGCTGTAGGTTTTGCTCGGTCAAAACCGGCGTGCCGGGTGCGGTCGACACCGGTGAGCCTGAGCGGTTGGCCGCCTCAGTCGGCGGGATGGGACTTCGGCACGTGGTGATTACCATGGTGAATCGTGACGACCTTCCCGACGGCGGTGCCGCAGTCTTGGGCGAGACCATTGAGGCGGTGCACCGCGGCGCGCCGGAGTGTGCGGTTGAGGTGCTTGCTTCCGACCTGATGGCCGAGCGTGACAGCATCGCGCGCGTGGCGAGGGCTCAACCGGAGGTGATGAGCCACAACATCGAGACTGTGCGGCGTTTGACACCGCAGATCCGTTCGCGGTCGACCTATGAACGGTCCTTAGAGTTCTTGCGGATCGCCAACGAGCTTGATCCGGAGGGGACTACCAAGTCGAGTATGATGCTGGGGCTTGGTGAGAGCAAGAATGAAATTCTCGAGACAATGGACGACTTGCGTGCAGTCGGCGTTTCGATCATCAATCTCGGGCAGTACCTGCAACCGGCGCGTACGAACATTGCAGTGGAGCGCTACTACGATCCGAAGGAGTTCGCGCAGCTCAAACACGCGGCGCTCGAGAAAGGCTTCAGCCATTGCGAAGCGGGGCCGCTGGTGCGTTCTTCGTATCACGCCGGTGAGCAATACGAGCATTACCGCCGCCGGGTGCATCCGTTCTACAGCGATGAGTGATCCTGAACGCAAGTGCTCCCGAGCCGTTCCTATGCCTCAGCTCCCCAGGCGGATGGTCTCGAGTACGGTATGGACCGCACCTGCGCGGTCCAGGTGGCTTCGCTTCAGCGCGAGCGTGTCGAGGACTGTTTGTGCGCCGACCGGCGACTCTGCGAACCGCGTGAGGGCTGCGGCTGCGCGACGGGCCTCCCCGAGGTTCACGCCTTTGCGGAGATACCCAAGCGTTACGTGCGGATGAAACGGCTTATCCTCGCGAGGGAGCCCAAGCCGCGCCAGCTCATCGCTTACACTGCGGTGTAGCTCGGTGAGCCCGCCTTCCGGTGCTTCGATCCCGGCCCACAGCACGCGCGGACTGCGTGTGTGCGGAAAGCAGCCACCACCGGTGAGCAGAACCGGAATCGCGCCATGGTTGGATGCCGCCTTCGCGAGCGCGGTGCCGAGGTCCTCGATCGCCGCCTCGTCGGTGTCTCCTAAGAAGCGTAATGTCAGGTGCAGGTTTTCTTCCGGGATCGGTCGCATCGTCTCCTGCAGTGGCTTCGGCAGTGCGCGGTCACGCAGGCCCACAACCTTGTCGAGGAATCCTGCAGGCAGCTCGAGCGCTACAAATAGTCGTGCCATAGCCATGTTTGCTATACTACCGGTAATGGACAACCGAGTAAAAGAGCTGGAGCGCCTCATTCGCTACCACCAGGACAGATATTACAACGCCGTACCCGAGATTTCCGATGCCGAGTTTGATCAGCTCTGGGACGAACTGCGCTCGCTTGACCCGAACAACCTGATCTTCGACGAAGTTGGGCGGGACCATGCGCCCGGCTACCCAAAGCGGGAGCACATCATTCCGATGAACAGTCTTGACAAGGCCGCCGACGCCGTGGGTTTTCTCAGATGGGCGAAGAAAGCGGGGCACGAGCAGTTCATCGTCCAGCATAAACTCGACGGCGCAAGTATTGAGCTGCAGTATTACGACGGTAGGTTCCGTTTTGGAGTCACCCGCGGAGACGGCCGTGTCGGCGACGAAGTCACGCCCAATGTGACGCGCATGCATGGAGTTGTCCGCGAGCTCGGCGATGCCTTCAGTGGTGGCGTGCGCGGTGAGGTGATTATGCCGCACGAGATCTTCACGCGCTACTACAGCGATAAGGCCAACTGCCGCAACGCAGCCAACGGCGTTATGAAGCGCAAAGACGGGAAGGGCGCGGAGTTTCTCCGTATCCTGTGCTACGACGCCTGGCCGGCCGGTTCGCAACGCTACTTCTCCGACGAAAAGGCCAAGCTGCGGTGGCTCCAGGACCAGGGTTTCACTTTGGTGCCGTATCGAGTCTTCCGGGACGCTGAAGAAATCGTCGCGTATCGTGACGAGGTCGCTGACCAGCGTGATCGGCTTGCGTACGATATTGACGGGTTAGTAGTGAAGAGTGTGACGATTGATCCGGACGACATGCAGCGGGCGCGTCCCGAGCGCCAGATTGCGTTCAAGTTTTCACCCGAAGAAGGGGTGACGACGCTGCGCGAGGTGCGCTGGAGCGAGTCGGGGCATCATTACACCCCGATCGGTATTGTCGACCCGGTGCGACTAGCCGGTACGACGGTGCAACGAGCCAACCTGGCCAACCCGCGTATGATCGAGGAGCTTGGCTTGCAGATCGGGTCGCAGGTGGTCATGACCAAGCGCGGCGACATAATCCCGAAGATCGAGCGTGTTCTTGAAAGCCCGGCCGGCAGCCGGCCGATCGTGCCGCCCTCCGCCTGCAATACCTGCGGGGCTGGGCTGCTCAACGAGGGAACACGGCTGTACTGTCCCAATCTAGAATGCAGTAAACGTCGCTTTCATCGATTACAGAAATGGATTCAAGTTCTCGAGATCAAAGATTTAGGAGAGGTAATCTTGCGTAACCTCTTCGATTCCGGGAGAGTTGGCGAGATTCACGATCTGTACAGTCTCACTGTTGACGATCTGATGCAGTGCGAGCGGGTCGGCGAGCCGCTCGCGCGCAAGCTGCTGCGCAATCTCGGCGCAGTGCGCGAGCTTTCAACTGCGCGATTCGTTGCCGGGTTCGATATCGAGCATGTGGGTGAGTTAGTGATGCAGAAGGTGGTGTCCGCCGGGTTCACAACGCTCGAGAGTATTCGTGACGCCGACGCCGAGGAGCTTGCCTCGGTAGACGGCATCGGCGCTTCTACGGCTGAAACGATTATCAGCGGTGTTCGCGAGTTATACCCATTGATGCAGCGGGTTCTGGAAACCGGTGCCGTACGCTTGCAGCAGCCCCGACAAGACGCGCCGCTTCTCGGCCGAAGCTTCTGCTTCACCGGAACTCTCAACAGCATGAAACGGTCTGAGGCCGAACAGATAGTGCAGCAGTTGGGCGGCATTGTGAAGAGCAATGTGACCCACGACTTGGCTTTCGTGGTGACCAATGACCCTGAATCGGGGTCTGCAAAGAACCGGAAAGCCCGGGAGCTTGACATTGCGGTCATTAGCGAACAAGAATTCCTCCGTATGGTACAGCTTTCGTAAAGCTATCCGTTTTTCGCGCTAGGGTAGGTACGCAAGGGGGCGTCGATGGCTTCACCGAGGGTGTTCAACAGCTCTACTACCGAGATCAGCCGCGACGAGTTTGAGTTACGCAAGCAGATCGAGGAATACTATCTCCCCAAGCAGCTCATCGATGCTGTGTTGGAGATGGGCCATTTGCCGACCGACTCCACCGAAGCGCGAGTTGGTGTGGCTTTCATGGACATCGCGGATTATACCTACATCTCGAAGTTCTTGAGCCCCAAAGAGAACCAGGACGTGCTGAACGGGCTGTATACGGCATTCAACAGCGTTTTGCGGCGACGCGGGGGCTATCTCAACAAGATCGAGGGAGATAGCCTGATGTTTCATTATGGGGGTGTCATCGATCCCAAGACACGCAGTATGTCCCCGGAGCAGGCCAAGCGCCACATAGCGCGCGAGTTGTTCTACACCTGCGTGGAGATGCAGCGGGCATGTGTGCTGTTCAACCAAGCCAACGATCGGTTTCTGTCCCAGACCGTCCCGCCGCACGAGAGACCGGCGCTCGAGCGTGCATTTCAGATCATCTCCGGGCTGCGTACGAACATGGACATTGCGTCGTCAATCAATGCGCTGTTTCAGATTCGCGTTCGAATCGGCGCCAATATCGGTGAGGTCACAATCGGCAACTTCGGTCCCGACGGGGCCAAGCAGTGGGATGTGATCGGGCTTCCGGTGATTGAGGCGAAGCGGATGGAGAGCACAGCACCGGCCGGAGGTCTGCGGATTTCGGAGCATTTCTACGAGGTGCTCGAGGAAACCGGGGTTGTCGATGCGTACTACAACCGCTTCAAGAAAGAGGCTGCCGCGCTGTTCGGGTACTATCGAGACATCACACGAGCGGAGTTGTTTCGGTGCTGTACAGTGCGGATCAGAGACAAGAACAACGCCGAGTTCAAGACATACAGCATCCAGGTGAACCCAGGCTTGCCGGAAGCGATCAGCTCGCAGGTCGAGTTGCTGTTGCGCCGGGACTGGAACGGTGCTCAGCGGATATCTGAGCTTATTCAGTACTACCGCGGAAACCGCTTTGTGCTGACTGCGCTCGAGGACTTGTTCAAACGCAAGGGTGTGCAACTGCGGAAGTCGTGGATTTTCGAGATCATTAATCCGAAAAAACACGCCGCGATCAGTAACCTCCTTGATGGTGAACGCGCGAGAATCGAGCGGTTTGTCGAAGCCAATTACTCGTTGTTCGATCTCATGTCCGACCTCGGCAAGTATCAAGACTCAGTGAGAAAAGAGGAAGGCCGGGTGTCGACTGAGCCTTCGCCGTTTGCGAGCTATGAAAACTTCATGGAGCTCGAAACCGCACGCATAACCGAGAATTATGAAAGTCGCAAGGGCGCTGTTCTGCGCAGTGCGCATTTTCATCAAGTGGTGTTCCCGTTAGTGTTCCAGAGCATTTTTGCCGGTTTCGTTGAGTATCAGAACCGCACCAGCGCGCTTGAGCAGCTCGATGGGTAGCACCGCGCAGGTCATTCTTACGGCAGCCCGTTCTTACGGCGGTGTCGCGTTTCTGGTCTTATCGAAGGGCGGCTACGAGTTGTCTCGCGCTGTTGTGCGCCCCGATAATATTCAGCGCAGGAGGACCTACCTCCAGTTCGGCGAGCGCTCCGGTTACAAAGATATTCTCGCCCCATTCCATATGGGATTGCGGGATCGGGAAACCGCAATCGCCGATCGGAAGACCAAACTCCTTGGTGATTTGCTGAATCACCGGTGCTTTGTAGATGCGGCGTTTGAACCCGGTAGCGAGCAGCACGTAGCTGCTTTCGATAACACGGCCGCCTTCGCTGCACAGTAGTCTGACCGTGCCGTCCGGTCGTGCCTCGGCGGCGGTGACGTGCGCGATAATCAGGCGGACCATTCCTTGCTTCCGCAAGACCGCAAAGTCCTCCGCAACGTCGCGCGGTACCGATCCCGGAAAGCGCTCAGCATCGATGATCGCGCGCCGGCGGCGGTAGTCGCGCTCGGCGCGGAACTCATCGAGGCACTTCGGGCCGACAAAACAGGGGTTGCTGTCGAAGGCTGCGACGCGCAGCTGATGTCGCGCGATCACGGTTACCGGAGCTACGCCGGCGCGCGCCAGTTGACAGGCCTTCTGCAGCGCGGTGATGCCCCCACCGATGACTGCCGGAGCCACCGGGTCTTGCGGTATGCGCGGGTTGAACTCAGGACTGAACACGTGGAATATGCGCGCTCCGTCTTGGCGCGCTTGGATCGCCCACTCAGGATAGTGCGGGCTTTCAGAGTCGCTGAAGGCGAGGACCACGTTTCGAGCCAGGAAGCTGGTCTCCGCGGTGCGCACGCGCTTGGCTCCGTTGTTTCGATTGATTTCGATAGCACGGCCGAGAAGCCGAATGTGTTCCAGACCATGGGCCTCAATCGTGTTGTCGGCATGCGCGTCGAACAAGCTTAGCGCCGGACGGGCGTAAGGCGGAATAAAGTCGGCCAGTTCGCGATTCTCCGGACGCCGGGCGAAACGGCGCAAGGCGCGGAAATCAATATCGAGGCTGTGGCTGCTCGGAGAACGCAGGTAATGCATTCCGGATGCGTTCGTCACGCGGCGCCACACTGCCAGTGGCGTCTCGTACGGGTCCATTACCCGCAGGCCGTCGGAGTCCACCAAATCATGAGCGAGCAGATACCGGCTGAGAATTGTGCCGTGTATGCCGCCGCCCAGGATGAGCCAGTCCAGCATCGGGCCAGTATAGAACTGCGTCTGCAGTTGTGCAACCGGCATTCGGCTCCTGCAGCGGCGATCTCTCGCTTCCTGATGTCGCGTATTTCCGTTGTTTTCGTGTTCTCGGATTTGGGATAGAATGCATGGGTATGAAACAACGCATTCTCTGTCGAGCGGTTGTTCTCGGCTTGGTGTCTACGGTGCTGCTCACGGCGACGGGGTGTGCCGCAATTGAGTCGGTTATCGATCCGGTGTCCGCCGAGCCGGTGGCCCCGGGCACAGAGCTCGAGCCTGAGGAGGTGGTGCGCGTGCAGGTTGAGGCGCTGCAGGCGGCCAGCGCTGATGATCTCGACGGCGAGCTGCTGTACGCCTTTGCCTCGGCGGACTATCGGGCGGCGTTCGACGGTGTAAGCGACTACGCTGAACACTTCACTCGTCGTCCGTATCGCCCTCTGATTGGGCACATCGAAGCCCGCTATCATCCGCTCGAGCTCGACAACGGACTAGCGCGGCAGGATGTCACGGTGACTACCGAGGACGGTGAGACTAGACGCTTCGGGTTTCTGTTGACGAGAAGTGTGAGTGAAGACTGTGACGGGTGCTGGCTGATCGAAGCTGTGCGCGCCTATGTCGACTGAAGCGCATAATCGGAAAGAAGGGTAGTATGGATATCGATGTTGCTGTCGTTGGCAGCGGCCACAACGGACTCGTGTGTGCCGCTTATCTTGCACGGCGCGGGTACCGGGTGGAGGTGTTCGAGCGCCGCGACACAATTGGTGGCGCGGTGTGTACCGAAGAGATGTTCGGAGGGTACCAGCTTGACGTTGGGGGTTCTGCGCATTTCATGATTCACCACACACCGATCGTCTCGGATCTAGACCTCGGGAAGTACGGGCTGGAGTATATCCCCATGGACCCGTTTATGGCGGCGCCGTTCGAGGACGGGAGCGTCATCGAGTTCTTCCGCGATCTCGATCGGACCTGCGAGAGCATCGCAGCCGTTTCTCCCGCCGACGCGGACGCTTACCGTCGCTTCGTCGAGTACTGGAGGCCCTTCAACGAGGCGGTATTCGAGGCCTTCCTGAAAGCACCCACACCGGGGGCTTTCGCCAAGAGTTTTTTCGGACGGCGGGTAACGGCACGTGACGCTTCAAAGAAGGAGCTCGCCCGTGATCTGCTGAAGAGCTACGGGCGTATTGTTTCAGAGCGGTTCCAGGATGATCGCCTGCGGGCGGCGTTGGCCTGGTGGGGGGCACAGAGCGGACCGCCTCCTATCGACGCCGCGTCGGCGGAGTTCGTCGGCTGGCATTCGGTCATCCATACGCACGGGCCTGCGCGCCCGCGCGGCGGTTCGGGCATGCTCACAAAGGCGCTCGCGCGCTGTATAGAAGATCACGGCGGTGCGGTGCATGCGAATAGCGAGGTGCGTCGAATTCTTGTTGAACGTGAACGCGCCGCAGGCGTTGAGCTCGTGTCCGGTGAACGCGTCAGCGCGCGCCGCGTTGTCTCGAACGCACACATCTGGGTGACGTTTCGCGACCTGCTGGCCGAGTGGACGCCGCCGGAACTGCGCGCGCGCGTGGACCAGGTGCAGGTGGGCAACGGTTTCGGAATGGTACTGCGCTGCGCAGCCGAAAGTTTGCCGCGGTATCTCTGCCCCGACACACCGGCACAGCGGGCGTTGAATGGTTTGCAGTTGCTGTGCCCAAGCACTCAGTACCTCAACGATGCGTACGCAGACTACCTTCGAGGGCTGCCGGCGCAAGACCCGGCGTTGATCGCGATGACGTTCAGCGCGATAGACGACAGCTTAGCACCGCCGAACAAGCACACGCTGTTCTTGTGGGGACAGTACTATCCTTATAACCTGCGCAACGGCACCCACTGGGACGAAATCGCCGAACGCGAGGCCGATAAAATGCTCGCTGTGCTCGACCGGTTTGCTCCCGGCGCGTCGAAAGCGATCACCAATCGCTACATCCAGAGCCCGGAAGAAATCCGGCGCAAGCACAACATGCCGAGCGCCAACGTCATGCATGCTGAGATGCTGATCGATCAGATGTTCATGTTTCGTCCGTTGCCGGAGCTCTCGCGTTACTCCACCCCACTGCCGGGACTATTTCTCGCGAACGCGGCGATGCACCCCGGTGGCGGTATCTACGGCGCTCCGGGGTATAACTGCAGCCGCGAAGTATCGCGATCGTTTCGCGGGCCTCTTGGGATTGGCAGGCGACCCTGAACCCGGCCGTGGCTATTCCCTCAGCAGTACGCTACTCGCCGCTGAGTGTGCGCGAGAAGGCTGCCCATGCGTCTTCACGTTCTTTGTGGGAGTATGGGCGGCGTACAACGTTATCGGTTTTCGACGTAGTAGGAGACTCGGACGATGCTGCGGGTACACCCGAATGCGGCCGACCTCCCGCGCCGGGTGCAACGGACGTGGCACGCTGCCTAAGCTTCCCCGTCGCCGAGTTGCCGGACTCGCGTAAGGCGTTCTCGGCGCGTGATGCCGGTCGGCGACCTGTGGTTTGTTCGGTGACGAGTCTGGACGTGCGCGGCGTTAGATAGCGCTCCTGCAGGTGAGCGTGCCG
>PWQX01000029.1 GCA_003556605.1 Spirochaetaceae bacterium
GTAGATCCGAGCCATTGTAAACAGCTTGCGCGCCATACGGGCCACATTACGGTCGATATATCGGCGCGCCGCCGCGTAACTAACCAGCGTGGTAGTCTTGAAGTAGAGATCCCAGATGAGTAACTGTGAGATCAAACAAATGAAAAAAACAACACGACCCATAGACTGCCCAAATCTACCGCGAATGCGGCAAAATGGAAAGGGCTGGGAGCAAAACCGGCCGTGTGCGCGAACGGGACGGCTGAATCGTTTATTGCCTTGACACACCTAAACTTATTTGTTAGGTTGATGGTTCTATACAGCATTCCAGATTAAATTAGGGACAAAGGAGATCATCATTGGCTGAACATGGACCTGCGGCAAAACGGCACCGCCGGAGTCTGAAGGCGCGCATACACAATCGCTCGATTCGAAGCCATGTCAGAACGGCGCAGAGAAGCTTTCTGCGCGCGATTGAGGCGAAAGACAAAGAGCTTGCGGAACGTCGCTTTCGCGAAGTAGCAAAACGCATCGATACCGCAGCAGGTAAGCGAGTGTACCACAAGAACACCGCAGCGAGGACGAAATCGCGTTTGCAGAGAAAGCTCAACTCGTTAATCGCGTAATAGTAGAGTAGCGTAAGGTGCAACGAGGAGAGAGCGTGGCTGACTTAAAGCTGACGAAGGCAGAGATTGTTGAGTCAATCTCCGAAGAATGCGACGTTAGCAAGAAGGACATCCAACGGATCATTGACCTGTTCTTCGACGAGGTGAAAGCCGCACTGAAACAGGATCGCGTGGTCGAGTTCCGTGGGTTCGGTACCTTCGAGGTGCGTACCCGTAAAGGACGTGAGAAAGCACGGAACCCCAAAACCGGCGACACAGTACAGGTCCAGCCACACGGTGTAGTTGTGTTTCGGCCGGGCCGAGAACTGAAAGAAGCCGTTTGGCGCATTCGCCGGTAACTCTGTGCACCCCTCACCAACCGGACCCGGCAGCGCGGGGCACGCTCCAACCGGACAATGGCGGTTCATTAGAAGCTCATCCGAATTGACAATCTCATGCAGGTGTAGGACAATGGACTCACCAAGTTACCGAGGAGCGTATGCAGCCAAAAGGTAAGATCCTGATCGTCGACGACGAGCAGATCAACCTCGAGTTCTTCGACGTCATGCTGTCAAAGCTGGGTTTTGAGGTAGAAACGGCTGAGGACGGCGAGATGGCGCTGGAAAAGGTGCGCGAAACCGAACCCGATTTGATCATCCTGGAGAACATCATGCCCAAGATGTCGGGCTGGGACGTGACGCGAACCCTCAAGACCGACGAAGAGTATGCGCTGTATCAACATATTCCCATCATAATGTTCTCGGCAATGCACGATGTAAAGGACAAGATCGAAGGGTTTGAGCTCGGCATTGAAGATTATATTACCAAACCCTTCAATTTCTCCGAAGTGCTTGCTCGTATAAGGGCAGTCCTGCGCGGCCGCGAGCTGTCCGAGCAAGTCGTTCAGCGTGAAAGACGGATCGCGCTGATCGAGACGTTGAACAAATCCCTGGTGTACTTCACTACGCACCTGCGGGCTCCGGTTGAAGGTGTGCTGCAGTCCGCCGCTAAGCTCAGCCCCGAGGACGTTGAAGCTGTACAGTTGTTTGTCGAACAGGTTAAGCATGAGTCGGAGACTACCTTAGCAGCACTCGATGCGCTGGAGGAGGAGATCAACGACCTGCTTGCAAAAGGCGATGAGCTGAAATCCCAAGAGTTGACGCTTGACTTACTCGAAGAAAAGTATCAAAAACACTTTCAGCAGTATCGGCATAGCGCAACCTAAAACGCGGGAAATACATGCCACGTGACAGCGATTTTCGAACTATTGCTCGTACCGCTACCCGCTTGAGCGCGACAAGCGCATTCAAGGGTACCATGAGGTTCACCGAATCGGTGAGTATCCGCGGACGCTTTGAGGGTGAAATCCGTTCTAGTGGTTTTTTGTATATTGAGGAAGGGGCCGAAGTGGTGGCCGAAGTATTCGCTGAGACGGTTATCATCGCGGGCGTTGTCCGTGGGAGCGTGCTGGCAACAAACAGACTTGAGATGCTGCCGACGGGGCGGATCTACGGCGATGTCAAGGCAACGAAGCTGCGAATCGCCGATGGTGTTGTTTTTGAGGGCAAGTGCCAGATGCTGCGGAATGCCGGCAGCGTCGATATTTTCGCCGCCCCGGTAGAGCAGTTAAAGGAAACAGCCCCAGGCGTCGTGTCCCAGTAGGACCGACAATCGGAGTGACAAGCTATGGTCAATAGCTGGGCTTCCTGGCTAGGCGGCGCAGCTTGACAGGGATAGGCGGGCGTTCTATATTTGAAGTACGCACCACAGTGGAAATCCCGGATATAAACGCATTTCGACAGTAGCTCGACTATTTCACATGACAATTGAATTGGCTGCCGAAGACCGTAATCTCAGATATGTTCACATCACCAATACCTTAGACTGGAGTTTGGCATGGCAACGACACCCAACGACCGCGAAAATGAGCTGAGTAACGACAGCGAAACTATTCCCGCCAGCGGCGAAAAAGACGAGGGCAACGGCGCCGCACCCGATAACGGTGAGCGCAAGGGTACACGCAAGAAGAAGGTTCGGGTGGCGTTGATCAAGGACTCCGACTCCAACGATCGCGAGAAGGCGGAGAAGAACGACAGTGCGGACGATGCCGCCGGAGACAACCCGCCGGGTCCTGAGACGGCCACAGCTACTGTTGATCTTTCCGGCAAGCCTCAGAAAGACACACGCAGCAATAAGGACTCGCAGCGCAAGAAACGGCACAACACCACCGATTTCCAGGCGATGCGAACAGGCGAGTCGGATCCCGAAAAGCTTGCCGACAGCAAGACGCTCAGTATCAACGACCTTACCAAGCTCAACATGAAGGAGTTGCGTAGTGTTGCCTCACGTATGGGAATTGCGCAGGATAACCTTCTGTCGCTCAAAAAGCAGGAAGTGATATTTGCGATCCTGAAGGCTCACACCGAGAAAAACGGCACCATTTACGCTTACGGCTCACTCGAGATATTACCTGACGGCTACGGTTTTCTCCGGTCACCCCAGAACAGCTACCTACCAGGTCCCGATGACATCTACATCTCGCCGTCGCAGATACGCCTTTTCAATCTTAAGACCGGCGATACGGTGTATGGACAGATTCGCCCACCTAAGGAGGGCGAACGCTTTTTTGCGATGCTGCGTGTGGAAAACGTGAACTTTGACAACCCCAGTGTTGCGCAGACACGCATTCCATTCGACAACCTCACACCGCTGTACCCGGATGAGCGGCTCAATATGGAAACGCGCGCCGGTGACCCTTCGACGCGGATGATTAACTTGTTCTGTCCGATTGGAAAAGGCCAACGTGGGCTTATCGTTTCGCCCCCTCGTACGGGGAAAACAGTGCTACTGCAGAAAATCGCTAATGCAATCACCGAAAACCAGCCGGAGGTCTTCCTGATCGTGCTGCTGATCGATGAGCGCCCGGAAGAAGTCACCGATATGCAGCGCAACGTGCAGGCCGAGGTGATCTCCTCTACCTTCGACGAACAAGCCACGCGCCACGTGCAGGTCGCTGAGATGGTGCTCGAAAAGGCTCGGCGACTCGTGGAGCACAAGAAAGATGTCGTGATCCTGCTTGATTCCATCACTCGTTTGGCTCGGGCTTATAATCAAACCGTCCCAACTTCGGGTAAGATCCTATCCGGCGGTGTGGACTCCAACGCGCTACACAAGCCCAAACGTTTTTTCGGCGCCGCGCGCAACATCGAAGACGGTGGCAGTCTCACCGTAGTCGCGACTGCATTGGTTGAAACCGGAAGCCGTATGGACGAAGTCATTTTCGAAGAGTTCAAGGGTACCGGTAACATGGAGATCATCCTCGACCGTAAGCTGGCTGATCGGCGCCTCTACCCGGCGATTAACATCAAGCGCTCCGGCACACGCCGGGAGGACTTGCTGCTGACCGAGGAAGAGTTGCAGAAGATGTGGATTCTGCGGAAGGTGATCAATCCCATGGACGACGTCGAGATCGTAGAGCTGTTGGTTGACAGGATGAACAAGACAAAGAATAATGAAGCTTTCCTTCGGTCGATGAACACATCGAGTGTAGGCGATTAAGCGAATACCAGAGGCATTGATCAGGAGTACCCCATGAAGAAAGACATTCACCCGAACTATAGACCGGTTGTTTTCAAAGACACCGCCTCCGGAACCTTGTTTCTTTCGCGCTCCACCGCAGAGACCAAAGAGAAGATAGAGTACGAGGGCCAGGAGTATCCGCTGTTACAGGTGGAAATCTCAAGCGCTTCACACCCGTTTTACACCGGGAAGCAGCAGCTTGTAGATACCGCCGGCCGTGTTGAGCGCTTCAAGCGCAAGTACAACATCAAGAACTGATCCGTCCCGTTCCAATCAACCGGCACGTGGCGTGCAGCCATCGGCGGCCGTGCGCTGCATCGTTGCGCTTCACTGCGCGGTGCGGTGGGCCCGCTCGGCACGCAGCGGCGCGATGATTCCTACCAAGACCAACCCAAGAAACAACACCGGCAGGTAGTCGCCGAATCGGGTGTAAAACGTAAGCTCTTGCGAGCGGTATACCGGAATCGTGCTGCGCAGATAACTCTCGGTGAACATCGGCAGGTCGGCTATTACTCGGCCGTGCGCATCGAGGATGCCGGTTAGACCCGAGTTGGTGGAGCGCACAAGTGTTCTCCGATTCTCTACCGCCCGGAAGCGCGCGGCGACGAAATGCTGTGTCTGTGCCGAGTTCGTCTCCGACCACGAGTTATTCGTCAGGTTGATCAGTAGATCAGCGCCAGCTCGCGTAAACTCGCGGTTGATATATGCGAACGCATCTTCAAAGCAAATCGGCGTCGCGAATTGCAGCGGTTTGGCAGCATCTTGACGGTTCTCGGTGTTCGGCAAGTCGAACAGCGTATATGCTGGGCCCGGTGTCCACGTGCCGTGTAGTCCAACCAGCTCCCTAAAAAACCACCGAACCGTGGAGTACTCCCACAGGGGGATTGTTTCGGTGAACGGTACGAGGTGGCGCTTCCCGTAGAACTCGCGCATGCGCCCCCGATTGTCTAACAGAACCGCGGCATTGTAGCTGCGTTGTGCACCGGTCTCGGTGTCGAGCTCCACAACCGGAGCACCGGTAAGCAGCGGCACGCCGATTTCGCTCAAGAACGGGAGGAACGGGTCACCATCCGGGCGCTGCAGAAAAAAATCGCGCTCCTCGTGCACTGGTCGCTGCAGCGTAGTCTCGCTCCACACCACCAGCTCCGGCTTAGACTCACCGGCATCGATGCCGTGGCGAGTGAGCTCTTGCGCGCGTCGCAGCCCAAGCTCCTCAGCTCCGATAGCCCACGAGTCAATGTTCTGCTGCACCAGGACCATATCAACCTCGGTCACTTTCGGATAATCAGTGCGCAGGCGCTGTGCGCCGAATACCGCCATTATGGCAACGATGAAGCTAACGACGCCCAGCGAAGCCGCCGCGTGAAATCTTGCAGTTACAGCTGCCGGCAACTGCCGCCGCGGCGCCGCCAATAACTGTGAAGTATAACGCCGTGGGATCCCGTGCTCGGCCGGACCGAGCGGCGTGGGGTGCAGCCGGTCGTCCGCCGATACCAACACCTCAGCGAGAATTGTATTGGCCGCGACTGCCACGAACGAAAGTGCCCAGACGCCGGTGATTTCAACGTGCTGTAGAAGCACCGGAATGTCCGACAGTGGGTAACCGGCTAAGCCCCACGGATAACCTAAGAACCCAATCGACTTAAAGTACTCATACGCTGTCCAGGCGGCCGCCAGTACGAACGGGCGCAGATGTCGCGGGCTCTCAGCTAAGCGACGGAGAATCGGTGCGAGAATTGCATTGTAGATAATGTAGCCAAGTGTCGGGCCTCCGATGGTCCACACCGCGAACTCCCCAAAATTGGCGAGCCAGTAGTTTGAGAGTATTGTGGACAAGCCGCCGAATACGGCGCCCAACAAGGCGGCATCGCGTAGCCGCGTGGTGCGTAGCAGTGCCACAAAAAAGGGTGCCAGCGCAAGCAGACTGAGCCATGGAACGCCGTACGGAAAAACCTCGTTCGGTAACGCGACAGCGAACAATACAGCGGCGGCGATTGCGTGCAAAACACCCATACAAACTACACTTTACGTGAGAGCCCTTTTCTTGTGCAAGCGCCTCTATCGCAGCGCCGTTTCGCGATGCCGGCCCACAAACTACCGCTGAACTGCGCGGCAGAGTTCGGAGATTGCGTGAATTAGATTTTTCTTGCTCATTTTGATACTTTAGGGTAAACTACCTGCAGTAGTGTTTTGAGCATAACAGACCTTACCATGACTGATATTGCACGCGAACACATGAGGGAGCACGGAGCGCCGCCGGAGGTAGTAGTGTCTGCTCCGGGAGTTGTGACGATCATGGGCGCGGACACCGAGTTCAGTGATGGGATTGCGGTGGGCATGGCTACGGCACAGCGGATGCAGGTTGCCGTTTCGCGTCGAACCGACAATTCATTGCGCTTCTATTCGGTGCTGCGTAACGAGCGCAAAAAGACCACCATTGCAGGGCTAAGGTTTCGGCGCGAGGACCGCTGGGCAAACCACCTCAAAGGCGTGATGATCGAGCTTGCGCGCGTGGGTTGTCCTTTAAAGGGTACCAGCGTCACGATTGAGGGCAACGTACCCCAAGGTATCGGTCTGGGGTGTTCTACTGCGTTGGGGCTCGCTATAGCTTTAGCCGTGCAGGAGTTGCGGAGCTTCGAGTTGTCCGTTTCGCAGCTCATTCGGTGTGCTCATAACGCCGAGGTTGAGTTTCTCGGTAAGCCGGCCGGGCTTTTGGCGTTTTTCGTCTCCTACTATGCGAAACCCGACACGGTCGTATATATTGATGCCCGAACGCTCGATTATTCGCACATCCCGGTTCGTCTGAACGGCGCGCGATTTCACGTTACGGATGTACAGATCCCGGTATTTCCGGAAGACGTTGAGGTGGTGGATCGCGTCCAGGAGATGACCGATTGTGTGAAAGCGTTGGGGAACGGTAAGGCCGGTTGTGCACTGCGCGACTTCTCGACTGATGATCTCAACGAGGCGATGGGAACATACTCGGAGGTCATTCGACGTCACTGTATGCATATCGTGGCCGAGATCGAGCGCGTGCGCGAAACTGCGGCCGCCTTGCGCCGCCGGGATCCCGTTCAGCTCGGGAGGTTATTGCTGCGCTCGCACAGTAGTTTGCGTGATCTGTATGAGGCGTCGTACCCTGAGCTTGACTGGCTGGTCAAGCGCTCCGGCGAGACTGAGGGGATTTACGGGGCGAAGATGGTCGGCAGTACGCACAGTTGCTGTTCGTTAGTGCTACTGGACGAAGCGGCGCACAGCGCCTATACTCAACGTCTTGAGGAATACGAGCGTATCTTCGGATTAACACCGGACACGTTCAGGTGTATCCCGTCTGCAGGAGTGAGGGTGCATCGAGCGTGAACAGGGAGGGGAAACGTGAAGATACTGCTTACCAACGACGACGGGGTTGGCAGTCCGGGCATTAGAGCGCTGAAGGAGGCCCTTGATCCATACCACGAGGTATGGGTGTTGGCGCCTGAAGGGGAGCGGAGCGCTTCGTCGCACTGCATCACCATTAAGGAGCCGGTGCGCTTCACTGAGGTGCGGGAGCGCGTGTACGCCGCCGGAGGTATGCCGGCCGACTGCGTCATACTAGGCCTACTCGATGCACTTGATGTGCATCCGGAGGTTGTTATTTCCGGCATCAACCTGGGACCTAACCTCGGTTCCGATATCATCTTTTCCGGTACCGCAGCTGCTGCACGCCAAGCGGCGCTGATGGGCGTGCCGGGAATCGCAACATCGGTCGACTCCTTTACGCCGCCGTTTTACTTTGAAGCGCTCACGGCTTTCGTTGTTTCGCACCTCGAAGAGCTCGTCTCTCTCTGGAACGACCAGCACTTTGTGAATATAAACGCGCCGAACGCGCCGGGTTTCGATAAACCGGTGGAGATAACCTCACCGTGCGTACGCGTTTATCATGACCGCCTGTCGCAGTTTTCCGTACCGCGGGGTGATACGTTTTTCTTCATGCATGGCAGTCCGGCAGAAACCGATTTAGTGCCTGGCACCGACTGGCACGCGGTTTCCAATGGTGCAATTTCCGTGAGCCCTATCTTCTTGAACCCCGTGAACAACCAACAGGATGTACCGTACCGAAACGCGCTGTTTGTGAGTGATACACGGGTGTAAGTATGCATGAGGCTGTTAGGCTGCTGCGCAACCGAGAGTTTGAGGCCGCCCTCGAGCGGCTTTTGGCCGTTGATCCGGACTCCGGTAATTATCCGGAGCTCTCGTATTATCTGGGACTGTGCTATACGCATTTGAGCCGTCACGATGAGGCGTTACTGTACCTTGAGCAGGTCATTACGTCGGAAATGGGTTTCGCGTACATTTATCAGAGCCGAATGATTGTGGGCTATATCTACGCGATTACCGAGCGGTATCGTCTAGCGGAGTTCGAGTTCAGTCGCCTGATCGACGACGGCTATGAATCCGCGAAGGTATACGCGGCGCTGGGGTATGTGCTGTACGCGCAAGCGAACATAGCCGGAGCGGTTGCCAACTTGCAAAAGGCCCTTAAGATGGACTCACGCAATGCTACTGCGTTGAACTCCTTAGGCTTCATTATGGCTGAGAACGAGATCAAACTCGATCTCGCCGAAGATTACTGCCTCCGGGCCTTAGAGCTTCGCCCCGACTACCCTGCATATCTGGATTCGCTCGGCTGGGTCCGCTACAAGCGCGGTAAGTTGGAAGAGGCGAGAGAAGTGTTGCGAAGGGCGCTGATCGCCGCTCCTGATAACGAAGAGATTCAGCGCCATCTGCATGAAGTTACCGGAGCGGCGAAGCGCGTCCACTAGAGGCGCGGCGCGTGCGGTAGAGAGGTGTGTAAATGAACGCGGGGCGGTGTTTACGGCAGATAACCGTCATGGTGTTTGCCGCGGCGATTCTTCCGGTCTTGCCGGGCTTACCGGCGCCGCGAATCGCCGCCCAGGCAGTGGCAATAGATGCGATTACCGCTGAAGAGGAGTTTCGATGGGGTGTGCGCGCCTTCAACAATGGGCAATACAACGAGGCGATTCGGTCGTTCAACCGCGCATTAGCCTACGATCCGGAGAATGCGGCGGCTCGCAGCTGGTTAGGGCGGGCCTACTACTTTTCAGGCTTCGACGATGCTGCGATCGACGAATGGAACGCCTTGCTCTCCGCCGGCGACGGTACGGCACAGTTGCAGACCTGGGTTGAGACCTTACAGGCGCGCAGAGGGCTGACCTTCGAGCTAAAGCCGCCTGAAGACTACCTCGTTAATGCAGAGTTTTCCGGACAACGCGACGGCCGGAGCTTGTTTGTGCAGCCGGTATCGGTACGGCCACGGGGTGACGGTTCATTCTACCTGGTATCGTACGGCAGTGGTGAGATTCTGCTGCTGGATGCGAACGGTGGTTTGCTGCGGACACTGAGCGGTGGACTCGAGGGGTTCAATCGCCCGTTCGATGTGCTGGAGCTCAGTGACGGCACGCTACTGGTCAGCGAGTTCGGCGGCAATCGCATCTCACGGCTCAGCGCCGATGGCTACCGGTTTGCCCAGTTCGGCAGCCGAGGTCTTGGCGACGGTGAAATGCTCGGACCGCAGTACTTGGCTATTGACCGCGATGAGAACATCTACGTCACCGACTGGGGTAATCGCCGGGTGCTGAAGTTTGACCGGTCAGGTGAGTATCTATTGTCGTTTGGGCGTGCGCAGGGGGCGTTTGCGGGTCTGCGCGCCCCGACCGGGATCACGGTTTTGGGTGATACCGTATTTGTTGCCGACGCTGAACGGGCGGAGCTCGTCCTGTTCGACCGCAGCGGCAACCACCTCAACACGATTGCAGATATTGGTCTTGCAAGGCCTGAAACGCTCACGCAGTACGATTCCGGGCGTGTGCTGATCGCCGACCATGAGGATGTGGTGATTCTAGACGTTGAAACAGAGACAACCGAACGGCGCTTTAAACTTGATGCCGAGGTGCGAAAACTCACCGCAGCAGTGCCTGACGCCAATCACAACATCCTGCTCACCGATCAAGCCATGAACAAGGTGCTGGTGGTCTCGCCGGCGTCAAGACTGTATGCCGGCATAAGGCCACGGATCGATCGGGTCTATTCCGACGAGTTCCCGGACGTCGTTGTTGAGGTCAGTGTGCAGGATCGCCGCGGTAGGCCGATCTTAGGGTTGCGATCCGACAACTTCATCGTCACCGAGGATCGGTATGCGCCGGCTGGAAGACCGGTGCTGGAATGGGCCGACCACGAAGCCGAGCGGGTTGAGATTGCGATCGTCGGCTCACGGCGTCCCGAGCTCGGGCCACGGCGTGAAGATCTCGGTCGTGCCGCAGGGGCCCTCGCCGAGGCGGTTTCCGGACTAGGGCGAGTGCGGGTGGTTGTTCCAAACTCCGAGACACCTATACTCGAAGCCGAAGCCGGTGCCGGTGCGTTGACGGTTCGCACTGCGGTCACCGGCGAGGTCAGCCAGTATGCAATCGGTGAGCAGTTTGATCTGGGAGTTCGGTTTGCGGCTGCTCAGCTGTTGGCCGAGCCCTACAAACGGAATTTGGTGTACATCTCCGACGGTCGGCTGTCGGAGGATAGTTTTTCGACCTATGATCTGCAAGAGCTGGCGCAGTTCTTGCGAACGCATGGAATACGCTTCTACCCGCTGCTGATTGAGCAGCTGGCGCCCGATGAGGAGCTCGAATATCTCGCCGATCACACCGGCGGACGAGTCGTTGGGTATGCACAGCCGCGCGGGTTGTCGCCGTTGGTTATGGAAATGCTAGGGTCGCACGACGGGCGTTACCGTCTAAGCTATCGGTCGACGCTCGACAGCGACTTCGGACGACGCTATATCCCCATAGAGGTCGAGGTTCTGCATCTCGAGACCAGCGGCAGGGATGAGGCCGGCTATTTTGCCCCATTGCAGTTCTAACAGTATATTGTAGCTGAAGCGTCGCATAGAACAGGCGCAAATCGGCTACAGGACGTGACAACTTGGCGAGCACCGAGTATCCCGATTCAGGTGAGCAACTCAAAGAACGGCACGAGCAGGAGCTGAAGCAACCAGACCTGTATCGTGTGCTTCTCCATAACGATCATTACACTACTATGGAGTTTGTGATCGAAATACTTGTCAAGGTGTTTCGAAAGGGTGTAATCGAAGCTACGGAAATCATGCTGAATGTACATCAAAGAGGTACCGGGCAGGCGGGAGCGTACACCTACGATATTGCGCAGAGCAAGATAGCAATGGTTCATCGCATGGCGAAAGAACGCGAGTTTCCGTTGAAGTGCACTATCGAGAAGGTTTAACACGATGAAGATAAATAAAGAGCTGCAGGCTATCCTGAACGCCGCTTATCAAGAGGCGAAGGAGCGACAACACGAATATCTCACTCCGGAACACATCTTGTACGCGGCGATGCATTTTGAGTCTCCGCGGGAAATCGTAGAGGCTTGCGGCGGCACACCGGACGCGATCCGTACCCAGGTTGATGATCACCTCAAAGACCATGTACCGGTTGTCGAAGACGACGAGCCGCTGCAGTCTCTGGGGTTTCAAAACGTGATCGAGCGTGCGGTGTTTCACACCGAACACTCTTCAAAGGAAGAGATAGATATCGGCGATATTCTAGTCTCGATCTTTGACGAGAAGGAGTCTTACGGCGCGTATTTCCTTAAGACGGCGGGAGTCACACGGCTGAATCTGCTTGAGATCATTTCGCATGGTATACCGTCCCTTGAGGGCGCCGAAGAGAGCGGCGAGTTAGAGGAAGAGTCCGAGGAGGCCGAGGCTGATGAACAACAAGGACGGGCGCGAAAGAAGCGGGACCCGCTGGAGATGTTCACTACCGAGCTCACCCAGGCGGCACGGGAAGGCACGCTCGAGCCGCTGATCGGCCGAGAAGAGATTCTCGAGCGGACCGTGCAGGTGTTGTGCCGGCGCCTAAAGAATAATCCCATTCACTTAGGCGACCCGGGCGTCGGTAAGACCGCGATTACTGAAGGCCTCGCGCAGCGGATCGCCGCCGGTGAGGTGCCGAAGCTACTGCAAGACTTCCAGGTCTACGCGCTTGATATGGGGTCGTTGCTTGCCGGTACACGCTACCGCGGCGACTTCGAGGAACGCATTAAGCAAGTCGTAAAGGCACTCGAGAAGAAAGACAAAGTAATACTGTTCATCGATGAGATTCACACTATTGTAGGCGCTGGAGCGGTCTCAGGGGGCGCGATGGACGCGTCTAATCTTTTGAAGCCGGCCCTCGTCACCGGACGCATTCGCTGTATCGGGTCTACCACGCATGAAGAGTATAAGCGGTACTTCGAAAAGGACCGCGCGCTTTCGCGGCGCTTTCAGAAGATTGAGGTTGCAGAACCGAGTGAGGGCGAGAGCTTTGAGATCTTGCAGGGCTTGCGCGCAAAATACGAGGAGTATCACAACGTCCGCTATACCGACGAGGCGCTGCGACAAGCGGTGCATCTCTCTGCTGAGTATATTACCGAACGCTATCTGCCTGATAAAGCGATTGACGTCATCGATGAGGCCGGCGCTTACACGCGCATGACCGCTGAAGCGTCGACCGAGGCTTCGGAAACCATAGAGATCGACGAGCGCCTGATCGAAACGGTAGTCTCGAAGATTGCGAAGGTTCCGGTTAAGAGCGTGACGGTATCTGAGAAGGACCGGCTCAAGAACCTCGAAAGGGACTTGAAGACCGTGGTATACGGTCAAAATGAAGCGATTGATACGGTTGTCCAAGCGGTAAAGCGCTCGCGTGCGGGCTTTCGTAACGCACAGAAACCGGTGGCTTCGTTTCTGTTTGTGGGTCCCACCGGTGTCGGAAAGACTGAGCTCGCGCGTCAACTCGCTGAGACTCTCGGGGTGACGATGCATCGCTTTGATATGAGTGAATATCAAGAGAAACACACCGTTTCGCGTCTCATTGGCTCACCTCCGGGGTATGTGGGGTACGAAGACGGTGCGCTGTTGACCGACGCGATACGCAAGAATCCGCATGCGGTAGTGCTACTCGATGAGATCGAAAAGGCGCACCAGGATATCTACAATATTCTGCTACAGGTGATGGACTACGCCACGGTCACCGACAACACCGGCAAGAAGGCGGATTTTCGCAATGTGGTGCTGATTATGACCTCAAATGCGGGGGCGCGCGAAATCGGCAAGCCGCTGATAGGTTTCGGCGAGCGTGCAATCACCTCCGAGGCCGTTGGTGATGCGGTTGAGCGGGTGTTCTCTCCCGAGTTCCGCAACCGTCTGGACAAGGTCGTAGTGTTCAACCGGCTTGAGATTGAGATAATCGAGGATATCGTCCGCAAAGAGCTGCGCGAGTTTGAAGGGCAACTTGAAGACAAGGACGTAACCATCGAGGTGACTCCGCGCTGCGTGCGGTGGCTCGCCGAGACCGGATATTCGCCTGAGTTCGGAGCGCGCAATATAGCGCGTCTGATCGAAGAAAAGATCAAAGCGTACTTCGTAGATGCCGTGTTGTTCGGTGACTTCCAAGCGGGAGGCAAGGCCATGATCGATTTAGTAGACGGCGAAATACAAATCGCACGAGCCGATGAAGTTGTGGACTGGAGCCCGGAAAACACGGTGGAGTCGGAGCCTGAGGATGAGGCGGCGAACCGTGATGGCGACGCGGGCTTGCAGTTGCACTCCGACGAAAGCGAACAGCCTCGAGAATAGCTGTGGGGAGAATCGGTGGATCTCGCCGACTGCGAACGCTACAATCGGTTTCTCTTTCCTCCGATAGAACAGGCCGGGCCCGAGGGGATCGTCGCGGTTGGGGGAAATCTGGACCCGCAGATGTTGCTCTCGGCCTATGCGCAGGGCATTTTCCCCTGGTATACGGAGGGGCAACCGATACTGTGGTGGAGCCCCGATCCGCGTTTCGTGTTGTTTCCCGGCCGTCTTCATCTGCCGCGCTCACTGAAGCGCACCCTGAATCGTGGCGTGTTCGAGGTCCGGTTCGACGAGGACTTCGAGCGGGTTATAACGGAATGCCGCGACATGCCCCGCCCGCAGCAGGAGGGGACCTGGATCACAGCGGAAATGATCTCGGCGTACCTTCGCCTGCATGACATGGGCTACGCCCACTCGGTTGAAGCGTACGCCGGCGGCGCCCTGGTGGGAGGTCTGTACGGTGTCTCACTGGGGGCGGCTTTCTTCGGAGAATCGATGTTCTGGCGGGTTGCGGAGGCGTCGAAGGTGGCGTTCGTGGCTTTAGGGCGATTGCTGCGGGATAAGGGGTATCACTTCATTGATTGTCAGATCTACACTGACCATCTTGCGCGTTTTGGGGCGCAGGATGTGGCGCGAGCGGAGTTCTTGCGGTTGCTCGCAAACGCACTTCAACAGCCCACATGCATCGGGAATTGGGGAGCGGTGTTCGCACCGTCGGTCAGTACTTAAAGCCGCTGTCCCCGATAAACTCGCGTAGAATCGACGTCTCCGGTACATGTTTCTCCGGAATCTCGATGAAGTTTTCCAGAAACGTAAGCAAGCGGGTCGCTTCGTGGTACACTTCGTGGCTTGGTTTCACCGCTAGCAGTATCCTGACGGCGTGTGACTTCAGAACGCCGAGCTCGTAATCGAGTGCCGAGTTGAACGCGATGTCGGCACTATTCTGGTACGGGAAGATGTTGCGGTTCTCGCCATGGCGCACGTTCGGCCACATACGCAGCGTATCTAGCGCGGAATGACCGCGAAACTGATGGTCGCGCACCAGGCGGCGGATCAGTCGATTGTCTGTTGTGGAGATTCGTGTGTGGTCGTCGATGTTGAGCTGGGTGAGTGCCGATACGTAGATCCGGTATTTACTCCGCTCGGGAATGCGGGGTAGCAGGGCGTCATTCAACCCGTGAATGCCTTCTAAAACCAAGATCTCATTTTCGTGCAATCTGAGGTGACGGTCCCTCGTTTCTCTCCGGCCGGTCTTGAAGTTGAACTCCGGTAGTTGAACCTTACGTCCTTCAAACAGCGCGACCAAATGCCGGTTCAGCAGCTCAACATCAATTGCGCCGAGTGACTCGAAGTCGTATTGCCCGGTCTCATCGCGTGGTGTTTGTTCGCGCGGGACAAAGTAATCGTCGAGCGAAATCGAGATTGGGTGCAGACCGTACACGCGAAGCTGAATCGCCAATTTCTTTGCAAAGGTGGTTTTTCCGGACGATGACGGACCAGCTATTGTGATCAGGCGCAGGCGATCACGTTGCTGCGCGATTTGGTCGGCGATGGCGTCTATCTTCTTGCTGTGCAATGCCTCGGCGATCCAGATGAACTGTTTGATGTCTCCGTTGATTGTCCGCCGGTTCAGACGGCCGGCGGACCCAATCTCAAGAACCTCACCCCATCGACGGTACTCTTGATAGATCGAAAACAACAGCGGATTGTCTTCAAACGGCATAATGGTGTCAGGCCGGTGTTCGGACGGGTAGCGCAGTAGGAAGCCGTTGTAGTAGCGCCGCAGCTCGAACCAACGCAACAGGCTGGTCGAGGGTGCCAGCGGACCGTGTGAAATGTCGATGTACTCGCCGCACTGATATACCGCAACCTTTGCTTGATTGCGGTGTTCAAGCAGCGTAGCTGTGTCAGTCATTCCGTGTTTGTGAAAATGCTCGAGCGCCTCGTCGTAGCCCATCACTCTGCGCTCAATCGGTAACTCTGCCTCGACCAGTTGATGCATTCTTGCTGAGATTTGTTCGAGCTCGTTGTCGAGCAGAGTGTCGCGGTTGCGGAAGTAGTAGTAATAGCCGTCACCGATAGAGTGGCCGATCACCATTTGGGCGTCCGGGAGTACGCTGCTCGTTGCAATCGCTAAAACGAAACAGAGACTCCTTCGGTATACTCGAACACCCTCGGTAGAATCAAGGGTGACCGGCAGAATCGTCGCGGTCACTTCTAGCGGGTAGCTTAGACTCGTAAGGTCGTTGTTAACCAGGCTCGCGATCACGCTTGAGTCGGCTCGACTCAGATAACCGGCCTCACGTAACGCCGCGCCGGTAGTAACTCCTAACGGCAGGTCTCGAATGCTGCCGTCGGCAAACTCTATGGTGACTGTGTGTGACATCGGCATCTCGTTTCGCTCTTAGCGCGCGGCGCTGGAGGCTCTCATCAGCGCCGGCTGACCTGTCTAGCTTCTTCCGTGGTAAGCGCGCGGGCAATGTGGTACTCTTCGGTGGTTGTTGCAACCGTGGGAGGGTCCGAGTACACCCGCCCGTCCGGACCGGACAAGACCCGGACATTCGGAGTGCGTGCATCCGCGGTGTTCGTGTCTACAACCATGCCACGCGCGCCGTTTTGTAACAAGACGTACGAGCCAATCGGATAGATTGAGACAGTCACTA
>PWQX01000274.1 GCA_003556605.1 Spirochaetaceae bacterium
CGCACGGTATTCTCTCATAAGTATCGGCCGCTTGAGCCGTGCCTTGACGCTGTGGAGGACAACCCGGCTGATAAGGTGCACGCAAAGCTGCGCGGGTTAACACAACGGCCGGCAGCAGTATACACTCTACCGCCTATGAGGCGCGAGTATGTGTTTATCAGTGACCTACACCTCGGCGGAGATGCGGCACTCGATGAGTGTGATTTCGAGCAGGAGCTCATCGCGTTCCTGCAGGACCTTTCACGGCTCGGCCGACAGGGGCGTGATATTGAGCTCATTATTGTAGGCGACACCTTCGGTTTCTGGGAGCTTACCGAGTACGCAGGACCCGAGATGCTGACCCACGTGATCGGGCGGCATCCCGAGCTGTTCAGTCAGTTTGCCGAGACCGGCCGCCATATTCGGATCACCATCAGCCCTGGGAACCACGATCATGACTTGGTGTGTTACCCCGAGTTTAAACCGATGCTTGCTGAGTATAACATCACGCTCTCCCCTGACTACGCGATCACACGGGAGTGCGCCGGGCGCAAGATCTGGATCGAGCACGGCAACCAACACGACATTCACAACCGCATCGAGCGGTTTGGGGACCCGCATGCTAAACCGCTGGGATACTTCATCACTGAACGGCTGGTGAGCTCAGCCAGCCGCAAGTCGTATCTTGGCCGTAACGACTGGCTGCGCGATATTGAGTCGGTCAGCCCAAGCGAGAACGTTCCGAACTGGCTGCTCTCGAACTACTTCTACCGTGAGATGAACCCTCTCTTGCGCTGGTTTCTGTTGCCGTTCTTGCTGTTCACCGGGGTGAGCCTCATCATCATGGTGGGAGCTCAGCTTGAGAACCTCGGCGTCATCCCTACCCGGTTCTTCGGCGATGGGCTGATGTACCGCCCGCCGTTGTTCGGGCTGGTGTTCCGCTACTTCGTCGTCGTCAACGTCACGGCGTTTTTCGTGGCGCTTCTGGTGGCTGTACCGGTGTCGATCCTCATCCGGGACTTTCGCAGGACACTCGACCGGTACGAGCTGCGCTTTACCCGCCGGCGTTTACGTGCGAAGGCGGCCGGGTACGTCGCTGCCGCGCGCACGGTGTTCGAGCGGCATCCCGAGGTTGCGCTGTTCGTGTACGGGCACACGCACCAGACTTCGCTCACCGACGTTGAAGGTCGCGTGATTATCAATACCGGCACTTGGCTCAAGCGTCTTACCCGCATCAGCAGCCGGCTCACGCTGGTACCGGACGTGTACTATCCGTCGTTTCGGATCGGTTACTTCCACGTATTCGAACAGGAGGGGCAAATCGTTATAGATTATCACTCGGTCGCCAAGCGTGCCCCGATGCACCTCTCTCCGGTAGAACGACTGATCACACTCGGCAAGAACAAGACCGGAGCCAGGTACGTACCGGATCGCTACAAAGTTCCGCTTTGAGCTGTCGCGAGCCCAACCGCAGCAGGGGTGCCGCGGCAGAACCGCGTCGCACGGCGCGCGCGCCGGTTACTCTGAAATGAAGCTCCGGAGGCTACCCCGGCCGGCGGACTGCCGCAGGCGGCCGTTGTGCCGTTCTAGCACGAGCCCGTCAAACGCCGGGCGGATTGCGGGCGGGAGCTCGTCGCAGAGTTGTTCATGTTCAACATCGTGGCACATGTGGGTCAAATACGTTGCTTCGGCCCCGATCCGTGCGGCTTCTTCCACGGCCTCGGCAACCGAGAAGTGGGTGGGGTGACGGCGATAGCGCAGCGCCCCGAGAACCACGACTTTGATTCCGTCTAGGAACGGGTAACTCTCGGTTGGAATGCTCTTGCAGTCGGTGAGATACGCGAAGTCTTCCACTCGGAATCCGAGGATGGGGTCCTCCCCATGCATGATCCGGACCGGCAAGACCTCCGCGTCACCGATGCGCAGCACTTGTCCGGGCTCAACTACTTTGGGCATCAGACGCGGACGCCCGGGGGTCCATTTACGGTAATCTACAACGTAATCGAAGCGGCGGCGCAGGTCTTCGATTGTGTTAAGGTCGCCGTAGCCGTAGACCGACTTGCCGCAGCAAAACGGCCGCAAGTCGTCGAGCCCATGAGTGTGGTCGGCGTGGGCGTGCGTAAACAGCACAGCATCAATCGAGCTAATCGCTTCACGCAGCGCCTGCTCACGGAGATCGGGGCTGGAATCGACCAGGATCGTGGTTGTTGCGGTCTCGATCAAGATGCTCGTTCGAGTTCGGTGGTTCTTGGGGTTCTGCGATCGGCACACGCGGCAGTTGCACGTGACAACGGGAATACCGTTTGAGGTGCCGGTTCCAAGGAAGGTAATACGCATACGCCGCCGAAATGCTATCATGAACCGGGCTTGCTTGCTACCCACCGCTATACAGACCCTGTTTGACAGGTGACCTGATCGCGCGGGTGTGATACCGTAGGCGGTCATGAAGCGGATTGCTATCGTAACCGGCGCTTCGGCCGGGCTGGGAACGGAGTTTGCGCTGCAAATCGACAAGCGCATGGATCTTGATGAGATCTGGCTGGTAGCACGGCGCATCGATCGCTTGGAGGAGCTCGCGGCGCAATTGCAGCACAGTCGGGGTGTGCCGGTGCGGGCGGATCTCGGTGCGCCGGGAGGTGCGGAAACGATCCGCGACCTGCTCGCCGCGGAACAGCCGCAGCTTGTGCTGTTGGTGAACAACGCAGGCTTCGGACAATATGGAAGGTTTGAGCAGGTAGAACGTGAGCAACACCTTGCAATGATCGATCTCAACTGCCGTGCGCTGACCGCGCTTACCTACGACGCCCTGCCGTACGCTCGCCCCGGCAGCTCTGTTATTCAGGTATCCTCACTCGCGGGTTATGTTTCAATCGCCAACCACGCGGTGTACGCCGCCAGCAAAGCATACGTGTTAACTCTTGCGGTAGCGCTCGCCGCGGAGCTCGAGGAGCATGACGTGCGGGTCCTCTCCGTGTGTCCGGGCCCGGTCGCGACCGAGTTCGCCCAGGTGGCTTCGAAAGGTAAGCGCAGGAAGATGCGCGGGTCGCAGTCCGCCGAGCGGGTTGTGCGCTGCGCGCTCGACGATCTTGAGCGCAAGCGCTGGATCTCGCTCACGACGCTCAGCTGGAAGCTCACTGCGCTCGCGACACGGGTTCTGACGCGCAAGTTTCTAGCACGCTATACCAACAAAAAGCGCCGAGAGTCCAAGGAATAAGGCGCTTCGGCGAATCGCGCGGCGCGAGGCCCGCAGTGCGTCGCAGCCGAAGGTGCCCGGCCTCTCGCACATGGCCTGTCGCAGGTGGGCCTGGCGCACATGGCTCGTGGCACGATTGTCCGGTGTCGGCCACTTTCGCATGTTCACCGCTGTGTCCGTCTTCGGTGCTGAGCTTGCGTGCTAGTCTCGAAATCGCTCCGAAGGTAGGACGCAGTTCACCCATTCGGGCTGTAGCTCGGCGCCGAACGCTTTGTAGAACTCTATCGCGCTGCTGTTCCAGTCCAGCACCTGCCAGATCACCAGTCGTGACCCGGTCTCTTGCGCGTACCGTATCGTGCGCTCCAGCAGCGCTTTGCCGATGCCTTCGCCACGTCGTTCGGCGGTGACGATGAGGTCTTCGAGATACAAGCAACGGCCCTTCCAGGTGGAGTAGCGGAAGTAAGTCAGCGAAATCCCGACGATCTCAGCGCTGTTCTCGTCCTCGGCCACAAAGCAGTCGAATAGCGGGTTGTCGCCGAAGCCGTCGGTATGCAGTTGCTCCGGGGTGTTCTCTAATCGATCGAGGGCTCTCTCGTACTCTGCAAGCTCCCGTATAAGCCGGTAAATGGCGGGTACGTCGTCGGGAACTGCGCGGCGAATACGGCAAAGGTTGGTTCCGGCGGAGTTGCTCGCTGCTGCAGGGTTGCCTGCTGCGGGGGAGTGCCTTGAGGTAGTGCGGCGGTCTGCGTTGCTCATAGTGCTCTTGTTCCTTATCTGTCGCTACGTGGTCTGCACTGATGCGGCGCAGCATCGTCTGTGGGTATAATAACCCGATTGGGGGACCTCCGGTCCAGGGCGGCTATCCCGCCCGCGCGCGCCTTTCACGCACCGGCGAAGGGCCCACCGGCTTCGCCGGGCGAGCTGAACCGCCCTCAATTGATGCAAGCCGCGGCTGCGTGATATAAGGTCAGCCATGAGGCCAAGCAAATGTATTCGAGCGGCGGTAGCTGCAGCGGCGGCGGTGCTGCTGGCGTCGGCCGGCGGTTGCCGCGAAGGCGGCGATCAGCGGCCGGTGTCACGGACGCAACTGCTGCTCGGCACCAACTCAACAATCATAGTGCATGGAGGTGATCCGGGCGACGAGGTCTTCGACCGGGCGTTCGCTCGCGTGCGCGAGATTCAGGATCTGATGTCGTTGCAGTATAAGGACAGCGAACTCAATGAGGTTAATCGCAAGACCGGGGTTGAGCCGGTGCACGTGTCGGAGGAAACCTTTCACGTAGTTGAAACGGCCCTGGAGTACGCCGAACGCACTCACGGGACCTTCAACGTGGCGCTCGGGCCGATTATCAAGGCTTGGGGCATCAGCGGCGACAATCCCAGGCGTCCGCCCAACGAAGAGATCGAGGAGCTGCTGACCCTCATCGATTATCGTGAGGTAGAGCTCGACTACGACGCGCGCAGCGTGTTTCTGCGCAAAGAGGGGATGGTGCTTGATCTCGGTGGTATCGCCAAAGGCTACGCGGCTGATGAAGCGGCGCGGGTACTCGTTGAACATGGCGTTGAGCACGCCCTGGTGGACTTCGGCGGCGATATTCGTGCGGTAGGACGCCGCCCCGACGGAGAGCGCTGGCGCATCGGTATTCAGGACCCTGCGGACCCCTCGCGCGGTGTGTTCGTCGGGGTGTTGAGTTTGGAGCAGCCGTCGGTTGTGACTTCAGGCGATTACGAGCGGTTTCTCGAGATCGAGGACGAGAGTTTCCACCACATCATTGACCCGGACACCGGCTTTCCTGCGCAGGCAGGGTTGCGGAGTGTGACCATCGAAACCGGCAACACCATGCTCGCCGACATCCACTCTACCGCGGTCTTTGTGCTGGGGCTCGAGCGTGGGTTATCTTACATTGAAGCGCAAAACGGCGTTGAAGCGATCCTGGTTACCGACGACGATGAGGTGCACATTACCGATGGTCTGCGCAGCACCTTTGAGCTGCGTGAAGACAGCCGGTACCGCCTCGCTGAGCGTCCGTAGCGAGTACTCGGTTAGACCGGCACGATTTGTGTGCGGGTCAAAAGACATCGAAAAAGCAGGCGTTGAGCTCAGCCTGGTACCGCGCCGATGATACCGAATGTCAATACGACTACGATGGCGGTCAACAGTTTACCGACGGGCAACATGATCGCCTTGGCAATCCAGCCATAGGTGACGAGCAGGTCGAACCCGAGGCAGGCACGATCAAGCTGTCGGCGCCCACAACGCAGGCGCTGTTGCCCGGCAGGGTATCGTCCTTTTTGCGGTAGCTTCCATAGGTGATCATAGCGCCCGTACCGAGGCGCACGGTGAAGAAGCTCTGCCCGATTGCGTTCAAGAAAGCGGTTCCGCTCAGCTCGCTGAGGTCCGGCGGCAGATAAGCACTCCAAGTGCGCCAACAGGCCGCCGCGGCGTGTTCGGCGAGAATACCTTGAAAGCTCCTACCGGATTACGCTGGGTGCGGCTCTCGCCGTCGTGCGTAATGATCAAAGGCACATGTGTCAATTAGGTGGTGTGTCCCCGCGGCGAACAAAAGGCTTGATCTTATCTCCGTCGGGTTTTCTCTGCATCGCTTTCTCGGACAGCTCCTCTATCAGCGTTACCGTTTGGAAGGGAATCATGATCTGTTCAGCGTCCCCGAAGGCGTGGCGCAGCTCTTCTTCGCTGGGATCAATGATCAACCGTTCACCTTCGGAGAACACGAGCCCCTTTATGGCAACAAAGTATGGGTGGGTCATATCCAGGCTGTGCGCCTTGATTGAGACATCTTTGCTTTTCCATTTGAAATGCAGTCGATACATAGACACGGCTCATCCTAACGTATAACCGTTGAGCGGGACAATCGGGCAAGAGAGCTTTGTCAAACACCATACTCTCGCAGCCGGCTTGCGCGGATCGCCGCCGTACCGCTACACTGTCTTGGTTATGAGCTTTGGATGCAAGTACAATACCGCCGAGAATTACTGCCGCCGGCTCGACGGTGAGTGTAGACCCGGCAAGCCCGGCTGCGTGCTGTTTGGTCGCGTGGCGTTCGCCGCCGACGTTGAGAAACAAGAACCGAAGGAGAAAATCTCCCCGCCGGGCGAAGCGGCGGGGACCGCGCAGGGACCATGGGGCAGCTACGAATAGGGACCTGCAGTTGGAAGTTCCCATCCTGGAGCGGCCTCGTATACTCCAAAGCACGCGGCACAAATTATCTCGCCGAGTACGCGAAGCAGTACGACACCGTCGAGATCGACCAGTGGTTTTGGTCGTTGTTCTACCCGAATCCGGCAGTACTGCCGCGGCGCGAGACCGTGCACGAATATCTCGATGCGGTAGCGCCTCAGTTCCGCTTCACTGTCAAAGTACCGAACAGCATTACCCTTACGCATTACTACCAGCGCGAAACCGGGGGCACGTTGATCAAAAACCCAAGTTTTCTGTCGGTGGATCTGTACCAAGAGTTTCTGCGGCGTCTGGAACCGATGCTGCCTCAAATCGGAGCGTTTCTGTTTCAGTTTGAGTATCTGAACCGAAAAAAGATGCCGGGGCTACCCGAGTTTCTCACCCGCCTGCGGCGGTTTCTCTCCAACGCTCCGCAACCGGTGCCGATTGCGATTGAGCCTCGCAATCCGCAGTATTTTAACGCCCGCTACTATCAGTTCCTCGCTGAGCAAGAGGTCTATCCGGTGTTCGCGCAAGGCTATTACTTGCCTAATATCCGCGCGTTGTACGATACCTATCGCGACGTGCTGCCGAATCTGGTGCTGGTGCGTTTGTTGGGGTACGACCGCGAGGCAGTTGATGCTGCAACCGGGAAGCGCTGGGACGCGCGGGCGATCCCGCGCGATGAGGAGCTTGTGGGGATCGCAGCCATGATCGATGATATGCTAGCCCGCGGGGCTGCGGTTTATGTGAACGTGAACAACCACTTCGAAGGCTCCGCACCGCTTACTATTGGGTTTTTGAAGCAACAGCTCGGCTACAATGATCATCCCCGAGAGCCGGGCGATTCGACCAAAGGGAAAGGAGATGGTCGCTTATGAAAATTGCGTTTGTAGGATTGGGTAAGATGGGGGCGAACATGACGCGCCGCGCGATCCGCGGCGGCCACGAAGTCACGGTCTTTGACGTACGCGCCGACGCGGTCGCGGCGATGCAGCAGGAAGGGGCGTCCGGAGTATCTGCTCTGGATGAACTGCCGAATGTGTTGGATGCCCCGCGCGTTGTGTGGGTGATGCTGCCGGCCGGCGAAGTGACCGATCAGACGATTCAACGGCTTGCCGAACACTTATCGCCCGGTGACCTCATCATCGACGGCGGCAACAGCAACTACAAGGATACCCAGCGGCGGGCTGAGGAACTGCGAAGCCGTGGTTTTCGGTTCGCCGACGTTGGGACCAGCGGCGGAGTGTGGGGTCTCAGCCAGGGCTACAGTATGATGATCGGCGCCGAGGATGACGTGATGGAGATGTTGCGTCCGGTAGTCCAGTCCTTGGCACCGGCGCCCGACAAGGGTTGGGGCAGGGTAGGACCTCCGGGTAGTGGACACTTCGTGAAGATGGTGCACAACGGCATTGAGTACGGCATGATGCAAGCCTACGCCGAGGGGTTCGATCTACTGGGCGCCAAACGCGAGTTCAACCTCGATCTCAATCAGATCGCCGAGATATGGCGGCATGGCAGCGTCGTGCGCTCGTGGCTGCTGGATCTCACCGCGCGGGCGCTTGAGGAAAACCCGCAGCTCGACGGTATTGCACCCTACGTGACCGACTCGGGCGAGGGACGTTGGACCGTGGTGGAGGCGATCGATCTCAACGTGGCGATTCCGGTGATCAGTATCGCGTTGCAACTGCGATTCCGCTCACGCGACGAAACCCAGTTCGCCGACAAGCTTCTGGCGGCAATGCGGCAGCAGTTCGGCGGTCATGCGGTCAAGCGCGCAGAGTGACCCGCGTAGGAGCTTACACATGACAAGGCCCCGCCGAGGTTCTCGTGGGTTGCCCCCGGATGTCGCCGCCGCACGACGCGCGCGTTGACAGCCGCGCTGGGGTGAGTATACTGCGACCAATGATTCCCGTACACATTGCACAACTGTTGGCTTCGCAAGGCCTTGAAGCGTTGGAGTTTGAGCCGGGCAGCACTCCGACCGCGCAGGCCGCTGCCGAGCGCATCGGCGTTCAGGTCGCGCAGATCGCGAAGTCGCTGCTGTTTCGCACCAGAGCCGGCGGCTACGTGCTGGTGGTCTGTCGAGGCGACCAGCGCATTTCGTCGACGAAACTGAAAGCCTTGGTCGGCAGCAAGTGCTCAATGACTTCGGCTGAAGAGACTGAAGCGGTGACCGGGTTCAAACCGGGTGGTGTCTGCCCGTTCGGGGTGGATGACATCCCGATCTATATTGACTCCGGACTCGCCGGGTACGACACCATCTATCCCGCCGCCGGCACCGACGCGACCGGCGTTCCAATGACCTACGAGCATTTGTTGGCGATAAGCGACGGTACGCCGGCTGAGATTGTCTAAGCGCGCGGCGGTGTCTTAGCCGCTCTCGCCGCGGGGCCCGCGGCCCACGATCTACATGGTTTGTGCTTGCAGCCTGCCGGCGGCAGAGCAAACAAAACCCCCATACTCACGAGGAGTATAGGGGCTTGTAGTCCTACACGAATCATGCAACCAGGCGCACGGTTGCGTGCTTACCCGAGAAAATCAATCAAAGTAAAGAGCAGTACCAGGAATACCGCGATTGGAATGACGTATTTGATCAGCACGCCATACCAGTTGCCGATCTTGATCGCTCCCGGAGGGCTATTGGTTTCATCGACAACAGTCCGGGCTTTCCAGACGTGGCCGGCAAAGATAGCGGTCAAGGCACCACCTATCGGCAAGGCCAACTCACTGGCCAGGAAGTCATAGAAGTCTAGAATTTCCATGCCGATGATCCTTACGTCGCCCCATACGCCGAAGCCTAAGGTGGTCGGCAAGCCGATGACGAAGATTACGATGCCCATTGAGACGGCGGCCTTAACACGCGGCCAGTCTTTCTCGTCCACCAGCCACGCGACTACTACCTCGAGCAGCGAAATAGCGGAAGTCAGAGCGGCTACGGAAAGCAGTACGAAAAAGATGAAACCGAACAAGCTCCCGGCAGGCATCTCGGCGAAAACGGCGGGCAGCGTGATAAACACCAGGCCGGGGCCGGCGGCCGGATCAAAGCCGAAAGCAAAGACAGCCGGGAAGATTGCGAAACCCGCAACGATGGCGATAGCGGTATCGAGGCCGACAACCCAACCACCGTTGTCCGCGATGTTCTCTTGGTTGCTCAAGTAGCTACCGTAGGTAATCATCGCGCCCATACCGAGGCTGAGAGTAAAGAACGCCTGGCCGATCGCAGCCAGCAACGTGCCGGCGGTTACATCGCCAAACCTTGGCGCCAGGTAGAACGCGATACCCTCACCGGCCCCGGGCAGTGTGAGCGCCCTCAATACCAAGATGATCAACAGGATGAAGAGTACCGGCATAAGGATCTTCACCCAGCGCTGAATACCTTTCACAACACCAGCGGCGATAATTCCGGCGGTTAGAACCATGAAGATTGCATGCCAGATAATCGGCGCTCCCGTGCTGGTGATGTGTCCTACAAACACCCCGGCGAAATCGGTATCCGGAATAAAGCCTGCAATGGCCTTGAAGATGTACGCCACCGACCATCCGGCGACCACGGAGTAAAACGACAGGATCACGAAACCGGAAAACACTCCCAGCGCTCCCACCAGCCACCAGGGCGTATTGGGAGCAAGCGCCTTAAACGCGCCTACCGGGTTCTTTTCGGACTTACGCCCTATGGCAACTTCGGTAACCATCATGGGGTAGCCGATCAGAACAATTGCTACCAGATAGATGATGACGAACGCGGCTCCGCCATTAGTTCCGGTAACATAGGAAAACCTCCAAATGTTGCCTAAACCAACGGCTGAACCCGCAGCAGCCAGGACGAATCCAACTTTGGATGTCCATTTCTCACGCGCTCCGTTCATTGACAGCCTCCCTCAGTAAGTAGAGTTGAAATTTCTGCTGCATCATACCATAGAGACTCCAACAAATCCAATACATTTGTATCTCCATACAGTGATTTGCAGCACATGTACTCCGGTGGCGCGCTACCTGCAGCCCCTTGCGGAGTTTCAACTCCTGAGTCGGCATAACGTGGCTGGTGTTGCTGCAAGCCCCCAGGAAAACGGCTTGCTTAACGGCGATTCTCGAGCTACCCTTGCGCCTTAAGAGCTTCAATCGCGTAACAACCGCTGCCATGGAGAGGTGAAGCATGCCAAACGAATTCTTTCCGAATGTTCCCAAAATCGAGTATGAAGGTCCGCAATCGGACAATCCGTACGCTTTTAAGTTTTATGATCCGGATAAGGTTGTCGCCGGTAAAACGATGCGAGATCACATGCGCTTTTCGCTTGCGTATTGGCACAATCTCATAGGCACCGGAGCGGACCCCTTTGGGGTTGGGGTCAATATCAGGCCCTGGCTCTCGATTTCAGACCCCATGGAGCAAGCGCGGGCCCGTGTACGCGCGATGTTTGAAATCCTTGAAAAGCTTGGTTTGCCGTACTATTGCTTCCACGATCGCGATATCGCGCCCGAGGGAAGTACGCTGCGGGAAACAAACCGCAACCTCGATACGATTGTGAACCTCATGCGCGAGTACATGCGGAGCTCTGACGCGAGACTGTTATGGGGTACGGCGTGTTTGTTTATCCACCCGCGCTTCGTGCACGGCGCGGCTACCTCCTGCAACGCCGACGTATTTGCCTATGCGGCAGCGCAAGTGAAAAAGGCTATGGAGGTTACCCATGAGCTCGGGGGCAGCAATTACGTGTTTTGGGGCGGCCGCGAAGGCTACGACACGCTTTGGAACACCGATATGAAGCTCGAGCTCGACAATATGGCCCGGTTCCTGGGCATGGCTTCAGATTATGCCGCAGAAATTGGGTTCAGCGGACAGCTGCTCGTTGAACCGAAGCCGAAAGAACCCACTACGCATCAATACGACTATGACGTAGGCAACGTGCTGGCGTTCCTGCGCGGCTATAAGCTCGATGACCGGTTTAGGCTCAATGTTGAGCAAAACCATGCGGTGCTCGCGGGCCACACGTTTCAGCACGAGATTCGACTCGCGCGCATCAACAACATGCTCGGAAGCTTGGACGCAAACCAAGGTGATTACCTGCTTGGGTGGGACACCGACCAAATGACAACCAGCCTCTATGAAGCGGTCATGGTCATGTACGAGGTTCTTCAGGCCGGAGGGATTGCTCCGGGAGGTATGAACTTCGACGCCAAACTGCGGCGTGCCAGCTTCGAGCCGGATGACATCTTCCGGGGCCACATTGCGGCGATGGATACCTACGCGCGGGGACTCGAGATTGCGGATCGAATGCTGCAAGACGGTACGCTCGAGCGATTCATCGAGGAGCGGTACTCCAGCTACAACGACGGAATAGGGAAGGAGATCGTATCCGGCAAGGCGAGCTTCGTTACCCTGGAACAGTTCACTCTTGACAGAGGGCCGATTGAGAATAGCTCGGGCCGGCGAGAGTGGGTTGAATCGGTGATCAACCAGTTTATATAGCCCGGTATAACCAGAGGTGTTGCAATGAAGCCTTGGCATCGGGTATCGGCCGGCGAGTGCGGCCGCCTCTGCGAGCGCGCTTAGAACGGGTGCGGGGAGGCGCGCTGGGTGTCGGAGTAATCCTTCCGGGTCTCACGCAGCGGCATGTAAGGAGGGAGATAATGATCTCATCGGAGCATACGGATGGTGCGAATCTGGCGTTGGGCTTAGAGCTCTCGACCCAGTCAGCTAAGTGGGTGGTGGTGAATACTGGCACCGGTGATCTTGAAGGCAGCGGCAGTATTGAATACGACACGCGTTTCCCACAGTATGGCACCCGGGGCGGAGTGCTGCCCTCCAGCGATGTCCGGGAACGACACAGCCCGCCTGAGATGTTCCTTGACGCGTTAGACGCGGTGTTCTCGCACATAGTTGAGTCGGGTGTTGCGATGGAGCGTATTGCGGCTGTGAAGTGCGACGCCCAACAGCACTGCAGCGTGTATCTCGACGATGCGTTCAGCCCCCGGCTTGCTGAGTTGTCCTCGGGGCGCTCGCTTTCCGAACAGCTCTCGGCGTGCTTCACCCGCAAACGCAGCCCCATCTGGGAAGACCGTACCACCGAACAGGAGGCTCGTGAACTGGAACAAGCGCTTGAAGCCGCCGGTGGGATCCGGGCCCTGACCGGAAACCGTGCCGAGCTCCGGTTCCCGGCGTCTCAGATCATTCGCTGGGCCAGGCAGAGTCCCGAAGATTACCAGCGGACCGCGCACATTCAGTTGCTCAGCGCTTTCTTAACCAGTGTGCTGACGGGAGGAGTTGCGGCCGTCGATACCGGCGACGGGTGGGGCACCAATCTCAACACCATCGATATCGACAATCCGGGGTTTTCGCGCGAGGCAATCGCGGCTACCGCCGCTTTGATCGGCAACTCCGGCGACCTTCGCTCCGGGGCGGATCGCCTTGCTGCAAAACTCGGACAACTGTGCGCTTATGATGAACCTCTCGGTCGGATATCGGCGTACTTCGCCCGGCGGTACGGTGTAAATCCGCAAACAATGGTTTTGGCGGGGACGGGCGATAATCCGGCAACCTTGCTTGGGTGCGGGGATGGCGCGCTGATCAGCCTTGGAACCAGCTACACGGTCTGTGGGCCTGTGGAGCATGTGGCGCCTTCGGAGGACGACAGTTACAATGTGTTTGGGTATCGGCCGGGGTACGCAATGGCGCTTACCGTAATAACGAACGGCGGTAAACTGCATGATCAGTTCTGCGCGTGGTTTGCGGCCGGGGATTGGGAGCGGTATGCCGAGCTGGCCGGTACGGCCGAATTGAGCGGCAACACCGAGCCGTTGATGCTGCCGTACCTCAGCGATGAGAGCGTCCCGGTTGCCCCGGCCGGTATTGTTCGTGACGGCTTCTCCGGAGGGGAGGCGCGAGCGAACGTGCGAGCACTCCATCTGGCGCAAGTAGCCTCTATGCGTTTGCATTCACGCCATCTGAGTGACGTGAGTCGTCTGTGCATCGTGGGTGGCGGGTATCGCAACGCGCTCATGCGGCAAGCTCTTGCCGATGCGTTTCAAGCGGAAACGTATACGATTGATAACGCGGACGTGGCGGCCCCTTTTGGTTGTGCGGTGAGCGCCGCGCGTTACGCCTTGGGCATTCAGTACTCCGAGGCGGCCAACCGATTCGTACGGGTGGCTGCCGAAGGGCGTTGCCGGCCGTTCCCGGAACGAGCGGCGCAGTATGAGAGTCTGCTGTACCGGTACGCCGAGCTTGAGCAGCAGCGGAAAACCGGTTAGCGTATGGGGTACCCGAAAACCGAACCAGGATCAGTGCCTCGCCGTCGCTGGCGCGCCCGCCTGCAGACCCAACTGGTTTTTCACGAGAACGGATAGTTCTGCAAAGGAAGATGCTATGGCCGAATCACGGATAGAGCAAGCCGTACTGACCGCCTCAAGGCGGAAGCTGCGCTACCCCGATGACGAGAAAATCGATGTGGTTGTTGTCGACAATTTTCCGGCGCTCGGTACGTTGGCCGCCGTGCGGTTTCTTGCGTGGGTTCTTGATAATCCCGAAGGAGTGATCTGTCTTCCAACCGGTCGGACGCCGGAGCATTTTATCAGTGAAGTCAAGCGTTTCTTGTCGAGTTGGGACCACCAACAAACTCGGACAGAGCTCGCGCAGTTCGGTATCGAGGCTAGTCGCCCTCCGGAGCTCTCAGGCCTCCGGTTTGTACAAATTGACGAGTTCTACCCGATCAACCCGCGGCATCATAACAGTTTTTATGACTATGTTCGTCGCTACTATATCGAGGGTTTTGGTCTTGATCCGCAAAGGTCGCTGCTCATCAACTGCGAACAGATTGGCCTGCCGGGCGGTGAAGATCTTGAAACCTTCTGGTCATCCGGTCGCGTCAACCTTGATTTGCGTTATCGGCCGCCTAAGACTGCCCGGGAACGCAGAGAACAAGAGGCGATTCGCCATGTGGATCAGTGGTGCGAGGAGTATGAATCACGGGTTCGCGAACTAGGCGGTATTGGGTTCTTCTTGGGTGGTATAGGTCCTGACGGGCACGTGGGATTCAACGTTCGTGGAGGTAGTCATCATTCGGCGACACGATTGACGCGTGTAAACTACGAAACGCAGGCGTCGGCTGCAGGCGACTTAGGAGGGATCGAGGTGGCGCGAAACCGCCTCGTAATCACGATCGGCCTCGAGACCATTACGTGGAACCGAGATGCGGTTGCAATCATAATGGCTGCCGGGGAGAGCAAAGCCGCGATCGTTAAAGAGGCCGTTCAAGGCGCCACCCACGTCAATGTTCCGGCAGCGGCACTACGGTGTCTCAAGGGCGCCCGAATGTATCTCACGCGAGGCGCTGCTAAGGATCTTCGTCGCCGGGATATTCTCCGGCTCCAAGAACAGACGGAGCTCTCGCCGCGCGAAGTTGAGCGCATCGTGACCGATCTCGCCTACAATCTTAACAAGCGTATTCTCGACTTAAGCGAGCAGGACTACCGTACCGACGAATACGGCGCTATGGTATTACGGAAGACCAAAGAATCGGTAGCTGCGCTGAATGAGCGATGCGCGGCGGAACTCAGGCATAAGATTGAGCGAGGCATGCGCACACAGCGCGATACCCGATTCCTGCACACCGAACCGCACCACGACGACGTAATGCTCGGATATCTGCCGTCGGTTGTCCGTAACATTCGTGAGCACAGTAACACGCACTATTTTGCAACCATGACCAGCGGGTTTAACGCGGTGACGAACGAGTATATGTGCTCGCTGTGTCGCCGCATGCGCGAGCAGCTGAGCTCTAACCGTGACCGGTACTACGCTCTGTTGGATGACGGATACTTCCACGATGCTCGCTATCGAGACCACGATGTGTGGATCTACCTCGACGGGTTGGCGGCGCGCTCAGGTGAGATGCAAGACGAGGGCACGTTACGGCGGTTCTTTCGAGACCTCAGTGAAGTGTTCGACGAGAGTGACATCGATGAGTTGGCCGAGCGGGTGGATGAGTTGATCAACTACTTCCAGACGCAGTATCCGGGTAAGAGGGATTTACCGCATATTCAGCAACTGAAGGGGATGTGCCGGGAATGGGAATCGGCGTGTCTGTGGGGCTTCTTCGGATGGAATCAGGAAGCAGTCAAGCATCTGCGACTTGGGTTTTACAAGGGCGAGATCTTCACCGAAGAACCAACCGTAGATCGCGACGCAGTGCCGGTGCGCGATCTGCTGTCACACGTGGCTCCCGATGTTGTCACCGTCGCCTTTGATCCTGAAGCCAGCGGTCCGGACACGCACTACAAAGTGATGCAAGCGGTGTCAGCCGGGCTGAAACTGTATCAGGACGAAACCGGCAGGGACGATTTGCGCATTATCGGCTACCGAAACATCTGGTACCGTTTCCATCCGGCCGAAGCGGATGTGTTCGTTCCGGTTTCGCTTAACATGCTCACGCTCCAGCAGCACGCGTTTATGTCGACTTATCTGACTCAAAAAGACGCGTCGTTCCCGAGTTACGAACACGACGGCCCGTTCCCTGAGCTCGCGCAGCGGATACAGGTAGAGCAATACAACAAACTGGCTACGTGCCTCGGACACGAGTACTTCTACGAACACCCAAGTGCGCTGATCCGCGCTACCCGCGGGTTCATCTTCCTTCGTGATATGTCGCTGCAGGAGTTCTATCAGTACTCGCGGGAATTGCGCCGCGTTGCAGAGAACCGGTAAGAGCAGCGCGCCAAGAGCAGCATAACGCGCTTTAGGTTCGGTTACCGGGACCGCGTTGAGGATCTAGAATACGCGAAAAGGGCGCTGAGCGAGTCCTCGGGTGGTGGTGTGCACTGCAGCGAGATTAGGAGACACTCTCGTCGCCGCGCGCGCCCGCCTCGACGATAGCGACGCCCGAACTGGTGCCGATGCGTGTCGCCCCGGCGCGGATCATCGCTAGCGCATCTTCTCTGGTGCGGATTCCCCCAGAGGCTTTGACGCCGATCTCCGGGCCCACGGAGCGGCGCATGAGACGAACATCCTCAACGGTGGCGCCGCCTTGGGCAAAACCGGTTGAGGTCTTGACGAAATCGGCCCCCGCGGAAACTGCGATCCGGCAGGC
>PWQX01000141.1 GCA_003556605.1 Spirochaetaceae bacterium
CGTTGACAACACTCGGCCGCTTCACTGCGCTGAAGTAGGGCGATTGCGTCCTGCTCGGGAGTGTCTTCCGGGAACGCATAGGGGCAGCAGCGTTATCCGCGGCCTTGAAATCGAATCAATCGGGTATTACGAGAGGACCCCCGAACCACTTTTGTGTGAATCGCGCTTTGAAGCGGATATCGGTGGCTCGATAGCCCGATGCGTCGTCGGGCTTTGCCCGAAACAGCCGTTCGGAAAGACGATATGGCTCTGATTGTAAGGACTAACACTTGGGAGTCATACGGCCCGAAGGATCGGTTGGCGGTCAAGATTAGACTTGGGCAGTAGTCGATCTGATCGAGTGTGGCGCTGAAGCGAAGCTTCGCTTGCTTCAGCAGCCGTGTGGTGCGCCGCTTCACTCGTGAATCCCATTCGGCGGCGGTGAGGTGTTCAAGAAGCTCGCGGCTGCTCGGCTGTCGGCCGGTGCGAGCGGCGGTAACGGCCGCTTGAAACGCGAGATAGGTTTTACTACCATTAGCTTATGCCGAAAATCGTAGAGTGCGTGCCCAATTTCTCAGAAGGCCGCGACCCGGCGGCCATTGAAGCTATTGCCGAAGCGGTGCGAAGCGTACCAGGTGTCAGACTACTGAGCGTGGACCCGGGAGAATCAACCAACCGTACCGTCTTCACCTTCGTGGGTACCCCGGAATCCATCGTTGAAGCTGCTTTTCAGGCCGCAAAGCGCGGCTATGAGCTGATCGATATGCAGCGGCACAGCGGCGAGCATCCGCGCCTCGGCGCAGCGGACGTGGTGCCGTTTGTGCCGGTTGCCGGCGTCACGATGGAAGAGTGCGTGGCCTGCGCGCACGAGTTCGGCCGGCGGGTAGGTGAGGAGCTGGGGGTGCCGGTGTACCTCTACGAGGAAGCGCAGCAGCAGGGGCACCGCAAGTCGATGCGGCAGATCCGCTCCGGGGAGTACGAAGGCCTTGCTGAGAAGATCACCAAGCCGGAGTGGAAGCCCGATTACGGCCCGGCCGAGTTTGTGCCGCGTTCCGGCGCCACGGTAACCGGCGCGCGCTTTTTTCTGATCGCCTACAACGTCAATCTGCTCGGCACAAAGAACCAGGCACACCGCATTGCGCTCAACCTGCGCGAGCAGGGGCGGGGGCCGGACCAGCCCGGGCGCCTGAAGGCGCTGAAGGGCATTGGGTGGTATCTCGATCAGTACGAACTGGCGCAGGTCTCGGTGAATCTCGATAACTACCGGATCACCGGTCCGCACGAGGTCTTCGAGGAGGTTAAGAAAGACGCCGAAGAGCTCAACGTGGCGGTGGTCGGCAGTGAGGTCGTCGGCCTGTTGCCGCTGGAGGCTATTGTGGCAGCGGCGGATTACTACATTGAGCGCGAGAACCTCCTGATTACCGATGAGCGCGCCAAGGTAAGGCTGGCAGTAGAACGGTTGGGACTGTCGTCTATCACGCCCTTTGTGCCGGATGAGCGCATCATCGAGTACATGATCAGAGACGACGGCGACAAACTGGTGGATCAGACGGTGACGCAGTTTGTATCGAGTGTGGCGGCGCGTACCACCGCTCCCGGCGGCGGTTCGGTTGCCGCTGCGATGGGTGCCATGGGTGCAGCGCTGGGCGCCATGGTGGGCTGGCTTACTTACGGCAAGCGCAAGTTCGAGCACCTGGACCGTGAGGTTCGGAGCGCCATTCCGCCGCTGGAGGAGGTCCGCAAGGAGTTGACTGCAATGGTGGACCGCGATACCGATGCGTTCAACGATTACATTGCAGCAATGGGAATGCCGAGAGAAACGCCCGAGCAACAGGCTGCACGCAATGAGGCGATACAGGCCGGGCTCAAGAACGCGACCCAAACACCGTTGGACATCATGAGACTTGCCGATCAGGCCTGGGAGTCGGTCAAGACTGTGGCTCGTGTCGGACAGTACTCTTCCAGCTCGGACGTTCTGGTAGGTGCAAAGGCGCTGGAGGCCGCGGTATACGGGGCGCACAAGAACGTCTTGATCAATCTACCGTCGGTGGAGGACTCAGCATTCAGTGAGGAGGTCACACTCGAGGCGGAAGAGATCCTCGCTAGAGCTCAAGGCAGCCTTCAGGAGATCGAGGGAATCATTGGACAGCGCACCGGGGATGAGTAATAACCGGCGCGGTGTTTGCCATTTTACTCCTCGTTCGTATGCGGTTCTTGGCGAAACACACAATAACCGACGAAAGCCGCCTTTGCTATGGGCTCATCAGGCCGGCCCTGGGAGTGTACCCCCAGAGCGGGCCTGATGCCTTCTGCCTCACAGTTGCCGGATGCTGCTTCTCGGACTTAAACCCGGGGCGGGAAGGCATTCTTGTGCCTATCTGTGAGGTTTTCGGGTCAGAAGCCCGTGCATGCGCGCAAAGGACATGCAATTGCAATCGGCGCGGTATCGCCACATCGAGTGAAAAGTCGCAAGCATGTTGCTTGCGCGGCACAGTCTTCTCGAATATGTCAAACGGGCACACCTTACCAACCGGACAGTAGGGTGCCCGGCTACGGAAAGATTCTCAACATCGTTCATCTATTTCTCGCTCAGAATAATAGCATCCGTAGGACCCGGACACTTCAAGCGTCGCTTAAACTTCGAAACTTTTTACATCACATAACGTGATATTTCCGTTCCTACGCGCTGGTCCACCTTAATCCGCATCCAGCGTTTGTTAACGATGGACCGCACGTGTGTTCCACGCGCCACTAAACCCAAGCCATCGAACGCGTTCATCTCGAGGGTGACATGATAGCCGTCGAACTCTCGAATCTCGACCGTCATAGCCACGTTGGCCCATAGCGCGCAAGGGTGTTCGTGCTGAACGGCAGCGCTTTTCCCGATCGACATGAATTCCTTAGGCAGGTGAGAATCAATGAGATGGACCGAAGCCTCTATCATCATTGATATTAATCCGGGCGTGGACAGCAGCTCTCCAAGCTCCGCGTCGCTCCAGTAGTTTCCGGCCGTATAATCCTCTGTTACGGTTCGGTGAAGTGTGTGCGAACCACCAACAACTATACTTGGGAACTCCATCAATCCTCCTCCCAGCCGGCCATAATTTTCCCGCCACTATGCTCCAACCAGAAGCCCTACAAAAACTCTACTATTACGCCCCAGCTTTGTCAAGCCAACGCTCCTGACCGCGCGCACGTGCAGGTGCTCTTCCGGACGCTTTGACGCTGGATCGCGATGATCTCGCCGGCGCGCAGCCGCTTGTGCCGCGCATATTCGCCGGTAGACGCGAAAGAGTCGTTAGCGAACGCCTCTAAGGTTACGTTTGCGAGCGTGATGACGTATCCGTGTGCAAGGTAGCTGTCGGCCCGGGTTTTCGCCGCGCCGGTTGTTCTCAAGCGCCACAGCAACGGCCTTGCGGTAGGTGCGCGCAAGCTCGAAGATGTGAACGCTCGAGCACGTGACTGATTCGGGAATCTGGGTCGGTTTGACATCGATTCGCCCCGGCCCTGCTGCAACGGCTTTTTTGCTCCGAATCACGGCTGAACTCCTTCTCATAGGTGTGCTCAGCCGCAATCATAAGTAGCGCGCCCAGAAGGATTCGAACCTTCGACCGACGGCTTAGAAGGCCGGTTGGTACTATTCCCTACGATTCCCGGGAAGTCCTATAAGTCTTTTTATTGTATATGGTTAAAATGTTCGTCATTCTAAGCAGTTCCCGGGGATGCCCAGCAATTCCTACAATAGGGTGAAAAAGTTGCTGCCATTCTGCTGCCACAGAAAGCTCCACATCTCGATCTAGCCTTCTATGAGTATGGCCCGGTAGCGTAGTTTCTGATGGATGATCTGTGCTGGACTGTTCGTCTGTCGAAGCAGTTTGTACCGAGTAGCTGTTCCCATGATCTCAACCCGGAGCTTGGGAATTAGGCTGGGGAAGGATGGTCTTATACCTTGTCAGTTGTACTCTCGTAGACAGGATTGCCTCAGATCTATTGTTTCACTTCCATTAGCTAGAACGTCCACGTTTCGGAAGTCCTCGTGATACTTCGATACTTCATCAGCTCGATGAACTTTGACAGTATCTCGACTCCGTATCTGTCCATATTGTCTTCTGCTGTTCTTAGGTAACCAATCCACAAGGGATCGTCCATTACGGTTGTCGAGATTTCGTCTTCCATTTGAAGATATACTTCGGCAACTACTACAAAAAAGCCAGTTGCATCACCGAACTCACTAGTCGACTGCAAGTAAACGCCCCGGGCGGTTATCCACTCTCCCTCTTCGGTGCCTAACCATTGAAAAACGAATGGTAACAAATCACTCATCGTCATTTCTTCGGTTGGAGATACCGTATTCATCCCTTTCCCTTGCATTGCTTCGAGCAAAAAAGCTGCATATTTCTCGTCTCGTGGCAGGGGAGC